>NZ_JBFHHX010000011.1:0-39292 GCF_041596795.1 Lutibacter sp.
AATAATGGATGGGTAAGCTATTGGCAACCTCATGGAGATGATTCTGAATTAGGGACTGCTATTTTAGCTTCAAAAGAATATTTTACTGATTTTGAAAAATATGATGTTGATACTCCAGATTTAAGTAACGCTTATGCTAACTTAAATGTAGTTGATTCTAAAGTTGTTTATTATGCTGGTTTTGGATGGAAAAAAAGCAAGCAATTTAACACAAAAGAAGCTTGGGAAAATTATTTAAATGAATTTTCCTTAAGAATCAAAACTCCTTTAACAATACAATTGCTTAATTAAATAGAATTTATTATATTTTGTTAAATTTGTGAATTGTAATTCTCAAAATTAAATTTTTTTACAAACTTTATTTATTATGTTTTCTTCTATAGATTTTTTTATATAAACATATTTGTTATATTTAACATAAACCTTCTAGCTATCACTTACCTTTTTAAAAGGTACTTATTCAATTTTCTAAAAAAAACCAACATTACCTATTCAAAAAAAACCATTGAAAAAAATTAGTTTCAATGGTTTTTTTATAATTCTTTAGATTAAATATTCTTTCTTATTTCTTAATTTCCTTTTGCATAATCTGCTAAAAATTGAGCTAATCCACTATCTGTTAACGGGTGTTTTAACAATCCCATAATTGAGGACAATGGTCCGGTCATAACATCTGAGCCAATTTTTGCACAATCAATTACGTGCATTGTATGACGAATAGATGCTGCTAATATTTCGGTTTCAAAACCGTAGTTATTATAAATCTGTCTGATTTCAGAAATTAAATGAACTCCATCTGTTGCAATATCATCCAATCTACCTAAAAATGGAGAAACATATGTTGCTCCTGCTTTTGCGGCTAATAAAGCCTGCCCAGCAGAAAAAACTAATGTTACATTAGTTCTAACTCCTTTATCAGAAAAATATTTACACGCTTTTACTCCATCTGCAATCATTGGTAGTTTTACCACAATTTGAGGATGAAGTGCTGATAAAGCTTCTCCTTCTTTCACCATTCCTTCAAAATCTGTTGCAATTACCTCTGCACTTACATCACCATCCACAATATTACAAATGTCAACATAATGTTTTAAAATATTCTCTGCACCTGTAATTCCTTCCTTTGCCATTAATGATGGGTTTGTTGTAACCCCATCTAAAACACCAAGCTCTTGCGCTTCTTTTATTTGCTCTAAATTTGCTGTATCTATAAAAAATTTCATTCTTTTTATTTATATAAA
Organism: Lutibacter sp.; assembly: GCF_041596795.1. GTDB lineage: Bacteria > Bacteroidota > Bacteroidia > Flavobacteriales > Flavobacteriaceae > Lutibacter. Next base: position 1,242 of record NZ_JBFHHX010000011.1, read on the forward strand.
TTATACCTACGTAAAATATTATTTTAGTTCAAAACTTTTAAGCCAACAAATAATGATTATCCTAAAAGTTTTGAACCTCTTTTTATTTTTTTAAATTGATTAATATAGTTTTAAGCAACTACTACCTTCTTATTTACTCCAAATATTTTCCATTTCTTCCAGTGATTTACCTTTTGTTTCTGGAACAAATTTCCAAACAATCATCATTGCTATTACACCCATTACACCATAAATCCAATACGCAAAACCGTGGTTAAACTTCTCTAATAAATACGTGTTTTTATCCATCATAGGAAACGTCCAAGAAACTAAATAATTAGAAATCCATTGTGCTGCAACTGCCACTGCCAAAGCTCTTCCTCTAATTTTATTTGGAAATATTTCTGAAAGTAACACCCAACAAACTGGCCCCCAACTCATAGCAAAACTAGCAATGTATAGCAACATAAATACTAACGCTCCCATTCCAACTGACTTCATAAAAAACGTTGTTCCAAGTGCAAACATTGATATTGCCATACCTGCAGCTCCAATAATCATTAATGGTTTTCTACCAAATTTATCAACCGTTAAAATTGCCAATACTGTAAACAATAAATTTACTGCACCTACAATTATAGTTTGTAGTAGTGCAATGTCGGTTCCTGAACCCATACTTTTAAAAATCTCTGGAGCATAATACAACACAACATTTATTCCTACAAATTGCTGAAAAACAGAAAGTAATATTCCAATAACGATTACTGCAATTCCAAACGAAAATAATTTCCCCGAATGACTTACAACTGTATTTTGAATTTCATTTAATATTTTTTTACCTTCTTCAACACCGTTAATTTTAATTAAAACATCTAGTGCTTTTTCTGGTTGCGACTGCAATACTAAAGATCTTGGTGTATCCGGCACAAAAAACAACATTAATAAAAACAAACTAGCTGGAATTATTTCCGATGCAAACATCCATCTCCAACCAACAGTATTTAACCAAGTATCATCTCCTTGCTTTGCTATGTAATAGTTTACAAAATACACTACCAACATCCCAAAAATAATGGCAAACTGATTCATTGACACCAGTTTACCTCTACTTTTTGCAGGAGCAATTTCAGCAATATATAAAGGTGAAAGCATAGATGCTAAACCTACGCCTATACCTCCAATAATTCTATAAATAATAAAAATATAAATAAATGTATGGTCTCCTTCTCCTATTTGTTTTAGTAGCATCTCTGGCATTGCAGAACCAATAGCTGACAATAAAAATAGTACAGCAGCTAAAATTAAACCGTTTTTACGTCCTAATTTTTTACTGATTATTCCTCCTGAAATTCCACCAATAACACACCCAATTAATGCACTTGAAACAACAAAACCCAATCGAGCATTTGAACTCGTTTCATCTAAGCCAAATGGCAAAACGAAAAAACTTTCTAAAGAACTCACAGTTCCTGAAATAACCGCTGTATCATATCCAAATAATAAACCTCCAAGGGTAGCTACTATAGTTAATTTTAACAAATAACTAGTGTTTGATGCTGTTGCCATGCTTAATTATATATATTGATTAATAATGTTTTCAAACAATTCTTGTTTACCACTTTTTAAAGGTAACTCACCATTTTCTTGCGCAATTTTGTACAAGTCTTGCATAGTTAATTTTCCTTCTTCAAAAGCTTTTCCATTTCCTGTATCAAAAGAACTGTAACGAACTGATCTTAATTTTTCATATGGAGAAGAAGTTATTATTTTGTCAGCAATTAGTAATGCTCTTGCAAAAGTATCTGCTCCTCCAATATGAGCTAAGAAAACATCTTCCATATCAGTAGAATTTCTTCTGATTTTTGCATCAAAATTAATTCCTCCACCTTGTAAACCTCCTGCTTTTAGGAAAACCAACATAGCTTCTGTAGTTTCTTGAATGTTGTTTGGAAATTGATCGGTATCCCAACCATTTTGATAATCTCCACGATTTGCATCTAAACTCCCCAACATTCTAGCATTGGCTGCTGTTTCAATTTCATGTTGAAACGTGTGTTGTGCTAGAGTTGCATGATTTACTTCAATATTCATTTTAAAATCTTTATCTAAACCATATTGACGTAAAAATCCGATAGCAGTTGCGCAATCAAAATCGTATTGATGTTTCATTGGCTCCATTGGTTTTGGTTCTATAAAGAAATTCCCTTTAAAGCCTTGTGCACGGGCATAGTCACGAGCCATTTTTAAAAACTGCCCCATATGGTCCAATTCTCTTCCCATGTCGGTATTTAATAAAGACATATAGCCTTCTCTTCCTCCCCAAAACACGTAGTTTTCACCACCTAGTTTTATGGTTGCATCTAACGCTAGCTTTATTTGTCCACCTGCACGAGCTACAACATCAAATTCTGGATTTGTTGAAGCACCGTTCATATAGCGTTGGTTAGAAAAACAATTGGCAGTTCCCCATAATAATTTTACGCCTGAAGCGGCTTGTTTTTCTTTTAAATAATCTGTTATAATGTTTAATCTTTCTTCCGATTCTGCAAAAGTTGCTCCTTCTTGAATTAAATCGTAATCGTGAAAACAGTAGTACCCGAATCCCATTTTAGTAATAAATTCAAAAGCTGCATCTGCTTTTTCTTTTGCTGCTTGAATTGGGTCTGCTGATTGATCCCAAGCAAAATTTTGTGTTCCTGGCCCAAATGGATCTCCTCCTTGCCCACAGAATGTATGCCAATACGCAATTGCAAATTTAAAATGTTCACGCATTGTTTTTCCGGCTACAACCTGATCTGGATTGTAGTATTTAAATGCTAATGGATTATTTGATTCTTTTCCTTCAAATTTAATTTCTCCAATACCTTTAAAGTATTCTTTGTTTCCTAAAATTGCCATTATATTATATATTTTGATTTTAAATTATTTATTTTTTTATTTGGTACTTAATATTAATTCTAATTCTTTTTTCCAATTTTGGTACGCTTTTAAATAAGGCTCTTTGTCTTTAAAAGGCATAAAGGTCATAACGTGGTCATTATCCATAATTACCTTTCCAAAGTTTTTAAAATTGCCCTTATGTAAAGCAGATGCCCTAGCAGCTCCAATAGCTCCTGTAGTATTATAAATTTCTATTTCATGTTGAATTAAAGTTGCAACGGTATTTGCAAAAATTTCAGATCGAAATAAATTATCATTCCCGGCACGAATTACGTTTACATCTATTCCATCAGATTTTAAAATCTCCATTCCGTACACAAAAGAAAAGGCAATTCCTTCTAACGAAGCTCTGCAAATATGTCCTTTATGATGATTATTTAAGTTTACATTTACCAAACGTGTACCTATTTCCAAATTATTTAACATTCTTTCTGCTCCGTTACCAAAAGGAAGCATACAAACACCATCTGAACCAACAGGAATTTCTGATGCCAAATTGTTCATTTCTTCGTATGATGAAACTGCTAAATTATTAAGTAACCAACGGTATTGAATACCTGCACCGTTAACATTTAACAATTTACCTATTAGAGGAGATGATTTTGTATAATTTACATGAGCGAAGTTGTTAACTCTTGTGCTTTCTTTCCCAGATAAATTTTCTGTAATTGCATACACAACTCCCGATGTTCCTCCAGTGGCAGCAATTTCTCCAGGGTTAAATACATTTAGAGCTAATGCATTATTAGGTTGATCTCCTGCTCTATAAAAAATTGGAGTTCCGGCAGCTAAACCGCTTTCTTTTTCTCCTTGCTCACTTACAACGCATTGATTTCCAAAAGTTGGAACAATATCTGGAACTAAAGATTTATCAATTCCATAATGTTCCAATAAAAAATCAGCAACACTATCATTTTTAAAATCCCAGAATATTCCTTCGGATAATCCAGAAATAGTTGTATTTATTATATCTGAAAACTTGTAGGCAATAAAATCACCTGGCAACATAAATTTATAGATGTTTTTATAAATCTCTGGTTCATTTTCTTTAACCCATTTTAATTTTGATGCCGTAAAATTAGCTGGAGAATTTAGTAAATGGGAAGTACATTTTTCTTCTCCTATTTCTTTAAATCCTTTACGTCCAATTTCTACCGCTCTACTATCGCACCAAATAATGCTTTTACGAAGCGGTTTTCCTGTTTTATCAACAATTACAAGTCCGTGCATTTGGTAGGAAATTCCTATCCCTTTTATTTGCGTTCTAGAAATGTTATACGTTTTTTTTAATCTTTCAATGGCTTTGCAAATATATTGCCACCACTCTTCTGGTTTTTGCTCTGCCCACCCATTTTTTAGGGCTAACATACTCATTTCTGTTTCTGGTTCTTGTACAACTCCAATACTTTTTCCTGTTGAAATTTCTACAAGAGCAGCCTTGATGGAAGAACTTCCTAAATCAAATCCGATGTAATACATAATTTTATAATGACTCTCTTATGGTTAACGTTGTTGGCACATATACTTGCACCTGTTTATCTTCTGTAATAAATTCAGCTGCTTTTATTCCTAATTTCTTAAAATCGGTTGAAATTACTGTAATGCCTTTATAAATAAATTTTTTCATAGGTGTTTCATTGTACGACAAGAAACCTACATCTACACCTGGTTCTAAATTCTTCTCTTTACATTGCTCTAAGAAATTTCCAAGCACTCTATCACTTACACTTATATAGGCTATTCCCTTCTCAATAATAAAATCCTTTGGATTGGCAAGTACTTTATAAGGTATTTCTTCCTTTTCGCAAAAACGTTCAAAAAACTGAACTGTTTCTATAGGGTGATTTGTAAACGTTGGATATAAAAATCGTATTTCTTTGTATTTTTTAAATAAATTTTTAGCTTCATTTAAAGCACTTAAAAAGGATTTTCCAAAATCTTGAAACACATAATTACAAGTATCAAAAGCACAAATATTCCAATCTATTAACAAAAGTTTATCAGTACTAATTTTTCTTAAAATTTGCTGTATCTCTTGGTGATTAAAACCCATTATTACATATTTATAATATTTACCAACACTATTATTTATAATGGTTTTAAAATTATCTATATTATAATGATGAAATTGAATATCAGTAATAATATTGTCTGGTAAATTATTGGTGAAAGAATGGTATAAAACTTCCTTATAAGCCTTAAATGTATCTAAAAGCAATAAGATTTTTCGTGTATCTGCTGCAACATAATAGCCTTTATTTGGAACAGAATCTACAACGCCATTTTCTTTTAAAATTGAATAAGCTTTAAAAATAGTATCTCTAGATATATTGTGCGTTTTACAAATACTATTTACTGACGGTAAGGCATCTCCAATTTTAATATTATTTTTTGCAATTGCATCATTAATAGAATTCACTATTTGTTGATATTTTGGAATATCACTTAGGTGATTTATACTAATTATATTTTTATCATCACTCATTTAACCATACTGTTCTGTTCCGGTATGTAAATGTATAAAATTAAAATATAAGGACAATAAAATGCTAGAAATATTTAACATTTTATTTTTTATGATTTTTTTTAAAATTTAAAACAGTTTTTTAGTCTATTTTTTACCATTGCTCACTTTAATTTTACTTAATTTGCAACGTTATTAAAACACCTTTAAACATAAAAATAAAATTAACTTTATACTACTTTTGTGAAATTAGATAAATTTGTTTTAGCAATTATTTGCACCATAATAATAGCTTATTTTATACCTCAATTTGGATTAGAAACCAGTGTAATTCCTTTAGAAATTATAAGTTCTGTTGGTATTTCATTTATATTCTTTTTTTACGGATTAAAATTAAACGGAGAAAAACTAAAAGATGGTTTGAAAAACTGGAAATTACATCTGTTAATTCAATTAAGCACTTTCTTACTATTTCCTTTATTAGTACTTATATTTTATCCTTTTATACAAAGTAAAGAAGCTCATTTACTTTGGTTAGCTATATTTTTTATGGCAGCTTTACCTTCAACAGTATCATCATCAGTTGTAATGGTTTCAATGGCAAAGGGAAATATTCCATCAGCAATTTTTAATGCAAGTATTTCGGGAATTATTGGAATTGCATTAACACCACTTTTTGTTGGCTTTTTTACAAATAACACTAGTGCTAATTTTGATTATTCAAGTGTTTATTTAAAATTAATTATCGAAATAATTTTACCTGTTGTTCTTGGTATTTTTTTACAGCGTTTTTTTGGAAAATATGCCAATAAATATAGCACACAGTTAAGTTTATTTGATAAATCTGTAATTCTTCTAATTATTTATAAAAGTTTTGCAAAATCATTCCATCAAAAAATATTTAGCACAGTAAGTCTTTTTGATTTTATTTTGCTGTTTTCAATAGTAATTGTACTATTTTTTATAATTTATTATTTTATAGGTTTTATAGCTAACAAATTAAATTTTTCTTTAGAAGATAAAATTACAGCTCAATTTTGTGGAACCAAAAAATCACTAGTACACGGTACTGTTTTTTCCAAAGTTTTATTTGGAACTTCTGCTGTATCTGGTTTTTTTCTATTACCAATAATGCTGTTTCATGCAATTCAAATATTAATAATTAGTATAATTGCCAGAAAATTAGGTGCTAGAAACTAAATTTGGCAATTCTTAAAAAAACATTAACCTATTTATAAAATAAATTACCTTTCATAAACCTTAATATATCCAAATACCGTAATAAAATTAATTTTTAAAGGCAAGGTTTATACTAATGCTATTAAACTTTACTTACAGAACTTAATTAACAAGGGTTTTCATCAAAAAAGTAAAACCTTTTATCACTTTCTACAACTTCTAAGGATTAATTTTTCTCTTTTCTCATTACTAAAATAGGTGAAATAATTAATTTTAATTATTTAAACCACCCTAATTTTTTAGGGTAGATTTATTATTTATTTAGGTTTTATATAAATTTAACAAACTAATGATTGTCAATTATTTAAAAAACTTAACTATCAATTGTGAAATTAGATTTTTATAGTTATATTTATATAATTATAACCCCAAAACACTAAATTTTCATGCACTCACATTAGACCTTTAAAAAATTATTTAATTGTTTTTTTTTGATGTATTTTCTTTTTTTAGGGTTATCATAATTAAAAATAATGATGATGAAAAAAAAGTACCTATTTGTATTCATTTGTTGTTTTATATTTGCTAAAAATTTTGGACAATGCCCCAACGCTCCAACAAATTACCCCACAGTATCGTTTTCTTTTGTTACACAAACCGACGCTAGATTAACAATTACAGCAAATAACACACCAGCGGTAGCAGGTTATTTGGTAGTTCAAAGCACTTTTACAACAATAGAAACAACACCAGCAAATGGTACAACTTACACTGTTGGTAGCTCTTTTGGTACTGGAACAGTAATCTCTAATGGCTCTTCAACAATAATAAATTTAACTGGTTTAACTACCGGAACCAATTATTACTATTTTGTTTACCCTTATTATAACTGCACAGTCTCACCTACATATAAAAGCACTAGTACACCTTATACCCTTTTAAGAACTGTTGGTTTAGCTTGTGTTGATGAAAATTTTGAGTCCTATTCTAATTATTCGTGTGGAAATTCAACTGGTCAAGTATTTATTGGTTCGTTTGGGCTTTATCAAACTAAAGCTTGCTTTGTAAATGATGGTACTTTTGGAAAATCCATTAAAATAACGAATCCTAGTTCATGGGTATTTCTTCCCGTTTTAGATAATATAAAAGTTATTGAATTTTACGCTAATGTCTCTGGAGGTTTAAGTGGATCTATATTTGAAATTGAATATTGGTCTGCCGGAAGCAACAATTGGGTTGCAATTAATTATAATTCTTATAAACAAGGAACTCCACTTTTAACAAATACACCATATAAAAGATACATCATAGATTTACAGTTTACACCTTTAATTTCAGTAGGATCAACAATTTTAAGAATTAGAAATACGGTTGGTAATTCAGATGGAATATTTGATAATTTCAAAATTTATTGTTTAGGTAATAATGTTGATTGCCCACCAAAAGCAATATGGCACAAAAAAACTGATGAAACAAGACCCTATTGGTATAAAACACTTAATGATACTGAAACTATAGATCCTAGTTACACTCAAATTTCAACAATTACGCCACAAAGTAACATAAGTGTAATTCTTGACACAGATTACGATACAGCAACCTATGGCGATTTTGAAGCTTGTTCTGTTATAGTTAATACTGGAGTTACACTAAATATTAACGGTACTTCTTCCTATAATTATGTTTCCATTGTTAAAGAATTACAAGTGAAAAATAGTGCAATTGTTAATATTGAAGATAAAAACTCTTTAATTATGGTTAATAACGGTTCCTCTGTAAACTTGGTTGGTACAGGTATTATAAATACTAAAAAAACAACCAAAGCACAATCAGATTGGAACTTTACCTATTGGTCTTCTCCCGTGACTAATGATACATCTGGACCAACAATTTCAAATATATTTTTTAGCAATCCTGTATACCCTTCTAGTATGGATGCCTATAAAATTTTTAAATATGATGCAACTAAGTTTAATGATAGTGATGGTGATGGTTTAGATGATGATGATCCTTATACAACCAATTGGGTTTGGCAAAAACCCACAGAAACAAAAATGATACCTGGGGTTGGATATATTGTAAATTCTTATCCAGGAGGTCAAGCAGCAAAAACTTATACCTTTAGTGGTAAAATAAATAACGGAATAATTAACGTTCCAATTTACAGCAGTGCAAATACAAATGTTTTAGCTAATTATTCAACAGATTATGACGATTGGAATTTGATTGGAAACCCTTACTCTTCCGCTTTAAATGCTGCTTCTTTTCTATCAGATCCTAATAATATTTCAATAATTGGAGGCACAGCATTATTATGGACGCAAACAAATGTTGTAGACATTGGTAATACTGGTTATGCTAATTATAAAAATTTCAATAATGGAGATTATTCTTATTATAACATATCAGGTTATTTACCTGCAGATATTAATGCTACTCCTGTTTCTAATTTATACATAGCCTCTGGACAAAGTTTTATGGTAGAAGGTATAGCTAATAATGGCACAACAGCATTGGCTGCTGGAGCAAAAATTGGTGATGTTACGTTTTCTAATTCTATGAGATACGGATCTTATGTTAATAATTATAAAATTTTCCCGCCATTTGATAATACTGTTTTTTATAAACCTAGTAAAACTTCAAAAAAAACAGATGCCACTGATGATAATTCCAATAAAATTTGGTTAAGCCTTTCCGAAACACAAGGAGCCTTTAGCCAAACATTGGTCTCGTTTTTTGATTACGATGCATCTAAAATGGAAAATGCCACTGACGGAATAGACAGAGCTTACGATGCTATTAAATTCATATCGGGTAATTATGTTGATATTTATTCTTTAATTGATGAACAACCATATGCAATTCAAGGAAGAACATCATTAACAGATGATGCAATAATTCCTTTAGGTTATAATACCAACATAACTGGAACTTTAAAAATTGAGATTAAAAATAGATTAGGAGCAATAGCTGATAAGGACATTTTTTTAGAAGATAAATTATTTCCAAACTTACCATATCATAATTTATCCAATTCACCCTATGAATTTGAAGTTACCGAATCTGAAACAAATGATAATAGGTTTAATTTGAAATTTCAAGAGAAATCTTTAACAGTTGATACAATTAAAACGGAGTTAAATAAAGTAATTGTAAATTCCAATAACAATTTATTACTAGTAAAAAGTACTGAGGAAACTATAAATACAATTATAATTTACGATTTATTAGGCAGAATATTAACTAAAGTAAATCCAAATAAAAAAGAATACGAATTTAATATGAGCCAAATAAATAAAGGGAGTATTGTAATTGTAAAAACATTTCTTAACAATCAAACTATAACTATAAATAAAACCATAATTTTTTAAAATTCTATTGTACAATTAAATTGAAAGAACAACGCATAAAATATGAGAAACCCTTTGAAAAATATAATACTATTTTTATTGGCCTCTTTTTTGTGCGTTAAAACTGTAAGTGCTCAAATTGTACCTCCACCACCTCCTCCACCTCCACCAAAACCTTTACCAATTGATGGAGGATTAACATTATTAATTCTATCTGGTGTTATTTATGGCTTATTTGAATTACGAAAAAAGTGAAAATAATGTTATTTATTTATTTGCCATCTATTTATTATAGTACTTTTTAAAGCACTTAAAACCCAACACCTTTTCTTTTAATCTTAAAAACATTTACAACTATTTTAAGGTACGGTTTATAAAACAGCCCTAAAATTACATTCTAAACACTATTTCAAATTATAGGTATATTTTAGTATAAATCAATCTATCTAACAACTTAAAAGGATAAAACTGTATTTTATTTATTAAAATTCAATATATTAGTAGCTTGAATTAAAAAAAAAACCAAATATTTATAATTTATGAAAATTAAATCTACTTTTATAACCCTTACAGCAGCGTTATTATCGTTTATTGTTGTAAATGCACAAGAAATTCCTATTGAATATCTTTCTACACAATTAGCTCCAAATACATCAGAATACAGTAAAACTATACTTGAAAATGAAATTGCAGGAATTACAGTTGAACATATTACACTTATTGGTGGTAATGAAAAAAAGGAACTTCTAGAAAATGGGAATAAATACATTTACCTGTTTATTAAAGGTCAGGGAAATGCAGTTGGAAATAAAACAAATTATGAAATTGTTCCCGAAACAATTTTACTACCTAATTCAGTGAATGAAATTTCTATATTTCCAGCCAAAAACGACACGCTACATTTTATTAAAATAGCTAGCAAATTAACAGAACAAGATCTTTTAGATTTAAAAGAGTTTCCTAAGGAAAATACTGAACAAATTTATTATGCAAAATTTATTGACTGTAAACCTTATACAGAACCAATAAAAAGTCCGAATACAGTAAGTCGCACAGTGTTACCTAACAAATACATTCCTAGAATTGCAATGGGAACTGTTGAAACTATGGGTCCAGATAAAGTTGATCCACACGAACACGGAATGTTAGAACAATTGTTTCTTGGATTAACAGATAATAACGTTATTGTATATGCTGATGATAGTCAGATAGATTTTCCTGCTTACTCAATTCTTCATATTCCTTTAGGATCTAGCCATTCAGTAGAAGCCAAAGCCGGAGAAAAAATGTACTATATGTGGATGGACTTTTTTATGGATAAAAAAGGAGAAGAATGGTTAAAAACACATAATCAAATTGAGGAGGAATAATTTTTTAAACATTTAAAAATGAGAGTATCATAACTCTAAAAATATTTTATTACGACCTGAAAATTGATAATTTTCAGGTCGTTCTTATTTTAATTCAACAAAATAAATTGTAATAAAAAGTAAAAATTTAATACTTATGAAAAAGCTACTATTAATATGCGTAATTATTGTTCTATCTAATACAGTAAATAGTCAGAATATTTATAACTTAGATTCACTAGTTTCAGTTCAAATACCTGGTGAGGTTAGTAAAATAGATTCTTTAAAAAACAGCTTAATTCTAATAAAGTATCATTCTAAAGTTGAAAACTCTGAATTTATAGCTCAAAAGGAATTATTTGAAAACGACAGTATTCGTATCTATAATTCCAATTTACCATACGATTTAAAAAGTTTAGAAGAATATTACCAATCTTTTGCAAAATCCTACATAAAAAATGGCTCGTTTAAAATTGAATCTGAAAAATTAATAGAAAAGGACAGCTTAAACGGCTATCATTTAAATTTGAAAGATTCTATAAATAATACCATTCACAAAATTGAATACTTCCTTGTAAACAAAAACCTGTATGTATTTGAGTATAAAACTTCATCACAATTAATTCCAACTGAAAAAGATGTGTTTTTTAACTCTATTAAATTAAAATCAGCTAAAAAATCAAGTCAATTTTTAGGTAAAAGTCCAACCGAAAAAACTGCATATAACCTTGGTTATAAATTTGGTTATGTAATTAAACATCATCCTTCATATATTTGGATTGCAGGAGGAATATTTTTGACTTTACTAATAGGAATTATTGTTTTCTTTATAAAACGAAAATAAAATTACATTAAAACAACATTGTGTTTTTGTTATGTTGCTTGTATAAATATAACACTAGCTTCTTATTTGAAGCCAAATAAAGAGCATCAACAAATAAAAATGTAATTATAGCTTTATCCATTTCTATTAATAAATATTTTTTCACAACTATTAATTTAAATATCAAAATTGTTATATTTAGTTGAATAAAAATTACGGTTTTACTGTAAAAAACAACATTAATTCTGATAAATTATGAATAAAGCAAACAATCAAAATGAACGCATTGTAAAAATGACATTTGCTTCAGTATATCCACATTATGTAACAAAGGTTGAGAAAAAAGGAAGAACTAAAGAAGAATTGTATAAAGTAATTGAATGGCTTACTGGTTACGATGAAAATAAATTAACAGAACTTATTGAAAACAACGTAACCTTCGAGCTCTTTTTTAAGAATGCAACGTTAAACCCAAATGCTCATTTAATAAAAGGTGTTATATGTGGTTATAGAGTGGAAGAAATAGAAAATCCATTAACACAAAAAGTAAGGTATTTAGATAAGTTAATTGATGAGTTAGCGAAAGGAAAAAAAATTGAAAAAATTTTACGAGTTTCTTAAATTAGACTTTTTTGAATAATTTATTATTGAAATAATCGGATAAAAAAGAAAGTCCACAAGTTTAATTTGTGGACTTTCTTTTTTATGAAGTAATAATTTAAAACGTTCAAATTCCGTACTAAATTATTTTTTTCGTTTTAAAAATTTACCTAAAAACGTTTTTTTATCATTCTCATGGTATCCGTTCGAATATTTTCCATACGCACCATAACCGTAACCATATCCATAACCGTAACCATATCCGTATTTAGATTTAATTTTAAAATCATTTAAAACAATACTTAAATTAGAGATTTCTTCTTTCTTATATTTTTCGTTAATCATACGTAACATTCCTTTTTGAGAATAGCCTTGCCTAACTACATAAATTGTAGAATCTGCATATTTAAGCAATTCTATGGCGTCACTAACTAACCCAATTGGTGGCGTATCTAAAATTATATAATCATAATTTTCTTTTAAATAACCTATTAATTCATCAGTTGCCGAACTAATTAATAATTCTGATGGATTTGGTGGAATTGGACCAGAAGTAATTACATCTAAATTTGGAATATCTGTTTTTTGAATAATATTTTCTATACTTTCCTCATCAATTAAAAAATTAACTACACCATTCTCATTTGTTAACTCAAAATCACCAAATATTTTAGGTTTACGTAAATCCAATCCAACTAAAATTGTTTTCTTTCCTCCTAAGGCAAAAACGGTAGCCATATTTATAGACACAAATGTTTTTCCTTCACCACTCACCGATGAAGTTACAATAACCGTTTTTGATTTCTCTTTAGATTTTCGAACAAATAAAAACTGAATATTAGATCTTAATGCTCTAAAAGATTCAGCTACGGTAGATTTAGGCTTTAAAAACACTGCTAAATTATTTACTGCTGAATTGCTTCCTACAATCCCTAAAATTGGAATTGGAGAAACGCGTTCAATATCTTCAGCTGTATGAATTCTAGTATCCAAAATTTCTTTTGCTATAATTACAAATAGAGGTAAAATAATTCCTAATAAAAGTGCAATCATATAATTAAAAGAAACACGAGGTAAAATAAAACCTTGCCCCATATCCTTAGCAGAATCTAACATTGAAATATCCGAAACACTTGCGGCTATGGCAATATCTGCTTCATATCTTTTTTGCATTAAAAACACAAAATTCGATTCCGTTAAGCTATATTTTCTTTGAAAATTTAATAATTTTTGTTCTTTATTAGGTAATTTATTTAATTCGTAAGTGTATGAGTTTAACCTCTTTAAACTATTATTTAAAGTTACCTTTGTTACCTCTTTAAGCGATGCCAAATTCTCCAACAACACATTTCTTGCCGTTTCAATTTCCTGATTTGCTAATTTTAAAGAAGGATGATTTGATGTTACCTCTTTAGATAATTTTTCATTTTTAATAGATAACTTGGTTAAATTTCCTACCATTTCTGCAATGGAAGCATCCTCAATATTTATAATTGCTGGTGCAGGAATTTTAGCGTAGTTTTTATGAGTTTTTATGTAGTTTTCTAAATTATTAAAATACGCAATTCTATCGGATAATTCTTTTTGCATTTTATCCAATCCTGTAGTTTGAGAAAAAATCTCTCCACCTTGAGCAGATAAATCATAAATTGAATTTTGTTGCTTAAATTGTTCAATATTAGTTTCAATTAATTTTAAACTATCAGAGGTGTTTTTAAATTGCGCATCAATAAACTCTTTAGTGCTTCGAGCATAATTTGTTTTCTGTTCAAGTTCTACTTCCGCTAAAACTTCTACTGTTTTATTTAGAAAATCAACCAACCTATTTTTATTTGCACCTGTTAAAGAAAGTTCAATTAATGACGTTCCTGCCAAACCTGTTGCGCGTATATTTTGATATTTTCCTGTAACCTGATCAACACTATTTAATTGAATATAATAGGTTTGCCCTTTTAAATCATCATTTTTTTCTAAAACACTAATTTGTCCTTTTAAAAAAGGTAAATTAATATACTCATCAGATGAAAATGATTGCGAAAAATTTAAATTATTAACTGTATAATTTTTAGTGCTTTGATCTTTGTAATTAATTAATTTAACCGTTTTTTCAGAATCAAAATCTACCGATAAATTAAAAGTAGAGTTATCAATAAAATCAATTTTAATAAGGGTATTTAATAATTGATACTGATTTGGTTGTAATTTAATTTTAAATGGAGTTGCCCCGTAAACATCTTCTTTTCTAAAACGTCCATCTTTTAAATAATCTATATAAAATTCTAATTCTTTAACAACATTTTCATTATGTGATCTTGATGTTAATGCTTTTCTAATAGATTCTACTTGGTCACTTACTCCTCCCCAATTAAAAGCAATATTTGTTCCTGAAGAAAATAAAGGATTACTTTTTTCCTTTACTTCAATTGTATTGCTTAATCCATATATTTTTTCAGCTGAAATATTAAAATAATACGCAATGGCAAGTGCTACTGGAATAGTAACTAAAAACCATTTCCAATTAGATAAAATTCTAAATAAATAATCTTTAATATCAGAAATATGATCTCCAGGGTTTTCAATAAATTTGAACTTATTATTCATTCTTATTTTATAAATTTTTAATCAATAATATAAAAGAAAGTAATGTTACTGCTGTTGAAAAAGTTTCTAAACCTGTGGTTCCTATTCCCCAAGATTTTTGTTTTAGTGGCGCAACGTAAATAATATCATTAGGTTGAATGTAAAAATTTTCCGATTCAAAAACACTTATTTTGGTAAAATCTAATTGGTATTTTTTAACACCATCTAACGATTTTCTAATAACCATTACTTCTTTCTTATTTCCATATTCTGAAATTTCTCCAGCATTAGCTATAGCATCAATTATACTCACTTGATTTTGCATTAAATTTAAAGTTCCTGGCGAACCTACTTCACCGGTTACAACAAATCGTATTCCGGCTAATTTTACCGTTACAAATACCAATTCAGGATTTTTTAAAAACTTTCCTAATTCTAATTCAATCTTTTCTCTAACCTCTTTTTCTGTATATCCAAGCACATTTAAATCGCCAATATATGGCATTCTAATATTACCGTGCCTATCTATTGTATAACCACTAAAATACAAACCATCTCCTTGTGTTGCAGTACTTGAGCCGTCTGCTCCACTACTTTTAAATAAAGCTACTATATCTGGGTTTTCAGCCTTAATATCTATGTATAAAATATCGTTTACTTGCAAACGATAAGGCTCATTATTTAACTTATAAATATCAGATTTACTAACTGGCTCTCCTTGAAAATAAGTTGTTTGTTTTGTAGATATACAAGAGGTACAAATAGCAATAAAAATAAGGTATAAAAATATTTTTTTCATATAATTAAATGTGGGCAAGGCAAATATAATTTTAAATCGCTTATTAAAATAATTTTTCTATTATTTTCGCACTAAAATAAGAATTCATGTGGTTTAAAATTTCTACATATTTATCTTTTCTTTTAAAATCTACAAATCAGCACGGTGTACATTCTCCGTTTGTTTATAGTTTAGTTACAAAATGCTTTTATAAAAAAACCAATTTTACTAAAATCATATTGTTTAAAGAAATTAAAAAGTTTTTAAAAAACAATCATTCCAAAATTGAAGTTTCAGATTTTGGAAAAGGCTCTAAAGTTTTTAAAAGCAATACCCGAAAAGTGAGCGACATTGCTAAAATTGCCGGTATTTCAACAAAAAAAGCATTACTTTTAATTAGGTTGGTAGAATATTTCAAACCTAAAAACATATTAGAAATAGGGACTTCTGTTGGTTTGGCCAGTTGCGCATTAAGCATTGGAAATCCACAATCAAAAATTAAAACTTTGGAAGGTTGTAAAAATACAGCTCAAATTGCACAGCAAACATTTGAAAAATTCCACTTAAACAACATTCAATTAAACATTGGAGATTTTAACTCAACACTGCCTAAAATTATTGAATACAACAATTTTGATATGGTTTATTTTGATGGAAATCACCAAAAAGAACCTACCTTAAATTATTTTAAGGAATGCTTAAAAACAGCTCACAATAACTCAATTTTTATTTTTGATGATATACATTGGAATAAAGAAATGTTTGAAACCTGGAAAATAATTAAACAACATCCAAAAGTAACTGTAACAATAAATACGTACTTTTGGGGCATTGTTTTTTTTAGAAACGAACAATTAAAACAACATTTTACAATAAGAGTTTAAATTATGAAAATATATACTAAAACTGGAGATAAAGGAGAAACATCATTATTTGGTGGAACAAGAGTTCCAAAATACAACTTACGCATAGAAGCATATGGAACAGTTGATGAGCTAAACTCTTACTTAGGCTTAATTAGAGATCAGAAAATAGACAAACATTCAACTGAAGTATTAATAGCAATACAAAATAAACTATTTACACTAGGTGCAATGTTAGCAACACCTCCAGAAAAAGCACTATTAAAAAGTGGTAAAGAACGCCTAAATATTAACAAGGTAAATACTGAAGCTGTTTTACAATTAGAAAATGAAATGGATAAAATGAATGAAACTATACCACCTATGACGCATTTTGTTTTACCTGGCGGACATACTACCGTGTCATTTTGTCACATTGCAAGATGTATTTGCAGAAAAGCGGAAAGAATTTCTACCCAATTAAGTGCAGAAACTGAAATTGATGAACATATTTTAATTTATTTAAACCGACTATCTGACTACTTATTTGTGCTGGCACGAAAGTTGACTTATGATAATAACGCTCAGGAAATTCAATGGATTCCAGAGAAAATAAAATAAGTTCTTTTTAATAGTGAAAAAAAAGTAAAAAATACTTGGTTTTTTAAGTAAAAAAATTATTTTTGCACAAATTTAATACAACAAAATTATGTATTGGACATTAGAATTAGCATCTTATTTAGCAGATGCGCCTTGGCCAGCAACAAAAGATGAGTTAATAGATTATGCAATTAGAACGGGTGCTCCTCTAGAAGTTGTTGAAAATCTTCAAGAAATTGAAGATGACGATGAAAACTTTGAATCAATTCTCGAAATTTGGCCAGATTATCCATCAGATGAGGATTATCTTTGGAATGAGGATGAATACTAAAAAAAATATTTAAAAACTGAAAAGTCTCTATTGAGGCTTTTTTTTATTTTTTACCCTATAATTTTAAATTGAAATTAAAATATAACCTTAAATTATTTTAACTTCGCTTTGAAATACTAAACACTATTAAACCTAATTAACACAATTGGTATAATAAAAAAATTTGACCTAAAAATGAGTATATTAAATTCAGTTCTAAAACTATTTGTTGGAGATAAAAAAAAGAGTGATCTAAAACTACTACAACCAATAATTACTAATGTTCGTGCCTTTGAAAGCGAAATTTCAAAACTTTCTAATGATGAATTGAGGGCAAAAACTATTTATTTCAAACAAAAAATTGCCGAAGGAACATCCGAATTTACTTCAAAAATAACTGCGCTAAATGAAGAAGCACATGATGCAAATGTTGATAGAAAAGAAGAAATTTACGCCGAAATTGACAGTTTAGAAGATTTACGCTACGAAGCATCCGAAAAAATATTAAAAGAAATAATAGCCGAAGCTTTTGCCGTTGTTAAAGAAACTGCAAAAAGATTTGTTGAAAACGAACAAATTTACGTAACAGCAACTCCTTTTGACAGAGAACTTTCTGCCACAAAAGACAACGTTATTTTAGAAGGAGATAAAGCAATTTGGAAAAACACTTGGGACGCTCAAGGAAAAGCCGTTACCTGGGACATGGTACATTACGATGTTCAGTTAATTGGTGGTGCTGTTTTACATCAAGGTAAAATTGCCGAAATGATGACCGGAGAAGGTAAAACCTTAGTTTCTACTTTACCCGTATATTTAAATGCCTTAACAGGAAGAGGTGTACACGTTGTTACCGTAAACGACTACTTAGCAAAACGTGACGCCGCATGGATGGCTCCAATGTTTGAGTTTCATGGTTTAAGTGTTGATTGTATAGATCATCATCAACCAAATTCAGATGAACGTAGAAAAGCCTATAATGCAGATATTACTTATGGTACAAATAACGAATTTGGTTTCGATTATTTACGTGATAATATGGCACACTCACCAAACGATTTAGTGCAACGCCCACACAACTACGCAATTGTAGATGAGGTGGATTCTGTGTTAATTGATGATGCTCGTACACCATTAATTATTTCAGGTGCTACAGCAAATGCAGATCGTCATGAATTTAACGAACTAAAACCTAGTGTTGATAAAATTGTATCTATTCAACGTAATTATTTAACTGGTGTTTTAGCAGAAGCAAAAAAATTAATTTCGGAAGGAGACACTAAAGAAGGCTCATTTTTATTATACCGTGTTTTTAGAGGATTACCAAAAAGCAAGGCTTTAATAAAATATTTAAGTCAAGAAGGTATTAAGCAATTATTGCAAAAAACGGAAAACTTCTACATGCAGGATAACAACCGTGAAATGCCTAAAATTGATGAAGAATTATATTTTGTTATTGATGAAAAACATAATTCAATTGATTTAACTGATAAAGGAATTTCATTCTTATCTGGTGATGATGGTGATGAAAGCTTTTTTATTTTACCAGATTTAAGTACTGAAATTGGTAAAATTGACCAAGAAAGTAATTCACCTGAAGAGAATACTTCTAAAAAAGAAGAATTATACCGTGAATACAGCATAAAAAGTGAACGTATTCATACAATGAATCAACTATTAAAAGCATATACTTTATTTGAAAAAGATATTGAATATGTAATTATGGATGATAAAATTAAAATTGTTGATGAGCAAACTGGCCGTATTATGGAAGGCAGAAGATATTCTGACGGTTTACATCAAGCAATTGAAGCAAAAGAAAATGTAAAAATTGAAGCTGCAACACAAACCTACGCTACCGTAACTCTTCAAAATTACTTCAGAATGTATCGCAAATTATCTGGTATGACAGGTACAGCAATTACAGAAGCTGGTGAATTTTGGGATATTTATAAGTTAGATGTTGTTGAAATACCTACAAATGTTCCTTTACAACGTTTTGATAGAGAAGATTTGGTATTTAAAACCAAACGTGAAAAATACAATGCCGTAATTGATGAAATTGTAAATTTAGTAAATCAAGGACGTCCTGTTTTAGTTGGTACAACATCGGTTGAAATTTCTGAATTATTAGGAAGAATGCTTGCTATCAGAAAAATAAATCACAACGTATTAAACGCAAAATTACATAAAAAAGAAGCAGATATTGTAGCGCAAGCTGGTAATGCAGGTGTTGTTACAATTGCAACAAATATGGCCGGTCGTGGTACGGATATTAAACTTTCTGAAGCTGTTAAAAAAGCAGGAGGTTTAGCAATTATAGGTACTGAACGTCACGATTCTAGACGTGTTGACCGTCAGTTACGTGGACGTGCAGGTCGTCAAGGAGATCCAGGATCATCGCAATTTTATGTATCTTTAGAAGATAACTTAATGCGTTTATTTGGTTCAGAAAGAATTGCAAAAATGATGGATAGAATGGGATTAGAGGAAGGTGAAGTAATTCAACATTCAATGATTACAAAATCCATTGAACGTGCACAACGTAAAGTAGAAGAAAATAACTTTGGCGTTCGTAAAAGATTACTTGAGTATGATGATGTAATGAACTCTCAACGTGAAGTTGTTTACAAACGTCGTCGTCACGCATTATACGGAGACCGATTACAAGTAGATATTGTAAATATGGTTTATGATACTTGTAGTACTTTAATTCAAGAAAATAAAACTACAAACGATTTTCAAAATTTTGAATTTGAATTAATTCGTTTTTCATCAACAAGTGCTCCTTTTACAGAAGAAGAATTTAAAACATTATCGGCACAAGAATTAACTGATAAATTGTTTGATAAAGTTTATAAACACTACAAAGAAAAATTATCAAGAAGTGCACAAGCTGCATATCCTGTAATTAAAGAAGTGTACGAAAAACAAGGTGATAGATTTGAAAGAATTGTGGTTCCTTTTACTGATGGAACTAAAGAGCTAAAAGTTGTAACCAACCTAAAAGAAGCTTATGAAACTGAAGGAAAAGGTTTAGTAACAGACTTTGAAAAAAATATTACATTAGCTATTATTGATGACACTTGGAAAGATCATTTACGTCAAATGGATGAATTAAAACAATCGGTTCAAAATGCAACTTACGAGCAAAAAGATCCTTTATTAATTTACAAATTTGAATCATTTGAACTGTTTAACGGTATGTTAGATAAAGTAAATAAAGAAGTGTTATCATTCTTATTTAAAGGAAGTTTACCTTCTCAAGATTCTAATCAGGTATATCAAGCAAGAGAGCATAAACGCGAAAAGGTAAAATTGAGTAAGGAAGAATATCAAAGTCCTACAGAAGCAGCTCAAACAAATCAACCACAGCAGCCACAAGTTGTTGAAACAATTGTACGTACAGAACGAAAAATTGGAAGAAACGAACAGGTGACCATTAAAAATATAATGACCGGTGAAAATAAATTAGTTAAATACAAACAAGCCATTCCTTTAATTCAAAAAGGAGATTGGGTAGTTGTTGAAGACTAACTTTTATATAAAAAAAACCTCAAATTAAAAATTTGAGGTTTTTTTTTGAAATCACATAGCTGAATTCTAAACTATTAACTATCTTATAACTGTTAATATAAAATTCATAACCATGAAATATAACGTAAAAATACATACTGTAAAAACGGTTGATGAGATTGAAGGAGTATGGACCAACACAGATTATAAAAATTTATTAGAAAAATTTGACTATCCAGATGCTAAATCTATAACAGATAACGAATTAAAGGAATATTTATTTATGGCAATTACGGATTTTGAACCTAATGAAGCCGCTGCTATTTTATTAACCTATAAATTAAGTAACGTATTAAATGAAGGCCAAATAGACTCACTTTCTCATGAAATGCTATTAGATAAAATCTCTGAGGAATATCCAAATATTTTTTTACACGCTACACTTTTTGATATCAATCAACTTTTATATAAGGCTTATAACGGAACGTTCCCAAATGCAAAAGCTACTATAATTGAATTTGAATTAACTCCATTAGATGAATCTAAAGATATAGAAATTACCAAAGAAATTGTTGTAAAATGTTTGGTGATAGGCTTTTCTCCAAGTAATTTAATAAACCGATTGTTTACAGAACAACTCGAATCTGAAACACCATTTACCGATGCCGAAGGGATTCTTTGGTATTTAACAAATGAAAATAATACTTTTAAATTAACAACTTCAGAATATTGGATAGCGAAAGAAGATGTTATTAACGGTGATTTTGAAGCAGAAATAATTTTTTCTACTGAAGAAGATGAAACAGAATAAAATTGTATAAAAATAAGCCTTTAACGAAACCAAAATTGTAGTAAATAAAAAAAAATCGAGGATAACAATCCTCGATTTTTTTTTATTTTAATTCTCCTTCATAAAGAAATATCTAAATTTCCAACTTTTTATCGTATGGAATAGTTTTTAATATGTGATTAATAGCAGCAACTCTGGCAAAAGTTTTCTTATTAGCTCTAATAACTTTCCAAGGTAAACCTCCAAGTTCTGTATTTTCAAACATTTTAGATTTATAGTCTGTATATGTATCCCAAAGCTCTTGCGCTCTTTCATCAACAGGTGTCATTTTCCAATGCTTTAAAGGATCGTTTTTAATATCTTCAAATCTTTTAGCTTGTTCTTTTTTAGAAATTGACATGTAAATTTTTACCAAACGAATACCAGATTCGGTAATCATTCTTTCAAAATCATTTACTTGTTTCATAAAAATTTCATATTCTTCGTGAGTACAAAAACCATTTACAGGTTCTACTACTGCCCTATTATACCAGCTTCTATCAAAAAATATTATTTCACCTGCTTTTGGAAATTGATTTACATAACGCTGAAAATACCATTGGGTTTGTTCATCTTCCGTTGGTTTAGGTAAGGCTATAATTCTTAAATGACGCGGATTCATACGTTCCGTTGCTCGTCTAATTGCACCACCTTTTCCTGCAGCATCTCTTCCTTCAAAAATTATAATTACACGTTCATTTTCATTAATTGCCCATGTTTGCAAACGAATTAACTCTATTTGCAATTTTTTTAATTTTTTCTCATATTTTACATACCTAACAGCCCTTTCTAAATTAAAAGGTTCATTAGATAATATTGCTTTCAATCCTTTATTAGTATTAAGAATTTCAACATCTTCTTCCGTTAGTTTAAACTTCTCCATTTTAATCAATTTGTTTGGTTGAACGAAAATATCTTGATACTATATTTGGATCTGGTAATAATGTAGTTAACGCTTCACTTTTTCCATCGTAATTAAATAAAGATAGTACGTGACGAATACTTTCTAATCGTGCTGTTTTTTTATTGTTTGCTCTTACAATAATCCACGGACTATAACTAGTATGCGTTTTACTAAACATTAACTCTTTGTAGTGCCTATATTTATCCCAAAGTTCTTGTCCTTTTCTATCAACTGGACTAAATTTCCAACGTTTTAATGGTGTAGAAATCCGTTCATTAAATCTAGCTAGTTGTTCTCCTTTTGAAATTGAAAACCAAAATTTAATAATTACCACTCCATCTTCATACAGCATATGTTCAAATTCTGGAACCTGCACCATAAAATTATCATACTGGTGTTCATTACAAAAGCCCATAACCGGCTCTACAACCGCTCTATTATACCAACTTCTATCAAAAAAAACAATTTCACCAGAATTTGGCAATTCCTTTATATATCGTCTAAAATACCACTGTCCACGTTCAACTTTAGTTGGTTTTGTTAAGGCCACAACACGCATTGCTCTTGGGTTTAAATGCTCTGTAAACCTTCTAATATTTCCACCTTTTCCTGCGGCATCTCTACCTTCAAAAATAATAGCAACTCGTTTATTATTTTTAACAACCCACTTTTGAAACTTAACTAATTCTATTTGAAGTTTTTTTAAATCTTCTTCATAAAATATTTTAGCATTTACTTTTTCTAGCGATATATTTTTTTTCTCAATGATTTTGAGCAGTTCTTTATTTGATGATACACTTTCAAAATCTTCAATTGTTAACTTAGGATTTTCTTCCATAAATATTATTCCTTTTCAAGGGTTACACATTCCGTTGGGTTATTAGAAATTTGTAATTTCGCATCAGATGGCGAAATATATGGAATTCCTAAACCAAGCCCGCGCAAAATAAATAATATTCCAATAATTACAACAAATACAGGAATAGCTTTTTGAATTTTTTTGCGAACCGTTAAATTAACAAAATTTCCTAATAATATTGCTGCTGTCATTAAAGGAATTGTTCCTAAACCAAACAAAAACATATACAAACCTCCATTTAATGCATTACCTGTTGAAATAGAACCTATTAAAGCCATATAAACAAGCCCGCAAGGTAAAAATCCATTAAAAAAACCTATTAAAAAGAGTGATTTATTCGATTTTTTGTTCAAATAAAGCCCTAATTGTTGCTTAATTTTTCCAATAATTCGATAAAGTGGCTTTGAAAAATTAAATTTATTGAATATTGATACCGGAATTATAACAATTACTATCATTAAAATACCTACCAATATGGACAAACGTTGCTGAAATCCCGCCAAATATAATCCCTTACCAATAGAGCCAAAAAGTATTCCAATAATTGAATAACTTATTAGTCTACCAAAATGATATAAAAACGTTTGAAAACTTAATTTTAATTTAGATGACCTATCTACAGGTAAAACAAACGCAATTGGTCCGCACATACCAATGCAGTGAAAACTACCAGCCAATCCTAAAATTAGTGCAGTCCAAAGCATATTAATAAATTAATTTTTCTTTATATAAATAGATATTTCCATTAACAATCCATTCTATTTTTACATCCCAACGCCCATCAACCAACATTTCATCTTCAATTAAATAGTTATTTGATGTAAGTTTAATAGGAACACTAAAATCTATTTTTTCATTAGAAAGTCTAATAAAAGATATTAAACCAGAAATTTCTGATGGTTTAAACTCACTTGGAAAGGTAATGGTTAGTCCTAAAGAATCTTTACTTATTTTAATATTCTCCTTTAAGGCAATTCCTTTATTTTCTTCGTTTATCTCTTTTTGATAATTTAACTCATCTTTATAATACTCTTCAGATACTAAATGATGATCATATTCTGGCAAAAACATTACCTTGTATACAAATGACAAAATGAAAATCATAAATGCAACTAATGCTAATACAATTCCTGTTGGCCAACTTATTTTTATCTTCATTTAATTAATTTTTAATGGTCCTGTAAAATTAGTTGACGTAGTTTCAATTAATTTACCTTTTGAATAAATTCCTATTTTTAGTTTCTCTTTGGACGAATTTAGGTCTTTTTTATCAATTTCAATAAATAATGTACCTTCTTTTAATCCTTGTTTTGCAACATTCATATGCCCACCAATCATTAAAATTTCTCCTTTATGTGAAATTAATTTAATCTCAACATCATCAATATTTTCTGTAGTTTTATTAATTAATTTAACGGTATATACATTTTTAATAGACGTTTCCGTTGATTGAAATGTTTGTCCTGGTAATCTTAAAATTGTTGCCTCAACATCATTTCTTAAAAACAATAAGGTGATTAAAACTCCAACTAATATTGTTAGTATTACTGAATATGCTATTAAACGTGCATTAAACTTAAATTTTTCTTTTTTCTTAATATCATTTTCAGATGCATAACGTATTAGCCCTTTTTCAAAACCAGATTTATCCATTATTTCATCACAAGCATCTATACAAGCGGTACAATTTATACATTCTAACTGCGTACCATTTCTAATATCTATACCGGTTGGGCAAACTTGTACACACTGTTTACAATCTATACAATCGCCATGTCCTAATTCATCTCTATTTTCATCTTTTCTTAGTTTTTTTCTTCCATTATCTCCTTCTCCTCTCACAAAATCATATGCTACGTTTATAGATTTATTGTCTAACAAAACACCTTGCAATCTACCATAAGGACAAACAATAATACAAACCTGTTCTCTAAACCAGGCAAATACAAAATAAAAAACTGCTGTAAATGCCAATAATTTTAACAACATTCCAATATGAGCCATTGGCCCCTCTAATATGTAGGCAATAACTTCATCAGATCCAATTATATATGCTAAAAACACATTCGCAATTATAAAGGAAATAAAAAAGAATGCAATCCACTTAGTAACTCTTTTTCTAATTTTTTCTGCATCCCAAGCTTGTTTTTCAAGTTTTATTTGTTTGTTTCTATCTCCTTCAATTAGGTATTCTATTTTTCTAAAAACCATTTCCATAAAAATAGTTTGAGGACACATCCATCCACAAAATATTCTTCCAAAAATTACTGTAAATAAAATTATAAAAACAACACTTACTAGTAAAGAAATTACCAATAAATGAAAATCTTGTGGCCAAAATGGAAATCCGAAAATATGGAATTTCCGTTCTAAAACATTAAATAATAAAAATTGATTTCCTTTTACTTTTATAAAAGGTGCCGCCAATAAAAAAGCTAGTAAAAACCAGCTAACGAGAGTTCTGTAATTATATAGTTTTCCTTTTGGCTTTTTTGGAAAGATAAATTTTCTTTTTCCACTTTCATCTATTGTCCCAATAGAATCTCTAAATTTTTCTTTTACTTGTTCTTCCATATTTTAATAGAAAAAGGCTTCATTTTAATTTTATTCACTGTTCAAATTTATAGCTAATTACTTAACTTAACAGAAACAAATGTGACAAAAATTAAAATGAAGCCCTATAGATTATAATTACAAAAAATTATTTTAAATCTAGTTAATTTATGCTTATTCTTCAGGCCATGTGATATCGCCTTCAGGTGCTTTTGGTGCAGCTGGTTGTGTACCTTGCATAGATATAATATAACTAGCTAATTGAATTCTCTCATCTCTACTAATAGTACTTTCCCAAGCAACCATTCCTTTTCCTGGTCTACCTCCTTTGGAAATTGTATTAAAAATACTTTTAACATCTCCACCTAATATCCATTTATTATCGGTTAAATTTGGACCTATGCTACCTCCTAAATCATTTAAATGACAGGCAAAACAAGTTTTGGATGTAAACAATTCTTTACCTTTTGCAATACTTTCTTCATCGGTTAAGGCAACTATATTGGAATCGTCAAATAACTGAGGGTTTGCTGCTTTGTACGCTTCTACATCAGCTTTACCTTGTTCAACTGCTGCTTCGTATTCTTTTGCTTGACTATATTCTTCTGAATTGTAAAAAACTTGAATATAGTAAAATATACTAATAGCAATTGTTATATAAAAACCTGCTAGCCACCAAGGAGGAAGTACGTTATCTAATTCCTTTATACCATCATAATCGTGGTCAAGCATAATGTCTTCTTCTGTTCCTAAGTCGTGTGCTTTGGTCATAGATTTCATAAACCTTTTCCAAGCAGATATATTTTCTGAATTTTTATTCATGAGTAAGTTCTTTATTATTATCGTTATCTAAAGGTAATTGACTTATTTCATCAATATTTCGTTTTGGTAATTTATATACAAAAACAATCATTGTTACAAAAACTGTAAAAAACAGTACTAATGATATTATAGGGTATATTTCTACCCCATCAATTCCATCAAAATTATGTTTTATAAATTTTAACATATATTATTTCTTTAATGCTGTGTTATTAGCTTTAATATCAGTACCCAAACGTTGTAAATATGCAATTAAGGCAACAATTTCTTTGTTTTGAATATTGCTTGAACCATAATTTTTAACAAATTCTGGATCTTGTCTTAAATTTTCTTCTACTTGTTTGGCTTGTGCTAACAATTCTTGTTTTGCACCAGTTATTCTTTCTATAGTATAAGGCACGCCTAAAGATACTAATCCTTCCATTTTACTTTCTAAATTAGAAGCATTCATATCGTTTTTAATTAACCAAGAGTAACGTGGCATTATAGAGCCTGGAGATGTTGAACGTGGATCCATCATATGGTTAAAATGCCAGTTATCATTATATTTGCCACCAACTCTATGTACGTCTGGACCTGTTCTTCGAGATCCCCATAAGAAAGGAAAATCGTACACAAATTCACCAGCTTTGGAATATTCTCCATAGCGCTCCACTTCTGAACGGAAAGGACGAATCATTTGAGAGTGACAGTTATTACATCCTTCTCTAATATAAATATCTCTTCCTTCTAATTCTAAAGGTGTATAAGGTTTTATACTTTCAATAGTTGGAATATTAGATTTTACCAAAATTAATGGAACAATTTCAACTAAACCTCCAATTAAAATGGCTACGGTAGTTAAAATTGTAAATAATACCGTTTTTCTTTCTAACCAAGTATGAAATCCTTCACCAGCAATACGTTGTCCGCTAATTTTTTTCAATGGAGCTGCTTCTGCTAATTCATCTTCAACAGTTGATCCTGCTTTGGCAGTTTTAATTACGTTAATTGCTAATAAAATAAAACCTGTTAAATACAATGTTCCTCCAATTGCACGCATTCCATACATAGGAATTACTTGAGTAACAGTTTCTAAAAAGTTACCATAAACTAAAGTTCCATCAGGGTTAAATTGTTTCCACATAAAAGCTTGGGTAAACCCAGCAACATATAACGGAATTGCATAAAACAAAATACCTAAAGTACCCAACCAAAAGTGCGTATTCGCTAATTTTTTAGAATATAACGGTGTTTTCCATAATTTTTCTGCTAACCAATACACAACACCAGCAATCATAAATCCGTTCCAAGCTAAAGCTCCAATATGAACGTGACCAACAATCCAGTCTGTATAATGTCCAATAGCATTTAAGTTTTTAAATGATAACATTGGTCCTTCAAAAGTTGCCATACCATAACCTGTAATTGCAACAACAAAGAATTTTAACACTGGGTTTTCACGAACTTTATCCCAAGCTCCACGAAGGGTTAATAAACCATTAATCATACCTCCCCAAGATGGGAAAATTAGCATAATTGAAAATACGGTTCCTAAATTTTGTGCCCATTCTGGAAGTGCTGTATATAATAAATGGTGAGGACCAGCCCAAATGTATAAGAAAATTAATGTCCAAAAGTGAATAATAGATAATCTATAAGAATATACAGGTCTGTTAGCTACTTTAGGAACAAAATAATACATTAAACCAAGTACCGGTGTTGTTAAGAAAAATGCTACTGCATTATGTCCGTACCACCATTGTACCAATGCATCTTGCACACCAGAATACACTGAATAACTTTTAAATGCCGATACTGGCATTTCTAAATTGTTAAATATATATAAAACAGCAATAGTTATAAACGTGGCAATATAAAACCAAATAGCAACATATATATGGCGTTGTCTTCGTTTTAAAATGGTACCAATTAAGTTAATTCCAAAAACCACCCAAATTAAAGTTACAACAATATCAATTGGCCACTCTAACTCAGCATATTCTTTAGATGAAGTTAAACCTAACGGCAATGTAATTGCAGCTGCAACAATTATTGCCTGCCAACCCCAAAAATGAATTCTACTTAAAACATCATTAAACATTCTTGCTTTTAACAACCTTTGAGTAGAATAATAAATTCCTAAAAAAATTCCGTTACCTACAAAAGCAAAAATAACTGCATTGGTATGCAATGGACGTAAACGACCAAAACTTAGCCAAGAAATAGCATTATCTGCTCCTGCAAATTCTAATAGTCCTGGGAAAACAAAAAGTAGCGCTACTAAAAGCCCTACTAACATTCCTACAACTCCCCAAAGAATTGTAGCCCAAAGGAACATTTTTACGATTTTATTATCATAATAAAACTGTTCTTTTTCCATACTTATTTGATTAATTAATTATTTAGTTATTATTTAGTTAATTCTGATTTATTTTCTTCGACTTCGATTTTATCTTTGTCATTTTTGGTAACTAATTCATCATCAAACAGCATACGAACAGAGGGCGTATATGTATCTTCATATTGCCCAGATTTTACTGATCTAATAAATATAATGAAAAAAAAGATGGCTACAACAATGCTAACGCCTATTGTAATATAAACGACTTCCATTTTTAGTTATTAGTTTTTACTGATTTTTGCTACAAAAATAATTTTTTAGTTGACAAAATGTATGATAAATATCATATTTGAAAACTTATGTTACCTAAATTACATTCTTTCGCGAAACCCAATTTGTTAAAATAGTTACAAAAACAACAATACTTATTGAACTTAACGGCATTAAAATGGCCGCCACAACTGGTGTAAGTTGCCCAGTTAAGGCAAAATACATTCCAATTAAATTATACAACAGTGAAATTACAAAACTTGTTTTAATAATCTTCATAGTTTTATTAGATAATATTAAAAACTTTGGAAATTTATTAAAAAGTTTAGCGTCTAAAATGGCATCACAAGCTGGCGAAAATACATTTACATCTTCAGAAATAGCAATTCCAACATCACTTTGTGCCAAAGCTCCTGCGTCATTTAAACCATCACCAACCATTAGTACCTTTTCTCCATTTTGTTGTAATTTTTTAATAAAGTTTAATTTATCTTCTGGCTTTTGATTGAACTGAAATTGTGTGTTTTTTGGCAAAAAATCTTCTAAGAAAGCTTTTTCGCCCTCATTATCTCCCGATAAAATTACCAATTTGTAATTGTCTTTTAGAGTTTCAAATACTTCTTTTAACCCTTCTCTGTAGCTATTTTGAAATATAAAGTTTCCTTTTACCTCATTATTAATTTTAACATAAATAGCAGTTTCATTTAAAATATTTGAGTTAACACCAATAAAGTTAGCGGAGCCCAATTGAACTGTTACATTATTTAAAGATGCATTAATTCCCTTGCCTAAAACTTCTTCAAAGGTTGTTAATTTTTCGGAAAACGGCTTCTTTTTAATAAATTCATACAAACTTCTGCTTAGTGGATGATTGGAGGCTCTTAAAACAGTTTTTATTATTTTAAGTTCATCTTTTGTTAAATCTGTGCCAACATATTTTATTTGTGTTTTATGGCTGGTTGTAATAGTTCCTGTTTTATCAAAAATAATAGTGGTGATTTTTGAAATTTTCTCCAACGTTTCAGCATTTTTTAAATAAAATTTCTTGTAACCAAATATGCGTAACATATTTCCTATAGCAAAAGGAGCTGATAATGCTAAAGCACAAGGACAAGCTATAATTAAAACAGCTGTAACTACATTAAATGCCATAGATGGATTTATAAAATACCAAACTATTCCAGCTATAAAAGCAATAGATAATATGGCTATTGTAAAATATTTACTAATTGTATCTGTGAGGTTTTTAATAGTAAAATCTACTGGTTTATTAAATACATCGTTACTCCATAATTGGGTTAAATAACTCTGTGAAATGGTATTTATTACTTCCATTTCAATGGCGCCTTGTGTTTGTTTTCCTCCAGCAAATAATTTATCGCCGCTTTGCTTTACTGTTGGAACAGATTCTCCTGTTACAAAACTGTAATTTATTGCTGCATTTCCGTTAATTAAAATTCCATCAACCGGAATTAATTCTTCATTTCTAATTAAAAGTCTATCGCCTTTTTTAATATCATTTACTGGAATATTTTTCTCTACACCATTAACAATTTTTGTAACTGCAATGGGAAAATAGGATTTATAATCACGCTCAAAAGATAAAAAGTTATATGTTTTTTGTTGAAAAAATTTACCCAATAACAAAAAGAAAATTAATCCTGCCAAGCTATCAAAAAAACCTGTTCCAATGTCTAGTACTATTTCAACAGTACTTCTAATAAACAATACCGAAATTCCTAAAGCAATAGGCACATCTATATTTAAAATTTTATGTTTTAAACCTTTATATGCCGAAATAAAATAACCTTTACCTGAATAAAATACAACAGGAATAACCATAACAAACATTAACCACCTAAATAAATACTTATATTTTTCCAGCCAAAATTCATCAACTTCAAAATATTCTGGAAAAGATAATAGCATAATATTTCCAAAGGCAAAAGCTGCAATTGAAACTTGATAAATTAATGTTTTATCTACTTTATGTAATTTTTTATTATCATCTTCTAAACTTATGTAGGGTTCATAGCCAATAGAAGTAATTAATTCTGCCAAATCTTTCAACTGACTTAAGTCATTTTTAAAAGTAATTCGCAAAGTTTTATTTGGAAAATTTACCATTGAAGTAATAACACCTTTGTTTAATTTGGATAAATTTTCCAACACCCAAATACATGAACTACAATGTATACTTGGAATATAAAATTCAACAACAGATATGGTTCCATCATTAAATTCTAATAATTTTTCAATTATATCTTGGTTCTCTAAATAATTAAATTTCCCTTTAATCTCTTTCGGAATAGTCCCAGGAGAACTCTGTAGGTCATAGTAACAGGTTAATTCATTTGCATTTAAAATTTCATAAACAGTTTTACAACCATTACAACAAAAGTTCTTTTCATCAAAAATAATCGGTTTTTTACCACAATCTGCTCCGCAATGGTAGCACTCTTTTGAAATCATACTTAATTTTTACGCTTGTAAAGCTATCGTTTCATCAAATTTTAGCTATGACAAATATCATAATTTGTAACTGATAATTATCATTTTTTTTATTAAATTTGTATTATATTACGCCACATTTTAAATTTAATAATAATATGTCGAACTGCAGACAATGCATAATTAAACGTTTTAACGCTTTAAAGACATTAACCCAAGAAGAATTAGAAAAATTTTCTGATCATAAAACTACTTTGGTTATAAAAAAAGGTGAAAATTTATTAACAGAAGGAATGGCTATAAACGGCCTTTATTGCATTAGGGATGGAAAGGGGAAAATGACAAAATTAAATACGAATGGAAAAGAACAGATAATTAAATTTATTAAAGGTGGAGATATTTTAGGTCATAGATCTATTTTAAGTGAAGAATTAGTTGGATTAAATGCAATTGCTTTAGAAGATATGCATGTTTGTTTTATTCCAAAAGGTGATATTTTAGATGCTATTAAAGAAAACTCTAATTTTTCATTAGATTTAATGCGTAATATTTCTCAACAATTAAATGATGCTAACACCTCTATTTCCCAAATGGCTCAAAAACCAGTTAAAGATAGATTGGCTGAAACCTTAATTTATTTAGAAGAAATTTTTGGCGTTGATAACGAAGCTTGTATTGATGTTATTTTAACAAGAGAAGAAATTGCCAATACCATTGGAACCGCAACTGAATCTGCAATTAGATTATTGTCTAATTTAAAAAAAGATGGTGTTATTGATTTAATTGGAAAGAAAATTAAAATTATAAATAAGAATTCATTAAAAAATATTTCTGAAGGATATTAATTAACAGAATCTTTAAAAATAAAAAAGCCTTTTTGAAATTCATCAAAAAGGCTTTTTTATTTTATAACTACTAAGTTTTACATCATTGAAGCTGCAATTCTTTTGTAAATTCCTTTTTCAAGTTTTTCTCTAATAGCTGAAAAAGATTCTATCGTTTCTTTAACATCATCTAAAGTATGCGCAGCCGTTGGAATTAATCTTAAAATAATTAATCCTTTTGGAATTACAGGATACACCACAATAGAACAGAAAATTGCATAGTTTTCACGTAAATCGTTTACCATTGCCATTGCTTCTGGAATATCACCTTCTAAAAACACTGGAGTAACACAAGTGTTTGTTTTTCCAATATTAAAGCCATTATCTTTTAATCCATTTTGTAACGCATCAACATTTTCCCAAAGTTTTGCTTTCAATTCTGGCATTGTACGTAACATATCTAAACGTTTTAATGCTCCTTTAACCATTGCCATTGGTAATGATTTTGCAAACATTTGTGAACGCATATTGTATTGTAAATACTGAATAATATCTTTATCTGCAGCAAAAAACGCTCCAATACCTGCCATAGATTTTGCAAAAGTTGCAAAATACACATCAATTCCATCTTGTACACCTTGCTCAAAACCTGCTCCTCTTCCACCTTCTCCTAAGGTTCCAAAACCGTGTGCATCATCAACTAAAAATCTAAAGCTGTATTTTTCTTTTAAAGCAACAATTTCTTTTAATTTACCTTGCTCACCACGCATTCCAAAAACACCTTCAGAAATAACTAAAATTCCTC
This sequence comes from Lutibacter sp., assembly GCF_041596795.1. GTDB lineage: Bacteria > Bacteroidota > Bacteroidia > Flavobacteriales > Flavobacteriaceae > Lutibacter. Next base: position 35,189 of record NZ_JBFHHX010000011.1, read on the forward strand.
CACCTGTTTCTTCTGCAATTTTTGTGGCACGTTGTAAGTTTTTTTCTAAACTTTCAATATCATTATGTTGGTACGTAAAACGTTTACCGTGGTGTAATCTAACACCATCAATAATACAAGCATGAGAGTCTATATCATAAACAATTACATCATGTTTTGTTACCAAAGCATCAATGGCAGAAACCATTCCTTGGTATCCAAAGTTTACTAAATAAGCTGCTTCTTTACCAACAAATTCAGCACATTCTTTTTCTAATTGCTCATGATAAACAGTATGACCAGACATCATTCTAGCACCCATTGGGTAAGCCATTCCGTATTCTGCTGCGGCCTCGGCATCTGCCTTTCGCACATCAGGATGATTTGCCAAACCTAGGTAATCATTAATACTCCAAGTAATAACATTTTTACCATTAAATTTCATTCTGTTTGAAATTTCACCTTCAAGTTTAGGAAATACATAATAACCTTCAGCTTGCTTTGCCCATTTTCCTAATGGACCTTTATCTTTTACGATTCTTTCAAATAAATCTTTCATTGTATATTATTTCTGTCTAAAATGTACTAAACATCTCGCATTTTTACAATTGCAAAGTACGTGATTTTTTTTGTGGTTTTCAAATGTTAATTTTAGATAAAAAAAGGTTAGAAAAAATATTCTAACCCTCTTAAATTTTTTGCATTTTATTTTATTTTATAAACTCTACTTTTTCTTGAGCAATTGTTTTTGAATCGAAAAATCCTTGCTCTTTCATCCAATCATCACTATATATTTTTTCCATATAACGAGAACCGTGATCAGGTAAAATAAGTACAACTTTTGAATTTTCATCAAAATATCCTTTTTCTCCATATTGTAAAGCTGCTTGTACAATTGCACCACTTGTATAACCGGTAAACAAACCTTCTGTTATGGCTAATTCTCTAGCGCGATGTGCAGCATCTTCGTCTGAAACTTTTTCAAAAACATCAATTACTTCAAAGTTTGTTGCTGTTGGAATTAAGTTTTTACCTAGCCCTTCAATTCTATATGGATAAATTTCATTTTTATCAAATTCACCAGTTTCATGAAATTTCTTTAAAATTGATCCGTAAGCATCAACACCTAATACTTTAATATTTGGATTTTGTTCTTTCAAATATTTTGCAACTCCAGAAATAGTTCCACCTGTTCCACTTGCAGCAATTAAGTGTGTAATTTCTCCATTTGTTTGTTCCCAAATTTCTGGTCCGGTTGAATTATAATGCGCATCGGCATTTAACTGATTGAAATATTGATTGATATATACCGAGTTTGCTGTTTCTTCGTGCAATCTTTTTGCTACTTGATAATATGAGCGAGGATCATCTGCACTTACATGTGCTGGACAAACATATACCTTTGCTCCCATTGATTTTAGCATATTAATTTTTCCTTCGGAAGCTTTTGAACTGACTGCTAAGATACATTTATAACCTTTAATTATACTTACTAAAGCAATACTAAAACCTGTATTACCACTGGTAGTTTCAATTATGGTACTTCCTTTTTTTAGTAAACCTTGTCTTTCGCCTTCTTCAATAATATGCAAAGCAATTCTATCTTTCATACTATGCCCAGGATTAAATCCTTCGTATTTAGCATAAAAATTTCCAGAAAGGTTATTGGTGATTTTGTTTAATCTAATTAAAGGAGTATTACCTATAAGGTCTAAAATATTGTTACTTATACCTTTATTTTTTGTCATTTTTAATAGTTTAATTCAGATATAATATTTTTCAAAAATGAAATTAGAATAATAATCTATAACGTGCAAATTTAATATTTTTTTTTAATTTATCGTTTTTCCTTCTAAATCAATAATAAATGAATAATCTCTAGCTACTTCTTTTAAGGAATCAAAACGCCCAGAGGCTCCACTATGTCCTGCTTCCATGTTTGTATGCATAACTAAAATATTATTATCTGTTTTTAACTCTCTTAATTTTGCTACCCATTTGGCTGGTTCAAAATACTGCACTTGAGAGTCATGAAGACCAGTTGTAACTAACATATTAGGGTAATTTTGTTTCGTTACATTATCATATGGTGAATAAGATTTCATATAATTATAGTAAACTTCTTCGTTTGGATTGCCCCATTCGTCGTATTCACCTGTTGTTAATGGAATACTATCATCTAACATTGTTGTTACCACATCAACAAAAGGAACTGCAGCAATAATTCCATTAAAAAGTCCTGGTTTTATATTAATTATAGCGCCCATTAATAATCCACCAGCGGAACCTCCGTAGGCGTATAAATGTTTTGCCGATGTAATTTTATTATCTTCTAAATATTGAGCACAATCTATAAAATCGGTAAAAGTGTTCATTTTCTTCAATAATTTTCCATCTTCATACCAATTTCTACCCAAATATTCGCTTCCTCTAACATGTGCTATGGCAAAAATAAAACCTCTATCTAATAAACTTAAACGCGTTGAGCTAAATCCTGCATCTATAGTATGACCGTAAGATCCATAACCATATAATAATAAAGGTGTATTTTCTGAGAATTTTGTATTTATATGGTGTACTAATGAAATAGCTACTTTTGTTCCGTCTTGTGCAGTTGCCCAAAGTCGTTCACTTTTGTAGTTTTTCTTATCAAATTTTCCTCCTAAAACTTCGTGCTCTTTTATTATTTTTTTTGACTTTGATTCTACATCAAAATCTATAACTGAGCTTGGCGTTGTCATAGAGTTATAACCGTATCTAATAATAGTTGTATCAAATTCAGGGTTAAAATATACGCCTGCCGAATAGGTTTCTTCTTCAAAAGGCAAATAATAATCTTCCGATTGATCCCATTTTATAATGCGAATATTTGTTAAACCGTTCTCACGTTCTTCAACTACTAAAAAGTCTTTAAAAATTGAGATATCTTCTAATAAAACATCTGCCCTATGTGGAATAACATCTACCCAATTTTCTTTTTCGGTTTTATCTTCAGGTGTTTTTACCAATTTAAAATTAGTTGCATTATCTTTATTTGTAAGAATATAAAAATCCGACTCGTAATGTGCAATGCTATATTCTAAATCGCGCTCTCTAGACTGAATAATTTTAAATTCGCCATTAGGATTGTTAGCGTCTAAAACACGATATTCTGTAGAAACTGTGCTATAAGAGCCAATTACTATGTATTTTTCCGATTTTGTTTTATAAACAAAAGTGTTAAATGTTTCATCAGCTTCAAAAAACACTTCAACATCTTCAGAAACATCTGTTCCTAAAACATGTTTAAATATTTTTTCACTTCGTAAGGTTTTTGGGTTGTTTTTAGTATAAAAAACTGTTTTATTATCGTTTGCCCAAGTTCCTCCTCCTGTGGTATTTTTAATTTTTTCAGAAAATAACGCGCCTGTTTCTAAATTTTTAAACTGTAATTTATATTCTCTATTTCCTTTAGTATCTATACCAAAAGATACTATTTTATTATTTGGACTAACAGACATTCCTGCTAATTTGTAGTAAGAATGCTTTTTTGCCATTTGATTTACATCAAACAAAATTTCTTCTGCTGCCTCTAACGTTTCCTTTTTACGCGTATAAATAGGATATTGCTTTCCTAATTGGAACTTGGTAATATAATGGTAGTTGTTCTTTTTATAAGGAACAGATTCATCATCTTCTTTTATTCTGGCTTTCATTTCTTCAAATAAAGATGACTGAAATTTTGTGGTATGCGCTGTTACTTGATTATAGTATTCATTTTCTTCATTTAAATAATCAATAACTTTTGGATTTTCCTTATCATTCAACCAATAATAATTATCAATTCTTACATCACCATGAATTTCTAATTTCTTTTCAATTTTTGCTGCTTTGGGTGCTTTTATCATTTTATCCAATTTCAATATTTTATTTTCAATAGTCTGCAAAAATACTATATTTGCTTTGTATCAACTGTTAAAAATGTAACAAAATGTTTGGAGACTTATCTGGAATGATGGCAAAACTAAAAGAAGCTCAGCAAAAAATTGAGGCCACAAAATTACGATTAAACACTATTTTAATTGATGGTGAAGCTGGCAATGGAATGGTAAAAGTTACAGTTACTGCTAACAGAGCTGTTAAAAA
>NZ_JBFHHX010000012.1:0-37776 GCF_041596795.1 Lutibacter sp.
TGTTTGTGGATCAGCATCAGCTTTAATAGAATCTTTAGAAGGAAGACGCGGAGAACCGCCAGTTAGAACTTGGTCTGCAACAAAACACGGCTTTAAACACAAACCAACCGTTGTTAATAATGTTGAATCACTAGCGTACGCTTCAAGAATTATTGAATTTGGTGAAGATTATTTTTTAACCATTGGAACCTCAGAATCTCCAGGAACAAAATTAATAAGTATCTCTGGTGATGTTGCCAAACCCGGAATTTACGAAATAGAATATGGAACTTCCATAAGAGATTTAATAAGTATAGATATGTGCCAAGCAACTTCTCCATACTTAATTCAAGTTAGCGGTCCATCAGGCCAATGCTTAAATAATACTGAATTTGACAGGCGCATTTGTAAAGAAGATATTTTATGCGGAGGATCATTTATGGTTTTTAATAGAAATAGAGATATTCTTCAAATTTTAAGAAACTTTATGGAGTTTTTTAAAGAAGAATCTTGTGGCGTTTGCACTCCTTGTAGAGCTGGAAATTATATTTTAACCGAAAAAGTAAAGAAAATACAACGCGGACTTTGTGGTGAAGAAGATTTAAATGAAATAAAACATTGGGGGCAAATTATAAAATTATCAAGCAGATGTGGCTTAGGGAAATCTTCTCCAAATACTTTAATGATGGCTACAGAAAAGTTTAAAGATTATTTTAATATAAAAATAGCTCCCAATAACGAAAATAAGCATGTTGAATTTGATATGGAAAACGCCATATATGAATTTGACAGTTTAATAAAAGACACTCAATTTTAGTTTAAACAAAATAAAAATGGAAAAAATATCTTTTAAATTAGACGGTAGAAATTGTACAGCAGAAAAAGGCCAAAATTTAATTGAAGCTGCTAAACAAAATGGAATTTTTATACCAACTTTATGTCATTTTAAACATTTAAATCCATTAGGAAGTTGTAGGGTTTGTACAGTAAATTTAAATGGTAAGCCAATAGCAGGTTGTACAGTTACCTTAGAAGAAGGTATGGATATTGAAGTAAACACTACTCAATTATTAGATACAAGAAAAGCCATTTTAGAAATGATGTTTGTTGAAGGAAACCATTTTTGTCCATCTTGTGAAAAAAGCGGAGATTGTCAAATGCAAAATTTAGGTTATGAAACAGGTATTAGATATACACGTTTTCCACATTTATTTGTTGATAGAATAGTAGATGCCAGACCAGAACGAATTGTTATCAACCAAAATCGTTGTATTAGATGCAAACGCTGCATAGAAGAAGTTAAAACTAACGATGGTTATAGCGTTTTTAGTTTCACCAACAGAGGTAACCAAACCCTTGTTTCTATAGATTACGAGCAAGAATCTAAACTTTCAGAAACACAAGCAGAACTTGCCATGCAAATTTGCCCAACAGGCGCTATTTTAGTAAAAGGAAAAACATTTAGTAAACCTTTTGGCGATCGTAAATTTGATTTAGGCAAAGCTGGGCAAACATTTAATTTAAATGCCATAAAAAAACATACAACAACCAATAAGAAAAAAAGAATAGCCACAACATCACTTGCTGGTTGCTTTGGTTGCCATATGTCTATGCTAGATATTGATTTAGGTTTGTTAGATTTATTAGAAGTTGTAGAATTTAACAAATCTCCTTTAACAGATATTAAAAACTTTACTGAACACTGTGATATTGGCTTAATTGAAGGAGGTTGTTGTAATACAAATAATATTGAAGTGTTAAGAGAATTCCGTAAACATTGCGATATTTTAGTATCAGTTGGAGAATGTGCTATTTGGGGTGGTTTACCTGCAATTAGAAACACAGTTCCTTTAGAAGAATGCCTAAGAGAATCTTATTTAGATTCTATGACAAGCGAAGAAGGAGCCTCCATAATTCCTAACCATGAAGACATTCCTAAAATATTAAACAAAGTTTATTCCAACCATGAAGTTGTAAAAATAGATTACCACATTCCGGGGTGTCCTCCTAATGCAAATCATATTTGGAGTGTTGTAAAACATATTCTTTTTGAAGAGGAATATTCTATTGCATATCCTGAATTTAAATATGACTAAACCTTAAAACATCAGAAAAATGAATAGCAAAAAAATAGTTATAGAACCTGTAACCAGAGTAGAAGGCCACGGAAAAGTAACCATTAAAATAAATGAACAAGGTAAAGTTGAAGATGCTTTTTTACACATTGTAGAATTTAGAGGTTTCGAAAAATTTATTCAAGGTCACCCTTATTGGGAAGCTCCGGTTTTAGTACAACGTTTATGTGGAATTTGTCCTGTTAGCCATCATATTGCTGCAGCAAAAGCCATAGATCAATTAGTAGGGGTTGATCCCGAAAATTTATCGCCAACAGCAACCAAATTGCGAAAATTATTACATTACGGACAAGTTTTCCAATCGCATTCACTACACTTTTTTTATTTAGCATCACCCGATATTTTATTTGGAATAAACGCTCCAGCTGAAAAAAGAAATATTGTTGCCGTTGCTGCTGAAAATCAAGAATTAGCAAAAAAAGGAATTTTAATGCGAAAGTTTGGGCAAGAAATAATTAAAGCCTTGGCTGGTAAAAAAATTCACGGAATTTTAGCAGTTCCAGGTGGTGTTCATAAAACATTTACCAAAGAAGAACGTCAATATTTTTTAGATGGAATTCAAATTCCTACTATTGATACAATGATTGAATGGTCGAAAGAAATAATCAACTTTATGAAAAATTATCATGCAGAAAATGCAAAATGGATTGATAATTTTGCTGAATATCCATCAAACCATTTAGGATTAGTACATCAAGAAACTGGCGCTTTAGAATTGTATGATGGTAGATTACGTTCTGTAGATTTTGAAGGAAAAGAACTATTAAATATTGAAGATATTGAATATCGTTACCATTTTAAAGAAGCTGTTGAACCTTGGTCCTACTTAAAATTTCCATATATGACTAAATACGGAAGAGAAAAAGGTTGGAACAGAGTTGGTCCACTAGCTCGATTAAATACATGTTCACATATTAGCACTCCTTTAGCTGAAATTGAACGACAAATTTTTAAAGCATACACACAAAATAAACCTAATAATATGACTATGCATACGCATTGGGCACGTTTAATAGAAATGTTGCATTGTGCAGAACTTATAAAAATTTTATTGCATGATGATGAGTTATTAGGAACTGATTTAGTGCGAAAAGGAACACCTAGAAATAAAGGAATTGGAATTATTGAAGCACCAAGAGGAACTTTAATTCATGAATATCATACAGATGATAAAGGATTAATTACTAAATGTAATTTAATAGTATCTACAACACATAATAATGATGCTATGAACCGAGGTGTTAGAGTGGTTGCTCAAGAGATTTTAAATGATAAACCTGAAATTACAGAACCAATGTTAAATCAAATTGAAATGGCCATTAGAGCTTACGATCCTTGTTTAAGTTGCGCCACACACGCATTGGGAGAAATGCCTTTAATTGTTCAGCTAGAAGACACTAATGGAAATTTATTAGATGAAAAAATTAGATAAAACACTAATTATTGGAATAGGAAATAACACACGCCAAGACGATGGTCTTGGCTGGTGTTTTTTAGATAAACTAGCAAAAGATGGATACAACGATGAAAATTTACTGTACAAATACCAATTAATGGTAGAAGATGCCGAGTTAATTGGTGAGTATGAAACCGTAATTTTTGTAGATGCAAACAAAACCAATCATGCCAATGGATTTTTAATAGAGCGTATTTATCCTTCAGAAAAAGTTGCCTTTTCTACACATGCTGTTCCTCCAAATCAAATATTAAATTTGTGCGAAACAATTTATCAAAAAAAACCAAAAGCTTTTGTTATAAAAATAGATGGCTATCAATGGGATTTTGAAATTGGTTTATCTAAAAAAGCTTCAGAAAACTTATTAAGCGCTTATTATAGTTTTATTAAAAATTTATCTACCAAAAAGTATCATTCTTAATAAAATATTTTAATTTTATATACGCTTTACACCTATACATTTAATGTTAGTTTAAACTCTAAATACTACTTTTAGAAACTATTACATGCAAAAAGAATTTACACCCAAATTATTTTCTTTAATTAAAGAAGGAATTAATAAAGAAACAATTACTAAAGACATTTTGTCTGGAATTATAGTTGGTATAGTTGCATTACCTTTAGCTATTGCCTTTGCTATTGCTTCTGGTGTTTCTCCAGAAAAAGGAATTATAACCGCTATAATTGCAGGAATAATTATAGCTACTTTTGGAGGAAGTAGAGTTCAAATTGGTGGTCCAACAGGTGCTTTTATTGTTATTGTTTATGGTATTGTTCAAGAATTTGGCATTAACGGATTAACAATTGCCACCTTTATGGCTGGTTTTATAATTATTGCCATGGGAGTTTTACGCTTAGGAAACTACTTAAAATTTATTCCTTATTCGCTAGTAGTTGGTTTTACCAGTGGAATTGCATTAATTATTTTCTCATCACAAATCAATGATTTTTTAGGGTTACATATAGCAAATCTTCCTGCAAATTTTATTGAAAAATGGATTGTTTATTTTAATAGTTTTAATAAATTAAATTGGTACGCTGTTTTAATTGCAACATGTACAATTTTAATAGCAATTTACTTTCAAAAACTTTTTAAAAAAATTCCAGGTTCAATTGTTGCCATAGTTATTGCAACTATAGCTGTTAAATATTTTAATTTACCTGTAGATACTATTGAAAGTAACTTTGGTGAAATTCCTAATACATTTAGTTTACCATCATTACCTCTAGTAGATTTTTCCACAATTCAAGCCTTAATACAACCTGCATTTGCAATTGCTATTTTAGGAAGCATAGAATCGTTACTATCTGCTGTTGTTTCAGACTCTATGATTGGCGGAAAACACCGATCAAATATGGAATTAATTGCCCAAGGATCCGCTAATGTTATTTCTGCTTTATTTGGTGGTATTCCTGCAACTGGAGCTATTGCAAGAACCGCTACAAATGTTAAAAACGGCGGAAGAACTCCTTTAGCTGGCATAATTCACGGATTTGTTTTACTTGCTATTATGCTATTATTTGCTCCATATGCAAAATTAATTCCAATGGCTTGTTTGGCTGGAATTTTAGTAGTAGTTGCTTATCATATGAGTGAATGGCGACAATTTAAATCTATTTTAAAAGGAAACCGAAGTGATATTATAATTTTACTTACCACTTTCTTTTTAACCGTTATTTTCGATTTAATAATTGCTATTGAAATTGGAATTGTTTTGGCTAGTTTTATGTTTATGAAACGAATGAGTGAATCTGTACATGTTAAAAACATAACTTCTGAACTAAAAGAAAAAGAAAACTTATTTGATGAAGAACTCTCCAAACTACCGAGTGAAATTATTCTGTTTGAAATAAATGGTCCGCTATTTTTTGGAGCTGCACGTCAATTTCAAGAAACAATTACAAATCATAAAAAAGATTGCAAAATAATTATTTTAAGAATGCGCTATGTTCCAATGATTGATGCCACAGGCTTTCAAAGTTTAAAGGAAATTATTAAAATATTTAATTCTGAAGGAATTTTAATCATACTTTCAGGTATTAGCCCAGACCTAAGAAAAAGTTTAAGAAAAAACGATATGTATAGTTGTATTGACAGAAAATATATTGTTAGCGATATAAACGTTGCTATTTCAAAAGCCAAAAACTATTTAAGTAATTTAATTTAACATTTTTTATTACATAACTAAAACTCGAACCATTGTAAATTATTAGATAAAAATGACTGTTATACCTTGAGAAAGCTGATAATAAGTTGCTAAATATTTAAAGTTAAAAATATAGCCTAGGTAACTAATTTTAACTAACAACATATAAAATTTATAATTACATTTAAATTATAATTTCAAATTTAAAATTGCGAACCTAAAATAGTGGATTGCAAAAAAATAACAATAGTATTTACAACCGCTAAAATGAATAAAATATGAAAAGAACTACCTTAATTATATTGTTATTTTTAATAACTTCAATTGAATGTTTTAGTCAACAGAATGGCGATTATGGAATTAGAAATACGGCAATAAGAAGTGGAATAGGATTAGGAAGTGTATTGGCTGTTGTTGTATCGTGGGAAAGAAACAAATCTGTTTTACTTGCTTTTTTACATGGTATATTTAGTTGGTTTTATGTCATTTATTTTGTGATTACCCGAAAATCAACAGAAAGAAAGTAAAATCTTTTTTTTTAATATTCCTATAAAATTTTATTTGCTTTTAAACCAAAAAAAGGATCAACCTAATTTGTAAAATTGTTAAGGTAGATTTTTGAAATTTCATCATTATCGCCATCAACAATCAAATAACCTAATTTGGTACTCATCAAAAAATCTCCTATTTTACAGTAGAACACCTTAATACAACAAAGCAATGAATAATAACCACACCCATAAAGAAACTATAAAGTATAACCTTAAAGAGTTTAAATGTACTTTGGCATTTACCCTACATTTAATTGGTGATAAATATAAAAGTCTTATTTTGTTTCATCTTAAAGATGGCGCCCAAAGATCAGGTGAATTGCAAAAAAGTATTTCTGATATCTCAAACAGAATGTTTACATATTCTATTAGAGCATTAGAAAAAGACAAACTTATAAAGCGAATTGTATATCCTGAAACACCACCAAGAGTAGAATATGAATTAACAAAAGAAGGAAAATCACTTATCCCCATTATCCTTGAATTAGATAAATGGGGAAAAGATTTTGCTCTGGAGCATTATTTATATGCTCCTGCTGAATAATTAAGTTCGTAAGAGTGAGAATATATCTCAAAAACAGTTCCAAAAGGATCTTCAACATAACACATACGGAATGGTTTTTCTCCTGGATAATATTCTCTTATTGGCATTCTTTGCTTACCTCCTGCTGCAACAATTTTCTCAACAAGTCCTTCCACATCTGGGTCTTGTACCGAAAAATGAAACAATCCTGTTCTAAAAGGTTCAAAAGTTGGTTTTAAATCTTTACTTACTGGAAATTCAAATAACTCAAAGCCTATTTTATCTCCTGTTGCTAAATGTGCAATTTTAAATGTTTTCCATCCTTCACCAAAAACATCAATACACATTTTACCAATGGCAGTTTCATTCTCTTCTTTAATAACCGTTGGTTCCATAATTACATAAAACCCCATTACTTCGGTATAAAACTTTACCGCTTCTTCAATGTTTGGAACCGTGATTCCGATATGAGAAAAAGTCTTTGGATATGGTTTTACAATTTCATTTAAATTAGGTTCAGTACTATTCTTTTGTGAATAACCTAAAGTTGTAAGCATAAAAGCTAAAACAACTAAAACATACATTTTGTTCATATTCTTTATTTTAAATTTAATGCAAATAAAAAACTTAAATAAATATAAAACAATAAGTTACGTGAACGATACCTTGTTACACAAATGTGTATTATTAAGATTTCTAAGGCTTTAGAAAACGAAAAAAAAATATTTTTTTTTGAATTTCATCTATTCATTGATACTAAACACTTTAAAATACGTTGGTAAAAAATTAGATAAACTTTTTATAGCTTACTAATTAAGAAATAGTATTTTTACCTGAAATGAAAAAGTAAAAAAATGAATATAACCATTGAAAACATACTACTAGTTGGCTCTCTCTTACTTTTTATAAGCGTAATAGCAGGTAAAACGTCGTATAAATTTGGTGTTCCTACATTAATATTATTTTTAGCAATTGGAATGTTGGCTGGATCGGATGGTATTGGAGGAATCCATTTTGATGATCCTAAAATTGCACAACTTATTGGAATTATATCACTTAACTTTATATTATTTTCAGGTGGACTTGATACCAATTGGAATTCTATAAAACCTGTTTTAAAAGAAGGACTTGTGTTATCTACTTTAGGTGTTTTACTAACAGCTCTTTCACTTGGAACGTTTGTATATTACATTACCGATTTTACTATTTACGAAAGTATGCTTTTAGGTTCTATTGTTTCTTCTACAGACGCAGCAGCCGTATTTTCTATTTTACGTTCAAAAAGCCTTGCTCTTAAAACAAATTTAAGACCAACATTAGAATTAGAGAGCGGAAGTAACGATCCAATGGCGTACGTACTAACTATTGCTTTTTTAACCTTAGTAATAAACCAAGACAAAAGTATTTATTCTATTATTCCACTATTTTTCCAACAAATGATTTTAGGCGGAATTGCAGGTTTTGGATTTGGGGTTCTTAGTAAATTTATAATTAACAAAATAAAATTAGACTTTGAAGGCTTGTATCCTGTATTATCTATTGCCTTAATGTTTATCACATTCTCTGCAACAGATTTTATTGGTGGAAATGGCTTTTTAGCAATCTATATTTGTGCTGTATACCTTGGAAATCAAGATTTAATTCACAAAAAAACTATTTTAAAAATGTTTGATGGGTTGGCTTGGTTAATGCAAATTGTACTTTTCCTTACTTTAGGGTTGCTTGTTTTTCCGTCTCAAATAGTTCCATATATAGGTGTTGGATTGTTAATTTCATTATTTTTAATTTTGGTTGCACGCCCAGTAAGTGTATTGCTTAGTTTGCTGTTTTTTAAAATGAAACTAAGAAGGCGTCTTTATATTTCTTGGGTAGGATTACGCGGAGCGGTACCAATTGTATTTGCTACTTATCCCCTTTTGGCAGGAATTGATAAAGCTAATATGATTTTTAATATTGTATTTTTTATATCGGTTACTTCTATTTTAATTCAAGGAACAACATTATCAATTTTTGCAAAATTATTAAAAGTAGCGCTTCCAGAAAAAGTGAAAAAGGTTACTGAAATAGACAAATTCCTGTTAGATATGCCAAAATCTTCTTTACAAGAATTTGATATTTTACCTAACTTCTTTTCTGTTAATAAACGAATAGTTGATCTAAATTTTCCAAAATCAGCATTTATTGTAATGATAAAACGCAATAACGAATATATTCGTCCTGGTGGTACTACAGAAATTAAAGTAAATGATACTTTAATGGTGCTTGCAGATAGCAGTGAAGACTATGCAAAAGTAAATGAATGTTTGTACAAACCAATAAATGTTGTTTAAAAAAGTACAGCATAAAAAGTTAAAAAAATCACCTAAAAAAATGCTTAAACCAACTATGTTTTAAGTATTTTTTTTTTGCAATCTAAATTTTCTCCTTTTTTAAGTAATACATTTCCTATAAAACCTTAAATTTAATTAATAAAAAACGGATAAATTACTAGGTAGTGTAATAAAATTTATTATTATGTACTAAACAATATAATTAATATGTTACAAACAATAATTTTTCATCCAAATAACAAACCAAATTCATCAGAAAAGATGGAAATTGTTGAATTTCTTTTCAGCAATCTTGAACAATACGGAGACCCAAAAAACCAAATAGAAAAAGCCATAGACTATTCGTTAAAAAATTTCACCTCTTTTGGTGGTTTTACCATAGTAATAAAAAATGAAGATAACATAATAAAAGGAGCTGCTGTTATAAACCAAACTGGAATGGGCGGTTATATTCCCGAAAATATTTTGGTATATATTGCCGTAAACAAAAAATTTAGAGGCGAAGGTTTAGGAAAAAAATTAATGACCAAAATAATAGAACATTCTAAAGGAGATATTGCGTTGCACGTAGAAGCCAACAATCCGGCTAAAATTCTTTATGAAAAACTAGGATTTACAAATCCGTATTTAGAAATGAGATTGAAAAAATAAAAATGGCTAAACTAATAATACAAACAGAAAAAATAAAAAACAATATTAAGTATTTAAGCAACTATTTTGATAAACATAATATTCATTGGAGTTTAATTACAAAAGTTTTTTCTGGAGATAAAGATTTTCTAAAGAACATTTTAACAGATGATATTATAGACAAAATTAGCTCAGTTGGTGATTCGCGTTTAACAAGCTTAAAAAACTTAAAAGAAGTGAATCCACAAATGAAAACCATTTACATTAAACCTCCAGCTAAAATTTATGCAGATGAAGTTATAAAATATGCCGATATTTCTTTAAACACTTCTTTAAGTACCATACTTTCATTAAATGAAGCTGCAAAAAAAGTAGGTAAAACACACCAAATAATTATTATGATTGAATTGGGTGAATTGCGCGAAGGTGTAAAACGCGATGATATTATGAGCTTTTATGAAAAGGTATTTAAATTATCTAATATTGAAGTTATTGGTATTGGCTCAAATTTAGGTTGTATGTACGGCGTGGAACCTAGTTACGATAAGCTATTGCAACTATCGCTTTACAAACAATTAATTTCAGCCAAATTCAATAAAAATTTAAAATATATTTCAGGCGGAACATCTATTACTCTTCCTCTAATTGAGCAACAAATGATTCCAGAAGATATCAATCATTTTAGAATTGGAGAAGCCGCATTTTTTGGAGTAAGTCCTTTAGATAACAAACCGTTTAAAGAACTTTTTACAGATACTTTTGAATTTTCAGCAAATATTATAGAGTTAGAAGAAAAAAAAATTGTACCCGAAGGAATTATTAGTGATGCTAACATTGGCCACACAATAGATTTTAATGAAGAAGACAGCAAAGAAACATCTGTTAAAGCAATTTTAGACTTTGGAATGCTGGATGTTGATAAAGAAAATATTGAAGCCATTGATAAAGATCTATCTTTTGTAGGAATTACCTCTGATATGCTAGTAGTAGATATTGGAATGAATAAAACAAAAGATGGAAAGAAAAAATACAGCATTGGAGATGAAATAATTTTTAAACCAAACTATATGGCGGTAGCTCGACTGCTAAATTCTAAATTTATAGATAAACAATTTAAATAAAAAAAACAATTAGCACTACATATTTTATACTGTTGATAATTAATACTTTAGTAACTTTATAATTATAATTAGAAAATTATTTCTGATGAAAAAAATTGCATTTATTTTAATACTTGTTGGTTTTTTCAGTACTCAAAGTTGTAAAAATAACGACTGTGAAGATATATTGTGCTTTACACCTCCAAACGCATTCCTTTTTGAATTAGTTGATAAAACATCCAAAGAAAATTTATTTACAAACGGAACATATAACAAAACCGAAATTCAACTAATAAATACTGCTGATAATTCTTTAATAGAATATACTTTTATTGATGAAAATAATTACAATATTATTCAGCTAAATTCAATAGGATGGAAAACAGAAACAATTGAGTATGTACTTAAAATTAACGATGATGAAATTTTTAAATTATATGTAGACGCCTCAAGATTATATGAAAACTGTTGTTCCTTTACAAAATTTAACCAAATTAGAATTGAAAATGCAGAATATCAACACAATAATCAATCTGACATCTATCAAATTTTAATTGATTAATAAATCTAAGATTCTTTTTTTCTTCTATTTTTAATATCAGAAAGTTGTAAACCTTTTTCTTTCATAAATTTATCGTTCTTCGGACTACCAATAATTTGCGAAGAATAAACACCTGTATGTCCAGAAAACAAATAAGCTGTACTACAAGCCAAAGCAATAAAAACACCTGCTTCAATACCAAATAATTCAATTCCCATTATAGTACATGCTATTGGTGTATTAGTAGCGCCAGCAAAAACTGCAACAAAACCCATTCCTGCTAATAAACCCATTGGCAACGGAATAAACCAAATTAGTATATTTCCTAAAGCGGCACCAATATAAAATAACGGAGTTACTTCACCACCTTTAAACCCAGCTCCCAAAGTAAACGATGTAAATAATAACTTTAAAATAAAATCATACGAATTTAAATTCTCCGTAAAAGCAGCTACAATGGTTGGAATTCCAAGTCCTATATATTTTGTAGTGCCCATAAAATAAATAATTACAGCTAATATTACACCTCCAATTACTGGTCTTAAAGGCGGATATTTAATTTTTTTATTAAATAAATTACTCCAAAAATGAGTTGTTTTAGAAAATAGCATAGCAACAAGTCCAAAAATAACTCCAGCTAAAAGTGCATACAAAAGGTTAATTGGATTCATTTCAGGAACAATATCAATATGATAATGTGTATGAGAAACATTCCAAAATTCGCAAAAATAATTGGCAAAAACAGCAGCCATAAAACTAGGAATAATAGCATCTAACCTAATTCTACCTAAAATTAATACTTCTAATGCAAAAATTCCGCCAGCTAATGGTGTTCCAAAAACCGAAGCAAAACCTGCACTAATACCACAAATTAAAATAATTTGTCGATCTCTTTTTGATAGATTTAAAATTTTTGTAAATCTATCTGCAATGGCACCACCAATTTGTACTGCTGTTCCTTCTCGTCCTGCAGAACCACCAAAAAAATGTGTTAAAATAGTTCCAAATAATACCAAAGGAGCCATTCTAAACGGAATTATTTTTTTAGGCGAATGAAATTCTTCAAGCAATAAATTATTTCCTTTTACAACACTATTTCCATAATAATGGTACGATAAACCAATTATAAAACCACCAAGTGGCAATAATGCAATAATCCATAAATGTGATTCTCTCCAATTTGTAACCCAATCTAAACTTAATAGAAAAAAAGCAGAAACACTTCCAGTAATAATCCCTAAAAGCAAACAAATAAAAATCCATTTAAAAAGATACAAAAAGGTTGGAACCTGTTCTATTGATAAAATAAAGTCTTTAATTTTTTTAATACTCATAAAGTTGTAAACCTAATATTTTACAAAAGCAACCATCATTAAAATAAGATTATTGCCAAATTTTCTTCAAATTTAACTTAAAATCATTAATAAAAATTCTTTTTACGCCAATTACCAATTAATAACTAACTTTGTTCTTAAATATACTTTATAATTATGAATGATTTTAACGTTCCCAGCGAAAAAATATACGAACCTAGCACTAGCAGATATAACAAAATGAAGTATAACCGAACTGGAAAAAGTGGTTTATTATTACCCGCAATTTCATTAGGTTTATGGCATAATTTTGGCTTTACAGACAATTTTGAAAATTCTAGAAACATTTTAAAATGTGCTTTTGATAATGGTATTACACATTTTGATTTGGCTAATAATTACGGACCACCATACGGTGCTGCCGAAAATACCTTTGGAACAATTTTTAACCGAGATTTTAAACCTTTTAGAGACGAGTTAATCATCTCATCAAAAGCAGGTTACGATATGTGGCCAGGACCTTATGGAAACTTAGGTTCTCGCAAATATTTAATTGCCAGTTTAGATCAAAGTTTAAAAAGAATGGGATTGGAATATGTAGATATTTTTTATCATCACCGTCCAGATCCAGATACACCTTTAGAAGAAACAATGATGGCTTTAGATCATATTGTGCGACAAGGAAAAGCTTTGTATGTTGGTATTTCAAATTATCAAGCAGAAGAAGCTGCTGAAGCTATCAAAATTTTAAAACAATTAGGAACACCTTGCTTAATTCATCAACCAAGATATAATATGATGGATCGTTGGGTTGAAGATGGTTTATTAGATGTTTTAGGTAATGAAGGTGTTGGAGCCATTGCCTATTCTCCTTTAAAACAAGGAATACTTACTAGTAAATATTTAAATGGTTTTCCAGAAGATTCAAGAGCTGTAAAAGATGGACGCTATTTACAAACTTCGCAATTAAACGAAGCTACACTTAATAAAGTTCGTAAATTAAATGAAATTGCAGTTACAAGAGATCAAACACTAGCACAAATGGCTATTGCTTGGTTATTAAAAGATACTAGAATTACTTCTATTTTAGTTGGAGCAAGCAGACCAGAACAACTATTAGATAGTTTAAAAGCTTTAGATAATTTACAATTTAACTCGGAAACTTTAACTAATATTGAAGCTATTTTAAAATTGTAGCTTTTACTTAAAAACTTAATTCTTCTTCAAAAAAAAAGTAGTCATATTTTTTGCTAATTTTGATAAGAATCGAAAAAATAAAATAAATTAATATTTATATTAAATAAAATAAAAAATTTACTTCCTAAATGAAAAAAATTGAAAATATTGAACTTGCTTTTTTAACTCAAGATGATTATCAAGAACTAAAAAAAGCAATGATCGAATCCTATACAACAATGCCTAACTCTTATTGGAGAGAGCATCAAATAGACGCTTTAATAAGCAGATTCCCTGAAGGACAAGTAGTTATAAAAGTAAACAATCAAATTGCAGGTTGTGCTTTGTCTATTATTGTTGATTATAGCAAAATAAGCAAACATCACACTTATCAAGAAATTACTGGAGATTTTACATTTAATACGCATACTGATGCTGGAGACATGTTATACGGTATAGATGTGTTTATAAAACCCGAATATAGAGGATTACGTTTAGGCAGAAGATTATATGATTACCGTAAAGATTTATGTGAAAAATTAAATTTAAAAGGTGTTGCTTTTGGTGGTAGAATTCCAAATTATCATAAATATGCTGAATCTTTAACACCAAAAGAATATATAGATAAAGTAAGAAAGAAAGAAATTCACGATCCTGTATTTAACTTTCAAATTTCTAACGACTTCCACCCTGCTCGTATTTTAAAAAGTTATTTAGAAGGCGATGAAGCTTCTAATGATTATGCTGTCTTATTAGAATGGGATAATATTTATTACGAAGAAGAATCTAAAGAAGCCGCCACACAAAAGAAAATTATTCGTTTAGGATTAATTCAGTGGCAAATGCGTTCTTATAAAAATTTAGAAGAATTATTGCAACAGGCAGAATTTTTTATTGATTCTGTATCAGGTTATCGTTCAGATTTTGCCTTATTCCCAGAGTTTTTCAACGCTCCGTTAATGGCAGAAAACAACCATTTAACAGAACCAGAAGCCATTAGAGAATTAGCAAAACATACAGAGCCTATTGTACAAACTTTTTCAAAATTTGCTATTTCATACAACATAAATATTATTACTGGAAGTATGCCAGAATTTATTGATGGCAAATTATACAATGCTGGTTATTTATGTAAAAGAGATGGAACAATTGAACGTTATATAAAATTACACATTACGCCAAATGAAGCTAAAGTTTGGGGTATGGAAGGCGGAAGTGAAATTAGAACTTTTGATACCGACTGTGGTAAAATTGGTATTTTAATTTGTTATGATGTAGAGTTTCCAGAATTAGGACGTTTACTAGCCGAAGAAGGAATGGATATTTTATTTGTACCTTTTCTAACAGATACACAAAACGGATATTCGCGTGTTAGAAACTGTGCACAAGCAAGGGCCATAGAAAATGAATGTTACGTTGCCATTGCTGGTAGTGTTGGAAACTTGCCAAAAGTACATAATATGGATATTCAATATGCGCAATCTATGGTATTTACACCTTGTGATTTTGCGTTCCCAACAAACGGAATTAAAGCTGAAGCTACTCCAAATTCTGAAATGATTTTAATTGCCGATGTAGATATTGATTTATTGCGTGAATTAAATAAACAAGGTAGCGTACGAAATTTACACGATAGAAGAACTGACTTGTATAGTTTAAAAATGAGACCTTAATAAATGCCAAAAAAGAAATCATTAAATAGAAAAAAACTGAATCCATTAACTCCTGTTTTTACAGGAGTTAAACATTCAGATAATTTAAATATTCAATTGTTTAAATACAATAAAGATGAATATTTAGAAGATGTTAATTTTTCTGAAAATGATTTCAAAGAATTTTCTGATACTAATTTCCAACATTGGTTAAATACGCACGGAATTCATGATGTTGAAAAAATAACAAACCTTTGTAAAAAATTAAACATACACGATTTAGTAATTCAAGACATTTTAGATGTAAACCAACGTCCAAAATTTCAAGAATTTGATAATTATTGGTTTTTCTCCACAAAATCAATTTTACCATCAAAAACGCGCGATATTGAAGACGAACAACTTAGTTTTATAATTGGTGCTAATTTTCTAATCTCTTTTCAAGAAAAAAAAGGTGATTATTTTGAACATATCCGTTACCGTTTAAGAGAAAATATTGGCATTGTTAGAGAACGAGGTGCCGATTATTTATTATATCTTTTATTAGAATCTCTTTTAGATAATTACTTTAAAACTTTAGAAAGAATTGATGCTGAAGTTGAAAAATTTGAAATTATAGATATTAATAGTGATCCATCGCCCGAAATTTTAAATACCATAGAAAGTTATAAACGTCAAATTAATTTTATAAAAAAAACTATTATTCCTATTAAAGAAATAGTTTCAAAAGTAGAACGAGAACAATTTCATTTAATTCAAAAAAAACATATAAAATACTATTTTGAACTAAAAGATTTAAGTTTAACATTATTGGATATTTGCGACCAAATACTATCCAGACTTGAGAGTAGCATTAACCTATTTTTCTCCGTACAAGGCCACCGTATGAATATGGTAATGAAAACATTAACTGTAATTTCATCTATATTTATTCCACTTACATTTATTGCCGGAGTTTACGGAATGAACTTTGTAAATATTCCTGAACTAAATTTACAATGGGGCTATTTTGCTGTTTGGGGAGTTATGGTAATTATTTTTGTTTTAATGCTGTTTTACTTTAAAAAGAAAAAGTGGTATTAAAAATTAAAAATGCCTTCAGCCCTATTCCACCATCGTTTAATTATTCTTAATTCTTAATTTTTACTAATTATTAATGACTATTGGCATTTCCCAAAAATAAAGTATTTTTGCATTCATGATTCAAAACATTCAGCTTAGAGTTTCTATTAAAGAAGAAAAAATAGATGGTATTTTAGTACAAAAATGTGCTGAGCAATTGAGTATTTCTAAAAATGAAATTACTGCTGTAAAAGTACTTAGAAAATCTATTGATGCCCGTAAAGCATTAATATTCTTTAATTATAAAGTTGCTGTATATATTCAAGAAAAACCATCAGAAACTCCTGATTATATTTTTGATTATAAAGATGTTTCTAACGCAAAAGAAATTCATATTATTGGATTTGGACCAGCAGGAATGTACGCTGCATTGCGCTGTATTGAACTAGGTTTTAAGCCAATTGTACTAGAAAGAGGTAAAAATGTGCGCGACAGAAGAAGAGATTTACGTGCAATCAACCAATTTCATATTGTTAATGAAGACTCTAATTATTGCTTTGGAGAAGGTGGTGCTGGAACCTATTCGGATGGAAAACTATATACACGTAGCTTAAAACGCGGCGATGTTCGTAAAATTTTCGAAAACTTAGTATATCACGGAGCAACTGATCAAATTTTAGTAGATGCACATCCACATATTGGCACAAATAAATTACCAAAAGTTGTAAAAAATATTAGAGAAACCATTTTAAAATATGGTGGCGAAATTCATTTTGAAAGCAGAGTTACCGACTTTATTATTAAACAAAACAAATTAGTTGGTTTAAAGCTTTTAAACGATAAAGAACTAAGTGTAAATGCTGTTATTTTAGCAACAGGACATTCCGCGCGCGATATTTATTATTTATTACACAAAAAAGAAATTTCATTAGTAGCAAAATCTTTTGCTATGGGTGTTCGTGTAGAGCATCCTCAACAAATTATAGATTCTATTCAATATCATTGCAAAGGAAAAAGAGATGAATTATTACCTGCAGCATCGTATAGTTTGGTACAACAAGTAAATGAAAGAGGTGTGTATTCATTTTGTATGTGCCCTGGAGGATTTATTGTTCCGGCAGCAACGGCAAATGGAGAAGTTGTAGTAAACGGAATGTCGCCTTCAAAAAGAAATAATTTATTTGCAAACTCCGGAATGGTGGTAGAAATTAATGTTGATAAAGATATTGCCAGCTACGAAAAATTTGGAGTTTTAAAAGGATTAGAATTTCAAAAAGATTTAGAAAAAATGGCTTTTGAAGCTGGTGGAAGAACACAAACTGCACCAGGACAACGTTTAACAGATTTTGTTGAAGGTAAATTATCTAAAAGTTTAAATCCTACCTCCTATCAACCAGGAATAAATTCTGCACCATTACACAACTTACTTCCAAATTTAATAGGAGACAGATTACGAGCTGGTTTTAAGGCTTTCGGAAAAAAAATGCACGGTTATTATACCAATGAAGCAAATGTGATTGGTGTAGAATCTAGAACATCATCACCCGTAAAAATTCCAAGAACCGAACAATTACAACATCCACAAATTGAAGGATTATATCCTTGTGGCGAAGGTGGTGGTTATGCTGGTGGAATTATTTCTGCAGCAATGGATGGAGAACGTTGCGCCGAAGCTGCCGTTAAAAATTTATAACTTCTCTTATAGCACCAATTAAAAGTCCTGATTATTAATAATTTAGGATTAATAACACATATTCAAACAATTAGGCTATCTTTGCCGCCAATTAAAAACAGTTCATGACATTTCAAGATTTAGAATTAATAGAGCCAATACAAAAAGCTCTTAAATTAAAAGGATATACACATCCAACCCCAATACAACAACAAGCAATTCCAATATTATTAAATAAACAAGATTTACTTGGCTGCGCGCAAACCGGAACAGGAAAAACTGCTGCATTTGCACTACCTATTTTACAGCAAGTTTTTTTAAATAAACAACAACATAACAAATACAGAAAAATAAAAGCCCTAGTAATTACGCCAACGCGTGAGTTAGCTATTCAAATTGGTGAAAATTTTACAGAATACGGAAAATATACAGGTTTAAAAAATACTGTAATTTTTGGTGGTGTAAAACAAGCAGCTCAAACGCAAGAATTAAAAAGAGGCGTAGATATTTTAGTTGCAACACCAGGAAGATTATTAGATTTAATGAATCAAGGGTTTATTTCATTAAGAGATATTGAATATTTTGTGTTAGATGAAGCCGATCATATGCTAGATATGGGTTTTATACACGATATTAAAAAAATTGTAAAAAAGTTACCAATTCAAAGACAATCGTTATTCTTTTCTGCAACAATGCCACCTGAAATTATTGAATTATCGAGAGCAATTGTTGGGAATCCTCAAAAAATTACCATTAAGCCAGAACAAGCAACAGCAGAAAAAGTTGAGCAAGCCTTGTTTTTTGTTGAAAAACCTAATAAAGCAAAATTATTATTGCATTTACTAGAAAATAACGAACCGCAATCTACTTTAGTATTTTCTAGAACCAAACACGGAGCTGATAAAATTGTGAAGTTTTTAGCAAAATCATCTATAAAAGCAGAAGCAATTCACGGAAATAAATCACAAAACGCGCGTCAGAAAGCATTAGGGAATTTTAAAAATAGTGACACTTATGTTTTGGTTGCTACAGATATTGCTGCCAGAGGTATTGATGTTGATGATTTAGCTTTGGTTGTAAATTACGACTTGCCAAATATTCCTGAAACCTATGTGCATAGAATTGGTAGAACTGGAAGAGCAAAAGCCAGTGGAATTGCCTTATCCTTTTGTTCTACTGATGAAAGACCTTTTTTAAAAGATATTCAAAAATTAATTGGACAAACTATTGAAATTGTAGATCATCCGTTTAAAGAAGATGGTAGTGCAGAGAATGCTTCAGAAAAAACTGTAAATACGCCACATAAACCTTCAAAAAATGCTCGAAAAAAATCGGTAAGAAGAAAGAATAATAATTACAACCGAAAACCAAAAAATAATCAACAACAGTAATTTATAATTGATTTTTAGTTAATTTTAGCGTTTGTTACATTCAATAATTTAAACAAATTAATAAAAAATGAAAATACTTGCAATTGGGAAGAATTACGTAAACGATAAAAGTGAAATTTCTTCTAATAAAACTGGAAAACAAATTATTTTTTCGAAACCTGAAACTAGTTTAGTTACCAACAATAAAGATGTTGAATATCCATCTTTTACAGAAAACTTAATTTACGAAGCAGAATTAGTGCTTAAAATTGGTAAAAAGGGAAAAAATATTAGCGAAGCTGATGCAGTTAGTTATATTTCAGAAATTGCGATTGGAATTGACTATACAGCAAAAGATGTTTTTGATGCTTCTAGAGAAGGAAAAGGTCCTTGGGATTTAGGAAAAGGTTTTGATGGTGCTGCACCATTATCATCATTTAAACCAATCTCAAATTTTGCTGATGTTACCAATATTAATTTCGATTTAAAAATTAATGGTAAACAATTACAAGTTGGAAACACAAGTTTAATGATTTATAATTTTAGTGAAATTATTGCTTTTGTTTCAAAATATATGACACTAGAGCCTGGTGATTTAATTTTTACTGGAACTCCTGCGCACGGAACTGGTCCAATATTTAAAGGTGATCAATTACAAGCTTCTATTGAAGGTGAGTTACTTTTAGATTTTAAAATGGTGTAAATACCATTCTATAAATTATTAAAGAGATAGTTTAAAACTTAATTTTCGTCAACCTGAACTTGTTTCAGGTTCTTTTAATGAGATTCTGAATCAAGTTCAGAATGACGGTTTAGAGTTTAAACTATCTCTTTTTTTATGCCCTTTTTAATAGCAATTCTTTTCTTGCTCTTATTTTTAGTGAGATTGCTGCAAAAACAAAATAAATTCCGGTTAAAATCCACAAATGATTCCATTCGTTTAATACTTCAGTAAATGAAGCTTCCATTTGCGTTAATCTTACAAATCCATTAATTCCGGGTGTTGATGGAATTGTTATTGATATAAGTTGATAAAACTTTGAAAACCCTTCCATAGGAAAAGACAAACCACTTAACATTAACGATGGAATAGATAATAAAACTAAAAACACAATAGAGTCTTCTCTTCGCTTAAATAACGAACTAATTGTAATACCTAAAAACACCACCGAAAAAACATACGGAATTAGAAAAAGATAAATTGATAATAACGATGAACGCACTGGAATTGCAAATAACGTATATACCAATCCAACCTGAATTGGAATAATTATCATAAAAATTGCAGTGTATAAACAAGCTTTTGCCAATAAAACAGGAATAGTTCCTCCTTTATGCAATAACCTTGGAAAATTAGTATGTGTTGTAACAGTTTCTCGCCTTGATCCGCTTAAAATTCCAATTCCCATCAATAAAACCAATTGTACAATTAAAGCTGTTAACACTGGTATTAAATATGTTGCGTAACCAGATGTTGTATTAAACAAACTTGTAGATATTGCTTGAATTGGTGTATAATTTTGTTGTGCTTTGTTAAAAGAAACTCCTTTTGCCATTTCTTTTTTAATATAAATACCAGCACTAAAATAGCCGTTTATGGTAGTAACATCTCCTAAAACACGTTTATAAAAAATCATATTTGCGGCATCGGAAAAAGTTGTAATTGCTAGTTGTTTACCACTTCTAATATCTCTTTCAAAATTCTTTGGAATTATAACAATTCCTTGCACCTTTTTAGAGTAATATGCTCTTTTAGCCTCTTGTAAATCAACAAAATTTACAATTGTTTTAGTACCTTCTGTTGCATCTAACATAGCAATATAATCTCTACTCATTTTAGAAGCATCCTGATTTACAACAGCTACAGGAATTTCTGTAACAACCTGATTTGAATATATATAGGTGTAAACAACTAAAATAATAAATGCTACCGATAAAAAGGTACTTACAACTGCTTTATCAGATTTTATAGACTTCCATTCAGTACTAATTGTATTCCAAAAAGAGATTTTTGCTTTGTAATATAATTTATATAAATTCTTCATTATTAAATATTATGATTAAAAACCCCTTTTGAAAACAGTCTTTTTAATTTAAACCAACCTAGTGAAATTGGCACAATAGTTAAAACTACCAATATAATTAGAGCATTTAATGAATAAAATACAGGAAATCCACGTTGAGATTGATCTAATAATAATTCGAAAAAATGTGTGAACGGAAAAATCTGACTCAACCATTGCAACACTTTTGGCATTCCAAAAATTGGGAAAGTAATTCCAGAAAAAGATAAACTAACAGCTGCAAATCCAGAGCCAATGGTTAACGCTTCTCTAAAACTATTACTTACTGCTACAAAAAACAACGCATACGATTGATTGGCTAAAATTAATAATAGCAACGCTGTAAAAACAGTAATTTTACTTCCAAAAAATGGGAAATCTTGCCAAACATACATACTATAAAGCATTATTACACCAACAAATAAAAACCAAACCGTAAAAGGCAACACTTTTCCTAAAATAATAGCCGATAAATTATTGTTTGTGATACTTAATAATTTATTGCCTTTACTATATTTTAAATCAGCACCAAAAATATAAATGGTAGTTAACATTACAAATATTTGAAAAAACATGGCTATAAAACCTGTATTTAAATAATATGAATAATTAGTATAAGGATTTGATAAAACGTGATTATTTGCCAAAATTGGCTGATAGTTTACTAATGCTTGTTGCATTGAAACACCTTGTTTTCGTTGCTTTTCAATATTTACGCCTGCAGAAATTGTTCCAATAACTTTTCTAAAAGCTTTGTACTCTAAACCTCCTGCCAATAATAAATTACTGTTGTATTGGTTAATAATACTTACTTGCTTTCCACTTTTTAAATCGGCTTCAAAGTTTTTTGGAATTGTTATTACACCATAAACTTTTCCTAAACGAACTAATTCTTCTCCTTTTTGTTGATTTAAAGGAAAAAAATTGACGGAAATTTCTGGTGCAGCTTCTAACTGAGCTATTACATTTCTTGAAACTGCAGTACGATCTAAATCTACCACAGCTATAGGTAAATCGCGAGCCACACCTTCGCTTAAAAGTGTGTTAAAAAATAATATAGAAACAAAGGGTAATACAACTGCAAAAATAAAAGTAGACCTGCTATTAAATAACAGTGCTATTTCTCGTTTTGCAATTCGTAAAGATGGTTTCATTTTACTCATTAAATTGAGAATAATCAATTAAAATACTCATTCCTGGTCTTAAATCTACTTCTTTTGAAACTGGTGCAGCTTTAATTTCAAAAGTTCTTACATCAAAATCTCCCGTTGCTTTTGTTGCGTTCCAAGTAGCATAATCTCCTAAAGCGGCAACATAATAAATTTTAAATGTTACTTTTTTATTTTTTAATGCAGGAATTGTTGCTTCAAACTCTCCCCCTTTTTTAAAGTTAGATAAACTTGTTTCTTTTATATTTAAAACAGCATAACTATTTGCCAAATCAACTAAATGAACAACAGGATATCCGGCTCCAATTAGCTCTCCTTCTTCTGGTAAAAAATTAAGTACTTCAGCATCAATTGGTGAAATAATATTTCGTTCATTTTTATAACCTTCTAATTCCGTTAAAGCACCATCTGCCTGTTTTACTAATGCAGTTGCTGCTTCAACATCTTCATTTCTAGCTCCTTTCATTGCCATTTGATACATACTTAATGCAGCTTCTTGATCTTTAATAGCAACTTCTTTTTTAGCAAATATTTCATCGCGTTGTTGCTCAGAAATTACGCCATCTTTAAACAAATTCTCCATACGAGCATACGTTTTTTTCATCACATTTGCTGCGGCTGTAGCTTTTTCATAAACACTTTTGGCTGCTCTAATTTCTTCAATTCTTGCACCATTTGATGCTTTGTTTTTTTGAGCATTTGCGGCATCTCTTACTGCTAATGCTTGTTGCTCTTTAGCCATTATTTCAGGACTAGTTAATGTTGCTAATAATTGTCCTTTTTGTACACTTTCACCTTCTTTTACTTCAAAAGAATTAATACGTGTAGGTATTTTTGCCGATAAATAAATTTCTTTGGCCTCTATTCTACCTTGTAAAACAACTGCTTTTGGTTTTGTTATAAACCAAACACCTGCAAGTACTAAAATTGCAAGAACTACAATACTAATTAATGATTTTATAAATTTTGGATTTCTCATTTTTATTTTAATTTTGATTTAAGAAAGATGCTGTTTTCCCTGTTAGTACCATTAACTCTCCGTAAGCTACGTTGTACTCATATAAGGCTATTATTTTATGTAATTTAATTTCTGATAATTTTAAAGTAGCGTCTACCACTTCTAAAGAAGTTCCTGTTCCTTCTTCAAATGCACGAGTTCGCATAAATTTTAACTTATTTGCAAATACTTCATCCGCATTTAAACTTTCATATTGTTCTAATTGTTTTTGCATAGTATTGTACAATTTTTCTGTATATGTTGCTAAATTTAA
Organism: Lutibacter sp.; assembly: GCF_041596795.1. Classification (GTDB taxonomy): domain Bacteria; phylum Bacteroidota; class Bacteroidia; order Flavobacteriales; family Flavobacteriaceae; genus Lutibacter. The sequence goes on from NZ_JBFHHX010000012.1 coordinate 24,141, forward strand.
ACGTGCCTGTCTGTCCATTTCTTCAACTTGAGAAATTTTATATTTTGAAGCTTGTATTTTATGCTCTCTTTGAAAACCATTAAACAATTCCCACTCTACACCAACACCAACAAACCATTTTGTATCTATTAATGATAAATTTTCTTTACCTAAAATATATTTTCCCATAACACCAACTTTTGGAAAATAATCACTTTGTTCAACTTTTACCCCAACTTCTGCTAGCTCATGATTTTTTTCAATAGTTTTTAATTGCTTATTTTCTAAAAGCATTTCATCTTGAAACTCTTTTAAAGATTTTACAATTGATGGTTCAACAAAACTTGTAGAAATTGATAAATTATTAGTATAACCAATTAAATTTTGAACCGCTGTTATTGCTAAGTCAACATCTTTTTTAGCGCCTAATAATTCTCTATTTGCATTGGATAAAGCTACTTTTGCATTTAAAGTTTCTACTTCTGGAATCATTCCATTTTCAAAAAATTTAGTTGCCTGATTAGTATGTAAAAGAATAACATCATATACATCTTGACGTAATTTTACTGCTTCTTTGGCTAATTTCAATTTAAAAAAGTAGTTAATTAAACTAATAGTTAACTCATCTTCTTTAATTTGATGCTTTGTTTCTGTTAATCCTAATTTTATTTCCGATGCTTTGTTAGCGGCATTAATTTTACCACCAGCAAAAATTGGCATTGAAATATCTGCAGATGCAAAACCTAAGTTTTTTTCTTGCAAGGTTAAATTCCAATCGCCTAAAACAACCGATGCATCTGAAATACCCAACAAACTACCAACCATATCTCTTTCATTGTTTAGGTCTACTTTAATATCATCATCTAAATGCATATATGTTCCGGAAACACTAACAGTTGGCAAACGCAAACCTTTTGTTGCTTTATGCTCTTCTTCCATTGCTTTCACTTCAAAGCTAGATGCTTTTGCCTCTCCGTTTTTGGATAACATTAAATCGTATGCTTGCTTTAAAGTTAGTTCTTGGGCATTTACAAAGGTTGTAATAAAACCAAAAAACAAGAGCAATTTTATTTTTACACTACTCAATTTCATTAATTTAAAATTTATATTGATAATCATTTATTTTAAAACTTTTAAAATATTCTCAGTTAATTTTTTCACATCGTCCATAGAAACTTCTTGTTCTCCAAAAATATTTTTTCGGGTAAAGTTTATATAATCTACTGCATAGACTAAAAGGTGGTAATGCAATTGATAAACTGTAGTGCTTTTAGCGATTTCACCAGATTTTAAGCCAATATTTTTAATGTTTTGCATTAATTCTGCACTTTTTAATTTAATCTCTTCTGATGCTAAAAAGTTCTCGTTATGAAGTAATTGATAGAAAAATTTTGATGCTATTGGTTCATTCAAAAAATAAATAACTCTGTTTTGCACAAAAGACTCTATTAACGGCTTAATACTAGTTTGATTTAATGCCAACAAAAACTCCAATTCTTTGTATAACGAGTTTACTTTTTCATAATACAATTCGTTTAATAAATCTTGCTTTCCTGCATAGGTTCTGTACAAATATCCACCACTTACTCCTGCTTTTTTCGCAATCATAGCAATTGTTGTAGCTTCAATACCATTTTCAACAATGGTTTGCATAATAGCCTCTTTTATTCTGGCTATTTTATGTTCATCTATTTTACGAGCCATATAATAATTATTTAAGTCGCCAAATTTATGAATAAATATTCATTCATTTATTATTTTTAAATCTTTTTTAGCAAAAAAAAATTAGCACCAAACTTTTAATTAAGTACATTTATCCTATGAATTTACCTTATATAGATACCGAAGAATTTTCAGGGATTGATTTTAGTTTAAACCATTTTACAAAGGCCGAATACGAAAATTGCACCTTTATAAATTGCAACTTTTTAAACGTAGACCTATCTGATAATCAGTTTATTGAATGTGTTTTTATAGATTGTAACTTTAGTTTAGCAAAGCTAAAAAACACAGGATTAAAAGTAGTGAAATTTAATAAATGTAAGTTAGTTGGACTAAATTTTAGCACCGTAGATCCCTTTTTATTAAATATAAACTTTACAGATTGCCAATTAAATTTGGCATCGTTTTACAAACTAAAACTAAAAAACACCGTATTTAAAAATTGTAATTTAAATGAAACGTATTTTAGTGAAACCGATTTAACTAATGCGTTATTTGATAATTGCGATTTTAAATTAGCTATTTTTGATAACACCTCTTTAGAAAATGCAGATTTTAGCACGTCGTACAACTACTCTATTGATCCAGAAAAAAACAACATTAAAAAAGCGACATTCTCTAAAGATGGCTTAGCTGGTTTATTAGATAAATATCAACTTAAAATAAATTAAAATATGAGTACAGCACATTTTAATACTAAAGCAAAAGACTGGGATAAAGATTTGGAAAAAACTAAAAGAGCTAAACTTATTGCCAATGAAATGGTGCAAATAATTAAACCAAATAAACAATTAAATGCATTAGAATTTGGTTGTGGAACTGGTTTGTTAAGTTTTGAATTACAACATTATTTTAAAGAAATAACACTGGTAGATTATTCTGAAGGAATGATTAAAGTGCTGAAAGAAAAAATTGAACAGCAAAAAATTAAAAATTTTAAACCTTTATTAATTGATCTCATAAAAAACCCTACTAATATAGATAAAACAGATGTTATATTCACTTTAATGACCTTACATCATATTGATAATATTGAAGAAATATCAGCTATTTTTTACTCTTTATTAAATAATAATGGTTATTTGTGTATTGCAGATTTGGTGGAAGAAGATGGCTCATTTCATTCGCCAGAACTAAATTTTGATGGGCATTTTGGTTTCAATAAAAAAAATCTTGAAGCACAATTAGAAAAATGTGGTTTTAATATAATTTATTATTCCACTCCTTACACAATTGAAAAGAAAACTTCCTTAAAAAAATATCCACTATTTTTATTAATAGCTCAAAAAAATTAAACTCTAAATTTCTAAAATCAGCTCATCATAAGCTAAATACACATTTTTAGGAAGTGTTTTTTCAACTTCTTCATGAAATCCTAAAAGATGACTAATATGCGTTAAATATGTTTTTTTGGGATTTAATTCTGCAATTAATTCTAATGCTTCATCTAAATTTAAATGAGAATGATGTGGTTTGTAACGGATTGCATTAATAATTAAAACATCTAAATTTTTCAATTTCTCTTTTTCGGCCAAATCAATAGTTTTAACATCTGTTAAATATGCCATATTATTAAACCTGTACCCAAATATTTTTAGTAATCCGTGATTTATTTCAATTGGAACCACTTTTAAGTTTTGTAATAAAAATGCTTTATTTTCTAATATATTTTGTTGTACACTTGGCGCTCCTGGATATTTATTTTCATCAATAAAAATATAATCGAAACGCTTAGCTAAGTTTTCCATAACACGTTTTTGTGCATAAATAGGAACACTTCCTAATTGAAAACTAAATGGGCGTAAATCATCTAAACCAGCAGTATGATCTGCATGTTCGTGAGTAAACAAAACGCCATCAATTTTAAAAACCTTTGCGCGTAACATTTGCATCCTAAAATCTGGACCGCAATCAATTACATAGGTGTAGTTTTCCCATTCAATTAAAATAGAAACGCGTAATCTTTTATCTTTGGTATCAGTTGATAAACAAACAGGATGCGTACTGCCAATTACTGGAATTCCTTGTGACGTACCTGTTCCTAAAAAAGTAATTTTCAAATTTAAATTTTTTATAAAAATACAAGGAAACTTTGAACTAAAAAGGTTTCAATAAAAAATTCATCAATAAAACTTTAACCATTTATGTAACATTAACTACTTATAAACCACAATTACCAATTATTAATAGTATTTTAAAACATTACTGACTTTTATCAACCTCTAAAACTAACTTAAACTCTACATTTACTTTCATTTATTTTTAAACAAAATAAAGCTGTATGCTTAGTACTATTTCCTTTTAGTTAATTGAATCTTATAAGGTTTAAAAATAAGTATTTTTTAGTTAATTTTGGCCTTCGTTTAAAAAAACGCATTCACCAAAAATTAAAAGTTACTTTTAAATATTGTAAAATTTAATTAAAAAAATAGTACTAACTAAATTTGGTAACAAATACAAATATTGAAATGCTATCTATTTTATAGGTATTTGATAGCCGTTAAGTAAAATCAATTTAAAATAATAATTAACAACATATGAAAATAGGAATATTAAAAGAAACTCAAAAAGGAGAAAAACGCGTTGCTATTACTCCAAATATTGCTAAACAACTTATTGAAAACGGATTTGAAGTATTTGTTGAAGAAAATGCAGGTTTTACATCTTCTTACAATGATTCTGATTATGAAAAAGTTGGTGCTAAAGTTGAAACTAGAGCTGGTGTTTATAAGAATAGCATAATTTTAATAAAAATTAATCCTTTTGATGCTGAAGATTTAAAATTAGTTGATAAATCTCATATTTTAATGAGTCAATTATATCACAAATCTAACACAGATTTAATTAATGCAATAGCTGCAACGGGAGCTACTGCCTTTTCTATGGATGCTGTACCTAGAATTTCAAGAGCACAAGATATGGACGTTTTAAGTTCTCAAAGCAATTTAGCAGGTTACAAAGCTGTTATTTTAGGAGCTTTTGAAATGACTAAAATTTTCCCATTAATGATGACTGCCGCTGGTACAATTACACCTTCAAAAGTACTTATTTATGGTGTTGGTGTTGCAGGTTTACAAGCAATTGCAACTGCTAAACGTTTAGGAGCCGTTGTATACGCTACAGATATTAGAATGGAAACTAAGGAACAAGCAGAATCTTTAGGTGCAAAATTTATTAGTGTTGATAATACTGGTGAAGAAAAAGCTGAAGGTGGTTATGCCAAAGAAGCTTCTGAAGATTATGCTCGCAGACAAAAAGAAGCAGTAAATAAATCGTTATTTGAAGCAGATTTAGTAATTACAACTGCAATGGTTCCAGGTAGAAAAGCTCCAATTTTAATTACCGAAGAACAAGTAAAACAAATGAAAAACGGTGCAGTTATTATAGATTTAGCTGCTGCGCAAGGTGGTAATTGTGAGTTAAGTAAAATGAATGAAACCATTATTGAAAATGGTGTAAAAATTATTGGAACTACCATTGCTCCTGAAAGCGTTTCTACAAATGCAAGTGATTTATATGCTAAAAACATGCTAAATTTCATTAATCATTTAACTGAAAAAAATGAATTTAAATGGGAATTAGAAGAAGAGATTACTAACGGTACATTAATTGTACAAAACGGAAATATTAGACAAAACTAAAAACTAAATTATGACTGAATTTTTAGAATTTATAAGCGATTATCTCGAGTTATTTTATATCCTAATTTTAGCGATATTTATTGGAGTAGAATTAATTAAAAACGTTCCTTCTGTGCTACACACGCCTTTAATGTCTGGTGCAAACGCGCTAAGTGGAGTTGTTATTGTGGGAGCTCTTTTAGTAATGATGCAAGCAAGTGAAACAGATTACCTATCGTTAGGGTTAGGCTTTGTTGCTGTAGTATTAGGAATTATAAATGTTGTTGGTGGTTTTGCAGTTACTGACAGAATGTTACAAATGTTTAAAAAGAGAAAATAATGAATATATCACTAAGTATTATATATTTAATTGCAACCGTAACCTTTGTTATTGGTTTAAAATTTTTAGGGCATCCTGAAACAGCAAAAAAAGGAAATTTAATTTCTGCAGTAGGTATGATTCTTGCTATTATAGGAACCTTATTTTTACACGATTTTGAAGTACCTACAATAAATTATATTTTAATTGGAGCTGCCCTTTTAATAGGTACTATTTTAGGATGGGTAATTGCAATGAAAGTTGCAATGACCAAAATGCCAGAATTAGTATCTTTATTTAATGGTTTTGGTGGTGGTAGTGCCCTTTTAATTGGTTTAGTTGAATTTAGTAAATCTGTTGGAGTTGTAGAAAAACCTTCAGCAGCAATTACATCTACTATTTTATCTGCCATTGTTATTGGTAGTATTACTTTTACAGGAAGTTTAGTAGCTTGGGCTAAATTAAACGGTTCTATGAAAGATCTTCGTTTACCAAAATACAATTTAATAAACAATATAATATTTATTTTACTTGTTGCTTTTTCAGCATACATAGTATTAATGAATACTGATAGTTACTTATTAATTTATGTGTTATTAATTGCTTCTTTAATATATGGTTACCTGTTTGTTGCTCCAATTGGAGGTGCAGATATGCCAGTAGTTATTTCATTATTAAACTCTTTAACAGGTATTGCAGCAGCCATTACTGGTATTTTATATGACAATAAAGTAATGCTTGTTGGTGGTATTTTGGTAGGTTCTGCTGGGTTAATTCTTACGTTTGTAATGTGTAATGCTATGAACCGATCTTTAAAAAATGTAATTTTTGGAGCATTTGGAGGCGATAGCGTTGCAGCAGGAGCTGGAAGTAAAGTTGGTGGAACCATTAAAAAAACTACTGCTAGTGATGCAGCAGTTATGATGAATTATGCCAATAAAGTTGTAATTGTACCTGGATACGGTTTAGCCGTTGCACAAGCGCAACACGTAATTCATGAATTAGAAGAACTATTAACCAAAAAAGGTGTTGATGTAAGTTATGCTATTCATCCAGTTGCAGGACGTATGCCTGGTCATATGAACGTATTATTAGCTGAAAGTAATGTAGATTATGATAAATTAATTGAAATGGATTCTATTAATCCACAATTTACAAATACAGATGTTGTACTAGTTGTTGGAGCAAATGACGTTGTAAACCCAGCTGCTCACAACGACCCTTCAAGTCCAATTTATGGAATGCCAATTTTAGACGTTGAAAACGCAAAACATATTATTGTAAATAAACGTAGTATGAATGCTGGTTATGCCGGAATTGAAAATGAGCTATTCTTCAATCAAAAAACTTCTATGTTATTTGGAGATGCCAAAGATGCACTAACAAAATTAGTAGCAGAATTAAAAAACATGTAATTTTTTAACAAAAAAATTTAAAAAAGGGTAAACAAATTGTTTACCCTTTTTATTTTACAAAAATTTAAAGTACAAACTATCATTTTTTAGTAATTTTGTGTTAACTAAAAAAATTTGTATGCCATTAAAATTAAAAGGTGATGTTATTTACCATGAAATTCCGTCAAGTAAAGACAAAGCGCTAAAAATAAATTTAAACAAATATATTTACGGTACTTTTTCCGAAATTGGTGCAGGACAAGAAACTGTACGTCATTTTTTTAGAGCTGGCGGTGCTTCAGGTACCATAGCAAAGGCAATGAGTGCTTATGATAAAGATTTTTCCGATTCTATTTATGGTGTTGAAGCTGACGGTAGATACGTTACCGAAGAGCGGTTAAAAAAAATGTTAGCTCATGAAATTGAATTAACAGAAGATCGTTTAGATAGAAAAAATCATCCTGGAAAAATATTTTTCTCCTACGCAAATACAGTTACTACTATAGATTTTGCAAAAAAATTTAAAGGTCACGGTTGGATCGGAATTAAATTCCAATTAGATCCTTTAGAAGATTATAATGAAATTATTCTCCACATTCGTTTTAAAGAAACAGATGCTAAATTACAACAAGAAACTCTTGGTATTTTAGGTGTAAACCTAATTTATGGCGCTTATTATTTAAATGATAAACCAAAAGAACTAATAAAATCATTATTAGATAATTTACATAAGGTTCAAATAGAAATTGATATGATTAATTTTTCAGGACCACGATTTTCTTATGTAGATAATAGATTAATGAGTTTATTGTTGGTAAAAAATGGCTTAACTAATGCTGTAATGTTTGGCCCAGACGGAAACAACCTTTTACCTGCTCAACAATTGTATAAAGCTAATATTTTAGCGTTAAGAGGGAGTTTTAGACCCGTAACTAAAGTAAATATGGATATGTTTACCTTAGCTCGAGAACTCTTTTTAAAAGAAAGCAGAGTTGATGAAAATAACACAAAAATAATTTTTGAAATTACCTTAACAAACCTTAGTAATGAAGGTGAAATAGATGAACGAGATTTTCTTGAAAGAGCAGAACTTCTTTGTTCATTACATCAAAATGTTATGATTACTAATTTTCAGGAATATTACAAGTTAGTAGAATATTTCTCCGAATTCACTAAAGCTCGTATTGGTTTAGCAATGGGAGTATCTAGTTTTGTTCAAATTTTTGATGAAAAATATTATAGAAATTTAAGTGGTGGAATTCTGGAAGCTTTTGGAAAACTTTTCTTTAAAGATTTAAAAGTTTATTTATACCCTCTTAAAGATCAACGTACTGGAGAAATTAGAACCAGTGAAAATTTAAAAGTTCATCCACGTATGAAAGAGTTATATAAATTCTTTAAATACAATGGAAGAGTTGTAGATATTAAAAATTACAATCCTGAAATATTAGAAGTATTCTCTAAAACTGTATTAGAAATGATTGCAAACGGAGAAAACGGATGGGAAGAAATGCTTCCGCAAGGAATTGCTGAAATTATTATTGAAGAAAGACTTTTTGGCTACTCAAGAAGAAAATTTGGTAAAATAAAATAAAAATTTTCACCCATTAAACCTTCGCCAATTTTAATAGTCTAATACTAAACTATTGTAGGTGACCAACGAAAAATTATTAGTAGAACATCTTAAAAATCCTAAAAAACAGGAAATTGCTTTTAGAGAACTTATGGGCTTATATAAAAAGCCTTTGTATTGGCATATTCGTAAAATTGTGTATTCACATGATGATGCCGATGATGTACTTCAAAATACATTTATAAAAGTTTTTAAAAACATTCATTCGTTTAATGAAGAAAGTAAATTGTACTCTTGGATGTACAGAATTGCTACCAATGAAGCCATTACCTTTATAAAACAAAAAGCAAAAAATCAACATATTGATATAAGCGAATTACAAAGTATAATAGCCAATAACCTGCAATTTGAAAATGATTATACAGGAGACGAAATTCAGTTAAAACTTCAAAAAGCAATAGTAACCTTACCACACAAACAACAATTGGTATTTAATATGAAATATTTTGATGATTTGAAATATTCAGAAATATCAGAAATATTAGAAACATCAGTTGGCGCATTAAAATCATCTTATTTTCACGCTGTAAATAAAATTGAAGAATATTTAAAAACACATTAAACCATTGTATAAAAAGTTTGTCTTACTATTAAAATGAAAACAAAAAAACTACATAAAATAGCACCAACTTTAAGTGGTATAAAAATAAAAGGAACTGGTTTTCAGGCTCCAAAAAACTATTTTAATACTATTGAAGAAGGCGTTTTAAGTGCTGTTTCTGAAAATGCATTACCAAACTTTAAAACTGAAGAAAACTTTTTAGTGCCTGGTAACTATTTTAATAAAATAGAAGATGTGGTTATTGCTAAATTAAAATCAGAAGTTACCCAAAATAAAAATACTGAAATTCCAACTAATTATTTTGATACATTGGAAGATAGAGTTCTTTTAAAAATATCAAAAAAACAAAAAGTAATTAGTTTAAAAAATAATATTTTTAAATATGCTGCATCTATTGCAATTGCGGCTTCTTTCGCTATATTTTTTATTCTAAATTATCAAAATACAAACTCCAATATTACGTTTGATTCTTTAGAAACTGCGGAGATTGAACAATTAGTACAAAGTGGAATTATGGATATTAATACCATTACTTTAACCCAAGCTTTTCCTGATATTGAACTAGAAAATAGTTTAAATAATGACATAATTTCTAATGATGAATTACTAAACTATTTAGACTTAGAAAATTTAGAAAGTTTATTAATTGAAAATTAAAAAATTAACACGATGAAGAAAATTATTTTTATAATACTTTTTATAGGTGCTGCAAATAGTATGTTTGCACAACAATTCCGTCAAAAAATTCACCTTTTAAAAACTTCCTATATTACTAATGCAATAAATTTAACACCTAAAGAAGCTGAAAAATTTTGGCCTATTTATAATTTATATTCTGATAAAATTCACGATTTAAAATATGAACTTGAATCTGGAATTGATAAAAAGTTATTGAAGAATGGTAATCTTGATGCTATTTCTGATAAAGATGCTGAAATTTACTTAAACAACTCTCTTAAAATGGAGCAAGATATTGTAAATCAGAAAATTAAAATGAAAAATGAATTATCTAAAATAATTTCGGCTAAAAAAATACTATTACTACAAAAAGCCGAAAAAGACTTTAACCGAAGAATGTTACAAGAATACGGCAAACGAAAAGGAATGAAACAATAAAAAAACTGCCTAAAAAATATTTAGAATCGTCATTCTGAACTTGTTTCAGAATCTCATCATACTGATTATCAACCAATATAAAAACCTGAAACAAGTTCAGGTTGACGGAAAATACATTCTTTAGACAGCCTTTTTTTTTATGAATACATTTGATTTCTCAACTCTTTAACCTTAGGGTCATCTAAATACTCATCAAACGTAGTAAATCTATCTATAATACCTTTTGGTGTAATTTCTATAATTCTGTTTGCAACAGTATGTGCAAACTCGTGATCGTGTGTTGTAAAAATAACAGTACCTTTAAAATTGCTTAAAGAATTGTTAAACGCTTGAATTGACTCTAAATCTAAATGATTTGTTGGTTCATCTAACATTAAAACATTTGCTCTAATCATCATCATTCTACTAAGCATACATCTTACTTTTTCTCCTCCAGAAAGTACGTTACATTTTTTCAATGCCTCTTCCCCACTAAAAATCATTTTACCTAAAAACCCTCTTAAAAAAACTTCTTCGCGTTCTTCTTCAGTTTTAGCGTATTGACGCAACCAATCTACCAAGTTTAAATTAGAATCCGTAAAAAACTCTGAATTATCTAATGGTAAATAAGATTGTGTAGTGGTAACACCCCATTGAAATTTTCCTGAATCTGCTTTATCATGACCGTTTAAAATTTCATAAAAAGCAGTTACAGCTCTTGAGTTTCTAGAGATAAGCGCAACTTTATCACCTTTATTTAAGTTAAAGCTTATATCACTAAATAATACTTCTTCTTCTGTTGATTTTGTTAAATGCTCTACATTTAATATTTGATCACCTGCTTCTCTTTCACGATCAAAAATAATAGCTGGATATCTTCTACTTGAAGGTTTTATTTCATCAACATTTAATTTTTCAATCATTTTTTTTCTACTCGTTGCTTGTTTAGATTTTGCAACGTTTGCAGAAAAACGACGAATAAATTCTTCTAATTCTTTCTTTTTATCTTCAGCTTTTTTACTTTGTTGTGCACGTTGTTTTGCTGCCAATTGGCTAGATTCGTACCAAAAAGTATAGTTTCCAGAAAAATGGTTAATTTTTCCAAAATCAATATCAGAAATATGTGTACAAACTGCATCTAAAAAGTGACGGTCATGCGATACAACAATAACAGTGTTTTCATAATTTGCTAAAAAGTTTTCTAACCAACCTATAGTTTCAAAATCTAAATCGTTGGTAGGCTCATCCATAATTAATACATCTGGATTACCAAATAAAGCTTGAGCTAATAAAATTCGCACTTTATCTTTACCTTCTATATCAGCCATTAAAGTATAATGTAAATCTTCTTTAATTCCTAAAGACGATAATAAAGATGCGGCACTACTTTCGGCATTCCAACCGTTCATTTCCTCAAATTCTACACCCAACTCTCCTGCTTTTATACCATCTTCTTCAGAAAAATCAGGTTTAGCATAAATGGCATCCATTTCTTGTTTTAGACTATACAACCTTTTATTTCCCATCATTACAGTATCTAAAACAGGATATTCATCAAAAGCATAGTGATTTTGAGAAAGTACAGACATACGTTTTCCTGGATCTAAAGTTATATGACCCGATGTTGGGTCCATTTCTCCCGAAATAATTTTTAAAAATGTTGATTTTCCTGAACCGTTGGCTCCAATTATTCCATAACAATTACCAATAGTAAATTTTGTATTAACATCGTCAAACAAAATTCTCTTACCGAATTGAACAGATAAATTTGATACTGAAAGCATGTTGTTGTTTTTTATTTTTAAATTTCGTGCAAAAGTAATGAATTAGATTCACTAAAAAAGAGTTATTTAAAAGTATATTTTTAACCTATTAGCGTTATTTAACAGCATCTTAACAAGTAAAAAAATAATATGTGTGTATTTTTGTTTTAATCCAATTTATATGAAATACATACTTCACTCCTTAGCTATTATTCTGTTAATTAGTTGTAATTCAACTAATAACAAAAATGGCATTACCTACTTTGGTGGTGAAATTATTAACCCTAAAGATAGCTTTGTTGTACTTTTAAAGGACGATACTATTATTGACACTCTTAAATTAAATAAAGAAAATAGATTTATTGCCAGTTATAAAAACTTAGATGAAGGATTATATACTTTTAAACACGGTATAGAATTTCAATATATTTATTTAGAACCAAAGGACAGTATTTTAATTCGTTTAAATTCATGGGATTTTGATGAATCTATTGTTTTTAGTGGTGATGGAGGAAGTAAAAATGAATTTTTATTAAATTTATTTTTACAAAATGAAAAGGAAGAAAAAGCAATGTATCAATACTTTACCTTAAATGAAGCTGAGTTTTCAAAAAAAATTGATTCGTTAGTTGCTGAAAGAGAAGCTATTTATAACGAATTTGCATCAGCAGAAGATAATGTATCTTCTGGTTTTAAAAAATTAACAAAATCTGCCATTAATTTCCCTTTATATAGATTAAAAGAAATTTACCCATATTATAACAAAATAGCGAATAATTTAGATAAATTTCCGGTTGTAAATGATCAATTTTACGAATTTAGAAATGATATAAATTTTAACGAAGCTGAATTAATTTCTTTTTACCCTTATCAAAATTATGTGGTAAGTTATTTATACAATTTAAGCTATCAACAACTTGAAAAAGATAGTTCAAAAAATAATTTAACAATGAATATTTTAAATGCTATTGATGAAAATATTCAATTAGATGAATTTAAAAACACCCTTTTAAAACGCATAGTTGTTAACGATTTTTTAAAAAGTGAATCGTCTTGCACTATTCACCAACCAACATTAAATTTATTTTTGGAAAAATGCACCGATGAAGCATATAAAAATCAAGTTAAAAATTTGGTAAATGATAGCAAAGCTGTTGATCAAAACAAACCTCTAATTAGCTTTGATATTCAATCTAGCGACAACGAAATTATAGACATTAACTCAATTATTAAAAATAAAAATTCAGTCATCTATTTTTGGTCTACAGAATTTATGTCTACAGAATATTTAGTAAATAGAATAAAATTTTTAAAAAATAATTATCCAAATATTCTATTTATTGGTATAAATATGCAAACATCATTTAAAGAAATTAAAACAGAACCGCACCTAAAAAAATTGGATATCCATCAACAATATAAACTACCAAAAACTAGTGCTGCGTTCTCTTTTTTAACTAGTAGATATCCAAGAGTTATTATAATTAATAAGGACGGAATAGTAACAAACGGATTTACTTATTTGGATTCCAAGAAATTAAACTCAGAA
>NZ_JBFHHX010000013.1:0-37768 GCF_041596795.1 Lutibacter sp.
AGAGGTGAGAATGGGGTTATAATTATATGGTTGAAATAAATAATATTAAAATCCTATGAAAAAGATTATAATTATATTATTGCTAGTATTAGTTCCATTAAAAACCGAAGCACAATCTTCGGTTTTTGCGGTTGTAGATAGTTTATTATTAAAAGGGAATTATCAAAAAGCATTAGTACTTTTAGAAAATAGTGAGCCAAAAACCTTTGCAATTTTTGAAAAAACAGCGAGTATTTATCAATCCGTAGGTAATGAAAACAAAGCGCTAAGTTATTTAAACAAAGCACTTAAATTAGAAAATAGTGAAACGGCAAAAGTAAAATTAGCACAATTGTATTTAGCTATTGGATTAACATCAAAAGCTATGGGGATTTATGAAAACTTACTAGTAAAAGATACTTCAAATTTATTGGTTGCAAATAGTTTAGGGAAATTGTATGTATCTCAAAATCAACCAAAAAGAGCTGAGAAATTATTTCGGTTTTTACAACGTAAAGATACTTTAAATCCAAATTATCCATACCAAATTGGGGAGTGTTTAGACAAGCAAAACAAGTTTAATGAAATGGGACAAAGTTATTTAAACGCCTATAAATTAGATACATTACACCTAAAAAGTATTTTTGAATTGGCTAAATTTTTTAAAACCCTACGTTTTCAAGATTCCACTACATTATTTATAAATAAAGGATTACAAATTGATGCTAACAATATTAATTTTAATCAGTTAAAAGCTAATGATTTATATTTTGCCAAAGATTTTAAAAACACCTTAACATATTTAAAAAAATTGGATAGTTTAAATTATGTTTCAGTTAGTACTTATGAAATGGCAGGTATGTGTTATTATAATTTACAAGAGTTTGATTTAGCCGAAACGTACTTTAAAAAAGCTATTAGGTTAGACCCAAATGATTATACTATTTATTACCGTTTAGCAACGTTATATTATGATAAAAAGGATTATGAAAAGGCTGAACATTATCTTACATTTTCAATTTTTACTGCAAAACCAGACATAGATAGGCAATATCTTTTAATGGGAATTATACATAAACAGAAAAATAATTTAAAGGAAGCTATTGATGATTTTGAAGAAGCTTATAAAAACAATTATAAAAACTATAAAGCCTTATTTGAATTGGCAACGACTTCTGACCTATATTATGAAGATAAAAAAATGGCTTTAAAGAGGTTTCAACAATTTGTTGCTAAATTTAAAAGAAATGATGAAATTATGACTACTTATGCCGAAGGAAGAATTAAAGAAATAAAAAAACAATACTTTCTTGAAGGTGAAATTGTTGACTAACAGAATTTATTGTATTTTCACGTGGTGAAATAAACAACTATGTTAAAGCAATTTTTTAGCCTATTATTTGGTGCCTTTTTTGTGGTTTCTTGTGCTTATTTCGATCATAAATCGAAAAGTGAAACCATTATTGCTGTTGATACTATTGTAGATTTTAATACGGTGGATGCTTTTCCATTATTTCCAAATTGCGAGCATATTCCATCTAGAGAAAAACAGCAAATTTGCTTTCAAATGGAAATGTCTCAACATATTTATGCAGCTTTAAAAGAGCATCAATTAAACGCAAAAGATATTGTGAATGATACTGTTTTAGTAAAATTAAAAGTGGATAATTTAGGTGTTACAAGTCTTTCTGGAATTAAAATTTCTGAGAAAACAAAAGAGCTATTACCAACGTTTGATAGTTTAGTAAAAATAAGTTTACAAAAATTACCAACTTTGCAACCAGCTATAAAAAGAGCGATGCCTGTAACTACTGAATTTACATTGCCAATTATTTTAACAAACGAATGTTTGCAAGTGGTGGTTGAATAGAGAATGCTGGTATTTTTATACGAAATAAGGATTATAAAACTTGGCTGATTAATAATTGAACTACTAATTATTACAGGGATTGAAATAAATTAATCTATAAAAAAAAGTTTTAAAATAATTATCTTAAAACTTTTTTCTTATAAACTTAAATATGATTTTTTTACGAATGTAAAGTGCTATTATCGTCTTCATTCAACATTTTCCAAAGCTTGTCTTTTAATTCTGTAAGACCTTGTTGAGCAACTGATGAAATAAATAATGCATCAATACCTTCTGGAAGTTCTTTTTTTAGTTCATTTTTCAATTCTTCATCTAACATATCAGATTTAGAAATGGCTAATAATCTACTTTTATCAAGTAATTCTGGATTGTGTTGTTCCAATTCATTTAAAAGAATTTGATACTCTTTTTTAATGTCATCTGAATCAGCAGGAATTAAAAATAATAAAATAGAATTTCGTTCTATATGTCTTAAAAAGCGATGCCCAAGACCTTTTCCTTCAGCTGCACCTTCAATAATACCTGGAATATCAGCCATTACAAATGTTTGAAAATCGCGATATTCAACAATTCCAAGGTTTGGTTTTAAGGTTGTAAATGCGTAATCTGCAATTTTTGGTTTTGCCGCTGTAAGAACAGATAGTAAAGTAGATTTTCCAGCATTTGGAAACCCTACTAAACCAACATCCGCTAAAATTTTTAATTCTAATTGAAACCAACCATCTTGAGCATCAATACCAGGTTGAGCATAGCGAGGAGTTTGGTTTGTAGAAGATCTAAAATTCCAGTTTCCTAAACCACCCATTCCACCTTCTAACAGTATTTGTTCTGTATTTTCGGTAGTAATTTCAAAAAGAATTTCTTGTGTTTCGGCATTTCTTATAATAGTTCCTAAGGGTACATCAATATAAACATCTTCACCATCTTTTCCTGTACTTCTAGAGGCGCTTCCGTCTCCACCATGTTCAGCTTTAAAATGTTTTTTAAATTTTAAATGATATAATGTCCATAAGTTTTTATCAGCACGTACTATTACGTGACCACCTCTTCCGCCATCACCGCCATCAGGACCACCTTTAGCAACATATTTTTCTCTATGTAAATGCGCAGAACCACGTCCTCCTTTACCAGAATTAGCGTGTATTTTAATATAATCTACAAAATTTCCTTCAACCATTATTTCCTATTTTCTGCTTTTACAGTTTGTTATACGTTGTTATAATTTATCAAAAACGGTACTTAATCGTACAGTAATGTCTTTTATTTCTCCAACACCATTTACGCCAAAATATTTATTTTGAGCTTGAAAATAGTCTTTTAAAATTGCAGTTTTGGTGTTGTATTCATTAAAACGATTTCTAATTTTATCTTCGTCTTGATCATCACTTCTTCCGCTTGTTTTTCCTCTTTCTAAAATTCTTTGTACCAATAAATCTTCTGGAACTTCAAGAGCAATCATTCCGCTGATTGTTTCACCTTTTTCAGTTAAAAATTCGTCTAAAGCAATGGCTTGTGATTCTGTTCTTGGAAATCCATCAAAAATAAAACCTTGTACACCTGGATTTTTATTAACTTCATCTTTTAGCATATCAATGGTAACTTCATCGGGTACTAAATCTCCTTTATCCATAAAAGATTTTGCCAATATACCTAGTTCAGTTTCATTTTTTATATGAAATCTAAATACATCGCCAGTTGAAATATGCTTAAGGTTGTATTTTTCTTTTAATAAATCTGCTTGTGTACCTTTTCCAGCACCTGGAGGGCCGAATAAAACAATATTTTTCATAGTTGGTTGTGATGTAAGTTGGTATATATCTGCTAAATTTCTTCCAAAACCGTTGTAATCTAAGCCGTAGCCAACTATAAATTTGTCAGGAATTGGAATCCCAATATAATCAATAGGTAATTCTTTTTTAAAAACATCTGGTTTAAAAAACAACGTGGCTATTTTAAGTTGTTTTAAATTTTTGTCTTTAAATATTTCATATATTTCTTGAAGGGTGTTTCCGGTATCAATAATATCTTCTAGAATAACTATTGTTCTTCCTTCTAAATTTTCGTTAACTCCAACTAATTGTTTAATTTTTCCCGTAGAATTTGTTCCTTCGTATGAGGCCAATTTAACAAATGAGACTTCACAATTGTAATTGTATTTTCGTACAAAATCTGCTACAAACATAAATGATCCGTTTAAAATACCAATAAATACTGGTGTTTCATCTTTTAGATCATTAGAAATTTGCGCAACAAGAGAATCGATAGCTTCATCAATTTTTTTTGCTGAGATATACGTTTTAAAATGTTTGTCGTGTAGTTTTATTATGCTCATTTTTATGCTTTGTTACAAATGTAAGAATCAAATTAGAAAGTTTTGATAGAATTACAATTTCTTTGCTAATTTGAAATACAAAAACCGTTCTGACGTATCAAAACGGTTTTTGAAATAAATTTCAATGATTATTATTTTTTAGTTTTATCTAATTTTTTTACTGTATCATATAATACTGGTGATGCAATAAATAAAGAAGAATATGTACCAACAACAATACCAACAATTAATGCAAACATGAATCCTTTAATTGAATCTCCTCCAAATAAGAAGATAGCAATTAATACAACTAATGTTGTTAATGATGTATTTATGGTTCTACCTAATGTAGTACTTAACGCTTTATCAATTACAGTTGAGAATTTCCAAGAAGTATGTGTCCCTGCAAATTCACGAATTCTATCAAATACAATTACCGTATCGTTAATAGAGTAACCCAATACCGTTAATATGGCGGCAATAAATGATTGTCCAATTTCCATATCAAAAGGTAAAACTTTGTAGAATAAAGAGAAAATACCAATTACTATAATAACATCGTGGAACAATGCTACTACAGCTCCTAAACTGTATTGCCATTTTCTGAAACGGAATAAGATATATAAGAAAATTACTAATAACGAACCTAAAATTGCCCATCCTGCAGCTGTTTTAATATCATCTGCAATTGTTGGTTCAACTTTAATAGAACTCATAATTCCTACTTTTTTATCACCATCATATCCAGGTTTAAATTCATCTAAACTTACATCAGAAGAGATATAAGATTTTAAACCAGTGTATAATAAAGCTTGCACTTCATCATCAATATGATTTCCTTCTTCATCAATTTTATATTTTGTTGTAATTTTTAATTGACTTGCTTCACCATAAGTTTTAACCTCAGGAGCATCTCCAAAAACATCTTTTAATGTACTTGAAACGTCAGAAGCGCTAGTAGTTTTGTCAAACTTAACAACATAAGAACGACCTCCAACAAAATCTACTCCGTAGTTAAGTCCATTAGAAAATAATGATCCTAAACTTACAATAATTAATATGGAAGAAATTACATATGCAATTTTACGTTTTTTAAGGAATTCAACATCAATATTTGTAAACCAGTTTTTAGTAATACCTGTATTGAATGTAAATAATTTTCCTTTTCCAGCATACCAATCAATTAATAAACGAGTGATGAAAATTGCTGAAAATAATGAGGTAACAATACCAACCATTAATGTATAAGCGAAACCTTTTACTGGTCCAGTACCAAATACATATAAAATAACACCTGTTAACATTGATGTTACGTTAGCATCTAAAATTGCAGAGAATGCACCTTTGTAACTAAATCCGTATTCAATAGCAGCTTTTAAACCTTTACCAGTATTTAATTCTTCTTTTATTCTTTCAAAGATAATTACGTTAGCATCTACTGCCATACCAATTGTTAAAATGATACCAGCAATACCAGGCAATGTTAAAACGGCTCCAAAAGCAGTTAATATTCCGAAGATGAATAATAAGTTAGCTGCTAAAGCAACATTAGCGAATACACCAGCTTTTCCATAATAGAAAATCATCCAAGCTAATACAATTAATAAAGCTAGTCCAAATGAACTTAAACTGGCATCAATTGCTTGTTGACCTAAAGATGGCCCAACAACTTCCGATTGAATAATATGAGCAGCAGCAGGTAGTTTACCAGCTTTTAATACGTTTGCAATATCTTGCGCTTCTACAACAGTCATACTTCCACCAGAAATAGAAGTTCTACCATTAGTAATAGCAGTATTTACAGAAGGAGCAGTGTATACATAATTATCTAAAACTACGGCAACAAATTTACCAACATTTTCAGTGGTCATTTTTCCCCATTGTTTTGTACCAGTAGCGTTCATTGTCATACTAACTTCTGGCTTACTAGTTTGTCCGTATTCTTGGCTAGCATCATCAATTACATCACCTTCAATTGGCGCAACATCTTCTCTGTTTGATTTTATTCCATATAAATGAATTAATTCAAAAGCTTCATTTGTAGCTGAAACAGTAGAAGTGAACGATTTAGCATCCCAAAGAAATTTAGCATATTTCATTTCGTTAGGCAAGGCAGCTCTAACGTCTTTCATAGCTAAATATTTATTTACCATTGCAGTATCTGCTACTTTAGCAGTTGCAATTACTGAAGAAATTTGATTTTCTGATTGAGGTATACTAGGAGTTAAAACTGTAAATAAATTTGCAGCTTGTTTGTTTGCTATAGAATCTGAAACTTCTCCTAATAAATCATTTAAATCTGTTTTTGCAGCTGTGGTATCAACATCTGATCCAGCTTCTTTTGCTTCTGCCTTTAAATGATTTTCTACAATTGAATTTGCTGTAATAAAGAAATTAGCAGTTTCTTGGTTAGAGTACACTTCCCAAAACTGTAATTCTGCAGTACTTTGTAATAATTTTTTTACACGGTCTATATCTTTTGCTCCAGGTAATTCAATTAAAATACGACCAGAGTTACCAATACGTTGAATGTTTGGTTGAGTTACCCCAAATTTATCAATACGACTACGTAAAACCTCAAAAGCAGTATTGATAGATCCTGAGATTTCAGCTTCAATAATTGGTTTTACTTCAGCGTCGGTTAATTTAAAGTTAATTTTATCTCTTAAAGATTTGTTTCCAAAAATACTTGGATCACTTAATTTAACTTTTCCAGCGCTTAATTTTTCAAATTCGTTAAAAAATAAATCTAAGAAATTTTTATCACTATTTTTTTGTGCTTCAGTTGCTTTAGCTAACGCTTCGTTAAAAACAGGATTTTTAGAATCGTTAGATAACCCAATTAAGATATCTTTTACAGATACTTGTAAAATGGCATTAATACCACCTTTAAGGTCTAATCCTAAATTTAATTCTTTGTCTTTAATGTCGTTGTAACTGAACTGAGCAAAACCTAAATCTATAACAGGTTTATTAGCAACCGAGTCCAAATAAACTCTTTCGAAATTTGCTATTTCCTTACCGTCGTCTGATTTTGATTCAGCATACATTTTTGCTTTATCTTCAACACCATTTGTAAACCAAGTAAATGATAATTGGTATAAACTTACTAATCCGAAAAGAATAGCGAATAATTTTATAAGTCCTTTGTTTTGCATTTTAATTAATTTAATATAAAATTCATTTGTAATAAACGTGCAAATATATAATTTCAAATAGGAACTAACAATTCTTTTTGTGCTTTTATAAGTATTAATTAACACTTTGACAAAAATCATATTAAAGGCTTTTGATTTTTATATATTTGCTTGCTAAATATTATCTCCATGAAAGTTTTATCTGACATTGAAATTGCTCAAAATAAAAAGTTAATTCATATTAAAAAAATAGCTAAAAAATTACACTTAAAAGAAGATGATTTAGAGATGTACGGGAAGTATAAAGCAAAGCTTCCTTTACATTTAATTGATGATGAAAAAATTAAAAAAAACAATTTAATATTAGTTACTGCAATCACTCCAACCCCTGCTGGTGAAGGAAAAACTACTGTTTGCATTGGATTAACCGAAGGTTTAAATAAAATTGGAAAACAGGCAACCGTTGTTTTAAGAGAGCCATCTTTAGGGCCTGTTTTTGGAATGAAAGGTGGAGCTGCTGGTGGTGGTTATTCTCAAGTTGTTCCAATGGAAGATATTAACCTTCATTTTACAGGAGATTTTAATGCTGTTGAAAAAGCAAATAATTTATTAGCGGCATTAATTGATAATAATTTGCAAAGTGATACTAATAATTTAGGACTTGATTCGCGCTCTATTTTGTGGAAACGAGTGATTGATATGAATGATAGAGCTCTTAGAAATGTTATTATTGGATTAGGAGGACCATCAAATGGAGTGCCAAGAGAAGGAGGTTTTAATATTACACCAGCTTCTGAAGTAATGGCTATTTTATGTATGGCAACTGATTTTGAAGATTTAAAAAATAGACTAGGAGATATTTTTGTAGGATATACTTTTGATAAAAAACCAATTTTTGCTCGTGATTTAAAAGCCGAAAATGCAATGGCTATTTTGTTAAAAGAAGCCATTAAACCTAATTTAGTCCAAACCTTAGAAGAAAATCCTGCTATTATTCACGGAGGTCCTTTTGCTAATATTGCCCAAGGAACAAATACTATTTTAGCTACTAAAATGGGATTAACACTGTCTAACTATGTTGTAACTGAAGCTGGTTTTGGAGCTGATTTGGGTGCAGAAAAATTTTTAAATATAAAATGTGTTGCTGCAGGGTTGCATCCTAAAGCTGTGGTACTTGTAACTACAATTAGGGCGTTAAGGCATCATGGTGGCGCAAGAAAAGATGAATATAATTTTCCTAATTTGGCCTATGTAAAAGCAGGTATTTGTAATTTAGAAAAGCATATTGAAAATATTAGAAAATTTAATATTGAACCAGTTGTAGCTGTAAACACTTTTACCAATGATACGTATGCCGAAATAGATTTTATAATTGAAAAGTGTGCTGAGTTAAATGTGAAAGCGGTAGTTTCTGAAGGTTGGGCAAAAGGAGGTGAAGGAACCAAAAATTTAGCAAAAGCAGTTGTTGAAGTTGTAGAATCAAATGTGTCACATTTTAAGCCATTGTATAATTGGAACGCGCCGGTAAAAGAAAAAATAGAAACTATTGCGAAAGAAATTTATGGAGCAGATAAAGTAGATTTTGATAAAAAAGCAAAATTAAATTTAAAAAGAATAGAGCGTTTAGGGTTTAATGATTTTGCCATTTGTATTGCAAAAACCCAAAAATCTTTTTCAGATAATGAGTTTTTAGTTGGCAGGCCAACTGGTTTTACGGTAACTGTAAGAGAAATTGAAATTGCTGCAGGTGCTAAATTTATAATTCCTATTTTAGGGCAAATGATGCGTATGCCAGGATTACCTGCTCATCCTGCTTCTGAAACAATGAGTATTGATAAAAATGGCGTTATTTCTGGATTGTCTTAATTGCCATTTAATTGTTAGAGTAAACGTTATTGAAGTAAGTTTTTAAATAAAAGAACATAAAAAAACGCTTCAGAATTTATATTCTGAAGCGTTTTTATGTATTAAACTGTTTTACTACAATAAGTTATTTACAGCTTTTACAGCCTCTGCGTTTGCAGCAAATTGTGCTTTTTCAGCAGCTGTTAATTCAATTTCTACTATTTTTTCAATTCCGTTTTTACCAATAATACAAGGTACACCAAATGAAATATCGCTTAATCCATATTCACCTTCTAATAAGGCTGAACAAGGGAACATTTTTTTAGTATCACAAGCAATTGCCTGAACCATTGAAGATACAGCTGCACCTGGAGCATACCAAGCACTAGTTCCTAATAATTTAGTTAAAGTTGCTCCACCTACTTTGGTATCTTCAGCAACTTGAGCTAAACGCTCTTCTGATAAAAATTGCGATACAGGAACACTGTTTCTTGTAGCTAAACGAGTTAAAGGAATCATACCTGTGTCGCTATGTGCAGCAATTACCATTCCGTCAACATCAGATTGTGGACAATCTAAAGCTTCTGCTAAACGGTATTTAAAACGAGCGCTATCTAAAGCTCCACCCATACCAATAATTCTGTTTTTTGGTAATCCTGTAGATTTATGAGCTAAATATGCCATAGTATCCATTGGGTTACTAACAACTATTATAATAATGTTTGGAGAATATTGCACTAAACTTGCAGATACAGCTTTTACAATACCAGCGTTAATTCCAATTAATTCTTCACGAGTCATTCCTGGTTTTCTTGGAATACCACTTGTAATTACTGCGATATCA
The DNA here is from genome assembly GCF_041596795.1 of Lutibacter sp. GTDB lineage: Bacteria > Bacteroidota > Bacteroidia > Flavobacteriales > Flavobacteriaceae > Lutibacter. The sequence continues at coordinate 9,987 of NZ_JBFHHX010000013.1, forward strand.
CTACCAGCTGTTTTTGAATAATCGTTTGTTACACCTGTAATTTTTGTATCAAAACTCATTAAAGAAGCAGTTTGCATTAAGTCCATTGCTTTTCCTTCAGCAAAACCTTCTTTAATATCAATTAAAACAACTTCTGAAGCGAAATCTTTAATAGCTATGTACTCAGCGCAACTTGCACCAACAGCACCAGCTCCTACTACTGTTACTTTCATATTTTTATATATTATGTTTATAATTTATTTTGACGTAAAAATAACAAAATTTAGTGAATAAAAGACGGTATTAATCTGTTTATCTACGAAATCGTTTCTTGCAAAAATAGTTGTGTTTTTGTGGGTTTTAACTATCTAAAACTAAAGGCAATACCTGCAGTAGCGGTGTTGTATTCTTTAATGGAATAGTCGCCAAATATTTTAAAAAAGCCAAGGTTTAATCTAGCTCCTAAAGTTGCTCTCATTCCGGTTGAATCAAAATCCATGTTTATTGGGTCGGTTACAGATTCGGTAACCGTATTGTTTGAACTTTCTATTGTGTATTCCAATTCATACGTTCCGTTTAATTTTAATGATGAAGAGCCTTTATCGTACCCAAATCCTCCGTAAATAGTAATCACAGGAAAATCAAGTGAAGCAATTGCTTGAACCGTATAAACATCTAATTCAAAAACAGCTTCTTGGTTTGATCCTTCTAGGCCACTAGAATTTTGAACATTATAAGTGGCGTTCATTTTAGTGAATCCTCCTAAAACTGCAATATTTAATGGAAGTTTATCTAAAGGGCCAAAATATTTCATCAAATTATGTTTTACGCCAAATCCAATTAAATTTCCTGAAATATCATCTGAGTTAATTTCTGGTAAATATCGAACGCTTACATCTGTATTTGGCAATAATCCAATACTAGCCTGTACCATTGGAGATGGAACGGCATTTTCTGTATCTTCTCCAAAACCATCGGGCATAGTAAAAGAGGCAACTTTATAATCGTTTGCTTCTGGAACCCTAACACTAATTTTTGTAGTGTTTTCACCGCCCATAATTGTATTTATAGTATTGCTGCCACTGTCTATGCTTAAATATTTATAATCATTGGCATTAAAGGTAAACGCTCGTTGATTTGTTGGCGTGATAGCAGCGTTTGCTTGAATTGTAATATCAAAACCAAATTTTTTATGTGTTTTTGCGGTGTGATACCAACCGTTATTTAAACCGTTTTGCATTCCAATCATTGCAGGAGACATATAGTTTTTTAATAGTAAGCTAGCATCGTCATTTGCTAATAATAAAATTTCGAGTTCTTGTGATTTTGCCGAAAAATTTAAGAAGACGATAAAAAGAAGTACTGTTAATTTTTTCATAATAGAGGGGTTTTAGGTTGTAAATATAAAAAAAAATACTGTCAGTTGACAGTATTTTTTAAATAAACGGTATGTTTTATAGTGTATTATACATCAATTTTTGCATAAACAGCATTTTTCTCAATAAACTCTCTTCTTGGTGGAACATCATCGCCCATAAGCATAGAGAATACTCTGTCTGCTTCTGTTAAGCTATCAATAGTAACTTGTCTTAATGTTCTAAATTCAGGATTCATAGTTGTATCCCAAAGTTGTTCAGCGTTCATCTCTCCAAGACCTTTGTATCGTTGAATACTAGCGCCACCACCCATGTTTAAGGCAATCATATCACGTTGGTTATCATTCCAAGCGTATTCTCTTTTTTGTCCTTTTTTAACTAAATAAAGAGGAGGTGTAGCAATAAATATATGTCCGTTTTCAATTAATTCCTTCATATATCTAAAGAAGAATGTTAAAATTAAGGTTGCAATATGGCTACCGTCCACATCGGCATCACACATAATTACAACTTTATTATAACGTAATTTAGATAGGTTTAAAGCTCTTGGATCTTCTTCAGTTCCAATGGAAACTCCTAAAGCAGTAAACATGTTTCTAATCTCTTCGTTTTCAAAAACTTTATGTTGCATTGCTTTTTCAACGTTTAAAATTTTACCTCTTAATGGTAAAATAGCCTGAAAAGCTCTATCTCTTCCTTGTTTTGCTGTACCACCTGCAGAATCTCCCTCAACTAAGAAAATTTCACATTTTTCTGGATCTGTTTCCGAGCAGTCACTTAATTTTCCAGGTAAACCACCAATAGACATCACAGTTTTACGTTGCACTAATTCACGTGCTTTACGTGCTGCATGGCGTGCGGTTGCTGCTAAAATTACTTTTTGAACAATTATTTTGGCATCATTTGGGTTTTCTTCCAAATAATCTTGTAACATTTCAGATACAGCCTGACTTACGGCAGCGGTAACTTCACGGTTTCCTAATTTTGTTTTGGTTTGACCTTCAAACTGAGGTTCTGCAACTTTTACCGAAATAATAGCAGTTAATCCTTCACGGAAATCATCTCCTGCAATTTCAAATTTTAAGTTTTTCAACATTCCAGAATCATCAGCATATTTTTTTAACGTAGCTGTTAATCCACGTCTAAATCCTGCTAAATGCGTTCCACCTTCATGAGTATTAATGTTGTTAACGTAAGAGTGTAAGTTCTCTGCATATGAAGTGTTGTAAACCATTGCAACTTCAACAGGAACTCCATTTTTTTCACCTTCAATAGATATTACATTTGAAGTTAAACGCTCACGAGTTGCATCTAAATAACGAACAAATTCTGGTAATCCTTCATCACTATAAAATCTTTCTAATGGATGGTTACCTTCTTCATCGGTAACTCTTTTATCTGTTAAAGTAATGGTTAACGTTTTATTTAAGAAAGAAAGTTCACGTAAACGTGTAGCTAATGTTTCGTAGTTATATTCTACTGTTTGGGTAAAAATGGTTGGATCTGGTGTAAAAGTTACTAAAGTTCCTCTTTCAGTAGTTTCTCCAATAGGTTTTGCAGGATATAAAGGTTTTCCACGTTCATATTCTTGTTCCCATATTTTTCCGTCACCAGAATAAACTGTAGCTTTAAGATGTTCGGATAATGCGTTCACACACGAAACACCAACACCGTGTAAACCACCAGATACTTTATAAGAATCCTTATCAAATTTACCTCCAGCACCAATTTTGGTCATAACAACTTCTAATGCCGAAACACCTTCTTTTTTGTGCATTCCAACAGGAATACCACGACCGTTATCTTTTACAGATATTGAGTTGTCTTGGTTAATTATTACATGAATAGTATCGCAATGCCCAGCCATTGCTTCATCAATAGAGTTATCTACAACTTCATAAACTAAATGGTGTAAACCTCTAATTCCAACATCTCCAATGTACATTGATGGACGCATACGAACATGTTCCATTCCTTCTAAGGCTTGAATACTATCAGCAGTATAATTATGCTTATTTATTTCTTCGCTCATAATTTTATAATTACTTGATTTTTTTGTGTAACATACAAATATAAGCATTCATCATGGTAAAACAGGTGTTTTAAGAGGTTAAGCTAAATAAGTTATCAACAATTGGTAAAAACTAAAATAATCGCTTAAAACGCGTTAAAATGCGTTTATTGCAGATTTTTGTTAAAAAAGTTAGTTTGGTAAAATTTAAAAAGACAAAAAGTTGTTTAAAAGCACTATTTTAAAGTCAGTTTTTAGGTGTAAAATCTTAAATTATGGAATATTTTTAGTTTGTGATGCTGTAATTAGATGAAATTATAGGGAAAGTGTTATTTTTTAATAAATTGTATCTAAAATTATTTTAAATAGTAATAATAATATTATTTTTGCGGATGCAACATCAGGTACTTATTTTAGATTTCGGTTCGCAATACACGCAGTTGATTGCCCGAAGAGTTAGGGAGTTAAACATTTTTTGTGAAATTTTCCCGTACAATAGCAAATCGTTTAATATTGAAGATTATAAGGCTGTCATCCTTTCGGGAAGTCCTTTTTCTGTAAGAGCAGAAGATGCGCCTCATCCAGATTTATCTCAAATAAAAGGAAAATTACCTTTATTAGGAGTGTGTTATGGTGCACAATATATGGCGCATAATTTTGGTGGTGAAGTAGGCGCTTCTAATACACGTGAATACGGTAGAGCCAACCTTTCTTTTATTAAAGAAAATGAATTGTTTTTTGAAAATGTAGAGGAAGGGAGCCAAGTTTGGATGAGTCATAGTGATACAATTCTTGATTTACCATCAAACTTTGAACTTATTGCAAGTACGCACGACGTTAAAAATGCAGCTTTTAAATTAGTTGATGAAAAAACATACGGAATTCAATTTCACCCAGAAGTGTACCATTCAAAAGATGGTTTAACTATATTAAAAAACTTTTTAGTAAATATTGCAGGTGTAGCACAAACATGGACACCAGATTCTTTTGTAGAAACTACGGTTGCTGAATTAAAAGAGAAATTAGGAGACGATAAAGTAGTTTTAGGATTATCGGGTGGTGTAGATTCTACCGTTGCAGCAACCTTATTAAGCAAAGCAATTGGAGATAATTTGTATTGCATATTTGTAAATAACGGATTATTACGTAAAAACGAGTTTGAAAATGTGTTGGATCAATACAAACACATGGGCTTAAATGTAAAAGGTGTTGATGCTTCGGCACGTTTTTTGAAAGAATTGGCTGGAGAAAGTGATCCGGAAGGAAAAAGAAAAATAATTGGACGTGTTTTTATTGAAGTTTTTGATGATGAAGCACATTTAATTCAAGATGTAAAATGGTTAGGACAAGGAACTATTTATCCAGATGTTATTGAATCGGTTTCAGTATCTGGAGGTCCTTCAGCAACTATAAAATCGCATCATAATGTTGGTGGTTTGCCAGATTTTATGAAATTAAAAATAATTGAACCACTAAAAATGTTATTTAAAGATGAAGTTAGAAGAGTTGGACGCTCTATGGGAATTGATGATGAATTGTTAGGAAGACACCCGTTTCCAGGTCCAGGTTTAGGAATACGAATTTTGGGTGATATTACTGCAGAAAAAGTAAGAATGTTACAAGAAGTAGATGCTATTTTTATTCAAGGTTTAAAAGATGCTGGCTTGTATGACGGTGTTTGGCAAGCTGGCGCAATGTTGTTACCTGTAAATTCTGTAGGAGTTATGGGAGATGAACGAACTTATGAAAAAGCAGTGGTGTTAAGAGCTGTAGAATCTACCGATGGAATGACTGCAGATTGGGTAAATTTACCATATGAGTTTTTACAAAAAACATCAAACAAAATAATAAATGGGGTAAAAGGCGTTAATAGAGTAGTGTACGATATTAGTTCTAAGCCACCAGCAACTATTGAGTGGGAATAATGTATCCTTTTAAAATTAAATAGGTTTTAATGAAAAAATTTAAAGTAGTAGTATTATTTATTTTTTTACTATCAGTAATTTCTTTTGCTCAGCAAAAAAAATACGTTTCTTATATTGTTAAGGAAGGGGAAACCATAAAAAGTATTGCCAAGGATTTTGATATTTCAACACGTGATTTGTTAAAATTGAATCCGGATATTAGTAGAAAACCAGATGCCGAAACTGTTATAATTGTTCCAAATAAAAATTATGGAAAAACTATTTCAGAAGTTGTAGTTACTACTAATGAAAAGGACGATGGTTTATATGAAGTGCATGCGAAAGAGACCATTTATGGCATTTCTAAAAAATTCGACATTTCTATTAACGATTTAATAAAGGCAAACCCGGAATTAGAAGATGGTTTAAAAGTTGGAATGAAATTAAATATTCCAGGTAAATCAGCTAGTAAAAATCAACCAGAATCGGAGTATATTTTTCATACTGTTGTAAAAGACAATACCATTTATAATTTAACCAAAAGGTACGATGTTACGGAAGCGGAATTGCTAAAGTTAAATCCAACTTTAAAAGATGGTTTAAAATTAGGAATGGTTTTAAAAATTGAGAAAAATAAACCTGAAGAGGTAGTTGTAAAAGTTCCTTTAATAAACAATTACAATTCTAATGTTATAAATGAATCTCATGGCGTTACTTTTAAAGAAAGGCTAAATGTTTATAAAGAATTAAAAATTGCTTTTTTACTTCCATATCAATTAAGTAAAATAAATGATACTATAAAAGGATATTCTAGCAAAAATAATTTAACAAATATAGCTACCGATTTTCATATGGGTGCTTTAATGGCAATAGATTCTTTAAAGCAAAAAGGATTGCATATAAAAGCAGAATTTTTTGATTCGGAAAACAGCTTAGGAAAGGTGCAAAGTATTGCTCAAAAATCGAGTGTAATTAATGCCGATGTAATTGTGGGTCCTTTGTTTTTTGATAAAGCCGAATGGTTATCTAAACATGTAAAAGTTCCAATTGTTACTCCATTTTTCTCAAAAAATCAAGATTCGTATGGCGCTGAAAACTTAATAAAAGCATCGCCTAAAGAAGAGATTGTTGAGGATAAACTAATTACCTATTTAGAGCGTACTTATAATGGAGAGAATATTGTTATTATAAATGATGGAAAAAGTGATTCACAAAGTACACTTTGGAGGGTTGTTAATAAATTAAAATCATTTGAAAATATAAAAAATGTATCTGTTATTAAGCCAGAAAGTGGTTATATAGCAAGTACAAGAGTTTCAGATAAATTACATGGTAGTGTAAATAATTGGGTGTTTTTAATTGGAGATGATAATGTTACAACTGCTTCAACTATTAATAATTTAAAAAGATTGGCAGATAAGTTTCCAATACAATTAATTTCTTTAGAAAAAGGAAAAAACTTTGATAGTGTAGATAATAACTATTTAGGGCAGTTGAAATTTACTTACCCAACGGCCGAGTTTTTTAGTATGGATAATGTAAACATTAAAAACTTTTTTATAAAATATCAGAAGGAAAACAATACAATTCCTAGTGATTATGCTATTAGAGGTTTTGATGTAACGTATGATATTTTAATAAGATTGGCAAGTTATGAAGTTTTAGAAGATGGATTAAAAGCTGGAAAATCTATTAGAGTTTCTTCATCGTTTAATTATGGTAAGAAAAATAATGGTAGCTTTGAAAATAACGGAATTTATATAGTTCAATACACTAAAGAGTTAGTGCCGTTAATTTTGCAATAATAAAAATATATGTATAAAAAAAAGCGCAACATTTGTTGCGCTTTTTTTATGAATTAAATTAAAGAAATTAAATTTTCTTTAATTGGTCTTTTAACATTTTTATTTGATCAGCTAACATATTTTGAGTGTCAAGCTTTTTTGCTTCATTCATTAATAACGTTGCTTCTCTTTTTCTTCTTTTTGTCATGGCAATACCTGCTAATTGTAATTTTGCCATTGCAACATCATGATTCATATTTAAACCTAAACTTAATGCCTTTTTAAAATACTTTTCGGCTTGGGTTATGTTGGTTTGAGAAACCATAATTCCTTGTAAAAAGTTATAGTAACCTTCTTGTTTTTTAATTAAAGCACTACTAGGATTTTTTATGTACGATAACCATTTACTTGCTCCTGCAAAATTTTGTTTTCTTAATTGTAAAAAAGCTAACAAAATAAATTCGTTTTTAAAATAAAACAGTACAAAAATACCTGCGAGTAATAGTAATGAAATTCCATTCATTATATTTCCTTCAACAAATTGAAAAACTGCCCAAATAAAAATTGCTCCTGCTATTACTAATTTTATATACTTATTAAACATTTTTATATTTTTTTAATAGTTTGCAAAGTTACATTTTTGCATTGGTATTTATTATTTTTTATAATATTTTTTGAATTTAAAATAAGCGAATGCCGATAATACAGCTACAATTGCTATAGAGTAATATACAAAATTTGGGGTAATTACTTTATCTCCGCTAGCGTATGAATGCAATCCAGAAAGGTAAAAATTAACTCCAAAATAGGTCATTAAAATAGATGCAAATGCAGCAATTGAAAATACGTTAAAGGTAAACCTGCTTCTTAGGCCAGGTACTAAACGTAAATGCAGTACAAATGCATAAATCATAATACTAATTAAAGCCCAAGTTTCTTTTGGGTCCCATCCCCAATAACGTCCCCAGCTTTCATTTGCCCATTGTCCACCTAAAAAGTTTCCAATAACTAACATTACTAAACCAACGGTTAAAGCCATTTCGTTAATAATGGTTAACTCTTTTATCATTGCTCCAATTTTGGCTTTGTTATTTGCTGTAGTTAATACCATTAAAATTAGTGAGATTAATCCTAAAATCATTCCTAAAGCAAACGGTCCGTAACTAGCAACAATAATTGAAACGTGAATCATTAACCAATATGAATTTAACACAGGTTGCAGGTTTGCAATTTCAGGATCCATCCAGTTCCAATGTGCAACCATTAAAATAAACGCAGTTAAAAATGCAGTTGCAGCAATTGTCATAGATGATTTTCTACCAAAAATTAATCCAAATAACATAGTTGCCCAACCTACATAAATCATAGACTCGTATGCGTTACTCCAAGGAGCGTTTCCGCTTACTATCCAACGCGCAATTAAACCGCCAGTATGCATTAAAAATAGCAAAATAATAATGGCAATACTTCCTTTAATTAAGTAATTAATTATTTTGTTTGAATTGAAAATTTGAAAAATTACAAATAAGAACATTAGGGTTCCTATGTACATATAATAACTATAAATGGTTCTAAAAACATCGTATTTATTATAGGCAATTTCTAAGTCTATTTTTTGATCAGATGGATATACGGCACTTCCATATTTCTTTTGAAACTTTATAACACCTTCAATAAGTTCATCAGATTGTGAATAATCTTTTGTAATTTTTGATTCTGATAATGTTTGTAAATAAATTGGTAATATTTGACGAACAAAAACAGAATCTTGACCTTGAAAATGATTAGGTTGAATGTTATTGTGTGATACCCAAGTGTTATTTGCATCGTTTGGTATTGGGAAAATTCGTAAAATATCTCCTACAATTGCAGAATATAATAAATTTACGCGTCTATCTACATTAATAACATCTTTTTCAAACTTACTTTTTATATTGCTTTTTTGAGCTTCTTGCTGAATTTCAGAAATTTTATACATTCCCTGATTATCAAAAAAGTTAGCTAATGCAGCATATTTTTGATCGTGTGGAATTCCTATTATATCTCTTAGTTTAGTATTGTCTTTTTCAATATAAATAATTGGAATTTGAAACCAAACTCGTGGGTTTTGCTGAATAGATAAGAATACTTGTGTAGCATTCATATCTTTATAAGTATCATGTTTACTTACTTTTCTAAGTAATTCTGAAGCATAGGTATGAACAGGTTTCATTCTACCTCCAGCATCTTGTATAACTAGTTTACTAAATTTTTCTGCATGTTCTAAACTAATTTCATTGGAAATTAAAGCAGAATCTATTTGTTTTTCTGAGAATAAATGATTGTGTTCTTGCGCAAACGAAGCAGATGAAAACAATAATAAGGCTGCTATTGTTAACGTAGTTTTTGTTTTTTTCAATTTTTGCAAACTCTTTTTTAAGAAATCAAAACGTGTACCTGGCATAAATAAAATTAATATTAAGCCGGCATATAATAAGAAATATCCTGCATAGGTAATGGTAGAACCCCAAAAGTCGTGATTTACGGATAAATGAGTTTCTTCGTATTCTTGTGTGATGTTGTAACTAGATTGAAAAAATTTATACCCCTTATAATTTAAAATATTATTCATAAAAATTCTAAAATCAAAAGTTTCACTTGGGTCTATTACTGTAATTTCACTGGCAAATGACATAGCGCTTTCTGACCCAGGATATTTGTCTAATTGAAAATCATTTAGTTTAATACTAAACGGTAATTGCTGTTGCATAGCACCATAACTCATTCTAAAGTTTAAATTTCCTACGGAAAATTGGGTTGGAGGCTGAATTGCAAATTTTCCACCATTTAATTTTATATGTTTTGTTTCTCCACCTGCAGTAACATCAAATTCTAATTGCGCCAAAGAATTCATTTCTTTATCACCTACAACTGTTTTATAAGAACCTTTTATAGATGTTTTAGGAACTACAAATTGTAAGCCAGCAATTGAATGAACTGCTAAAATTGAAAAATCTTGTACGGAATCTTTAACAATAGTTCCTTCAAAACTATCTGCCATTCTAAAAAATTGTCCTTCTACGGCCGATACTATTTTTAAACCACCTTCAGCAGTTTTAAAATCTATGGTGTTTTTAGCAGGTGAATCAAAACCAATTAAAACGCCATGTACAACTTCTGAACTTCCTTTTTTAAGGTAATGGTTATGTCTTCCGCCTCCACCAGATTCAACAATTAATAAAAATTCTTCACCGTTTTCATCTTCCTCAAAAACTTCTTGAGCGTTAGGTGTATAATTTGTTAGTTTTACTGAAACATCGGTTCCCTTAAAATCTGTAGTATAGTTAAAATTGTTTTTACTTATAGATGATAATAATACAGGTTTATGATAAGGTGTTTTTTGTTCATTTCCATCGTTTATAGCAATACTAATATAATTTTTTTCAGATAAAAAGGTATTACTTACGGCACCTTCTTTAATTGGCATAATACCTTCAAAACTTATATATCTTGTAATGCCAGCACCCACAATTATTAAAAAGAATGCCAAGTGAAATGCCAAAACAACTAATTTTTCTTTTCTTAATAATTTATATTTAAAAATATTTCCAAAAAAGTTAATTGCAAAAAACACCATAATTCCCTCAAACCACCAAGCATTGTAAATTACTGCTTTGGCCGTTTCAGTACCGTGATCATTTTCTATAAAAGTTGCAACACCCATAGCTGCTGCAAAAACAAGAAAAAGAACGGCCATAATTCTAGTAGAATATATAAACGATAAAAATTTATTCATTTTATTAATTTTAATGTTAAAAAGTAACGATTAGCAAAACTAATGATAATTGTCATAAAACTACTTTTATTATTGCAATTTTAAGTTAAATTAAATTAGATTTTTACGTGGATAAAGATAAATGTAACTTTTATCACAATAGCTGATTATTGTCACTAAATTTATTCTATAAAATTGTGAAAATGTGGCTTTAAAAATAAAAAATTTGTAATTTTGAGTATATATTTAAATAGAATGAATGCTTTAAGTTTTTTTAAATTATTTTATTACGGTTATTTAAATATAAAACGCCCAGAGTGTTTTATTAAATAATTTTCTTCACGTTTTAGTTAACTATTTATCTCCTCAAAAAAAAACTTTATAAATTATTTAAATTACTATTATGGAACTACCATATGCCGAACCGTACAAAATTAAAATGGTTGAAACTATTAAAAAATCAACTAAAGAGCAGCGTTTAAAATGGATTAAGAAAGCACATTATAATTTGTTTAATTTATCATCAGATAAAGTTTTTATCGATTTGCTAACCGATTCTGGAACTGGAGCAATGAGCGATAAGCAATGGGCAGAAATGATGATTGGCGATGAAAGTTATGCTGGTTCATTATCCTTTTTAAAATTAAAAAAGATCGTTAAAAAAATTACAGGTTTTAAATATTTTTTACCAACGCATCAGGGTAGAGCAGCGGAGAATGTACTATTTTCTGCAATGATAAAAGAAGGAGATATTGTGCCTGGAAATTCTCATTTCGATACTACAAAAGGGCATATAGAATTTAGAAAAGCAACTGCCATAGATTGCACAATTAATGAGGCTTTTGATACTTCAATTGTTCATCCATTTAAAGGAAATATAGATTTAAATAAATTAGAAAATGTTTTTAAAAAATATCCAAAAGAAAAAATTCCGTTTGTAATTTTAACAATTACCTGTAACAGTGCTGGCGGACAACCAGTTTCTGTTAAAAATACCAAAGATGTTTCTTTGCTTTGTAAAAAATATGGAATTCCGTTATATTTTGATGCTGCACGTTTTGCCGAAAATGCATATTTCATCAAAAAAAGAGAAGAAGGGTATGCAGATAAATCGATAAAGGAAATTGTAAAAGAGGTTTTTTCATATGGTGATGGAATGACTATAAGTGCCAAAAAAGATGGTTTGGTAAATATGGGCGGTTTTATTGCTCTTAATAATAAAGATGTATTTAAAAGAGCAACTGTTTTTAATATTATGTTTGAGGGTTTTATTACCTATGGTGGAATGAATGGGCGCGATATGGGCGCGTTGTCCGTTGGATTAAACGAAGCTACTGAATTTAATTATTTGGAAAGCAGAGTAGAGCAAGTAGCTTATTTAGGTAAAAAATTAGTGGATTTTGGAGTTCCTGTTCAACAGCCTTTTGGAGGGCACGCTATTTTTTTAGATGCCAATAAATTTGTGCCAACTATACCAAGAGAAGAATATAGAGCACAAGCTTTAGCAGTTGAGTTATATGTTGTTGGCGGAATAAGAAGTGTGGAAATAGGAACAGTATTGGCAGATAGAGATCCTGTAACAAGAGAAAATAGATATCCAGCGTTGGAATTGGTGAGATTAGCAATACCGAGACGAACTTATACAAATAATCATATGGATTATATTGCCGCGGTTATTAAAAATATTTATGATACTAGAAATGAAGCAAAATCTGGCTATATTATTAGCGATGAAGCACCTATTATGAGACACTTTACTGTGAAATTTAAAAAAATATAATACTCCTTACTCTTTTTTTGTTAATTTTGGCAAATTAAAATAAAAGAATTTATTTATTATGATGTTATCTCGCGCAAGTAAGTATGCTATTCTATCAACATTGTTTTTAGCAGAACATTCAAGTGAAACCAATAAAATAAGTGTAAAGGTTATTGCAGAAAGTATTGATGTTCCTAACCCTTTTTTAGCAAAATTATTCCAGCAATTGGTGCGTGGTAAAATTATTTCGTCCACAAAAGGACCAAATGGCGGATTCTATTTAACAAAAAAGAACGGTAAAAGAACGGTATTAGATATTATTGAAAATATAGATGGATTAACCAGAATTAATGAATGTTTTTTAGGGCTTTCAGAATGTGATGGCGCAAATCCTTGCCCGGTACATTTTATAGTAGAACCTTTTAAAAATGGTATTCTTGGAAAATTTAGAGATTTAAGTATTATGGAATTTTCTAAAGAAATTGTTGCACAAGGCAGAAAACTAACTATTAAAGATATTTCCCCAGAAATTTAAATAAAATAAAAATTATGACAATTATCATAATTCAAACTAATATTTTATTTATTTTTGCATTATATAAAAGATAAAAGGGTCTTAATATATATTAATAATCAATTTAACTAAATTAAACTATTTAAAACATGTTATCTAAAAAACAAGCAAGGGCGTTCTTTCTTGGTGGCACATTGGTAACCTTCCTAATTTTTATAGGATTAACAGTGTATTCTCTGTCACCAGCAGTAGACCAAACCAATCACGACAAGCTAACTTCAGAGGTAGTTAGAGGTAAAGAAATTTGGGAATCAAACAATTGTATGGGGTGTCATACAATCTTAGGAGAAGGTGCTTATTATGCACCAGAACTTACAAAAGTAGTTGATAGATTAAATCAACGTTATGATGGAAATGGAGAAGAAGTAATTAAAAGTATTCTAATGTCTAAAGGACCTTGGCAACCAAATGGTAGAAAAATGGTGGCTTACGGAATGACCGAACAAGAAGCTAGTGATGTGGTTGCTTTCTTTAAATGGATTGGTGAAATTGATTTGAACGGGTTTGACAGAATTGTTTCTCCATTAGCAAAAGACAAAATTAACAAGTAAAAAAAAGACATTATGAAATATAAATCACAAAAAGTAGCATATTGGTTTTTTGCCCTTTCTATGCTATTATTAGTATTACAAATTACATACGGTTTTATTATGGGTTTTGCCAGAATAGGATTTGATAATTTACACGATTTTATTCCTTTTAACACAGCAAGAGCCGTACATACAAACTTATTAGTTGTTTGGTTATTATCGGGTTTTATGGGAGCAGCTTACTATATTATTCCAGAAGAAGCTCAAAAAGAATTGGTAAGTGTAAAATTAGCATATATTCAATTAATTAGCTTAGCATTAGTAGGAGTTGTAGCAATTGTTGGATATCATTTTAATTATTGGGAAGGACGTAAATTTTTAGAAATTCCTCGTCCCTTAGATTATTTAGTGGTTGTAAATGTATTGTTATTTCTTGGGTTAATTTTAACTACATTATTTAAAGGAAAACGCCAAACTACTACAGCATTAGTGCTTTCTATGGGATTGTTGTTTGCAGCATTATTATACTTACCAGGAATGTTACCTTTTGATAGCCAAGTAACAGATTCTTTTTTCCGTTGGTGGGTTGTTCACTTATGGGTAGAAGGAGTTTGGGAATTAATTATGGGTGGTATTTTATCATTCTTATTAATTAAATTAACAGGTGTTGATAGAGAAGTTATTGAAAAATGGTTATACGTAATTGTTGGTTTAACTTTCTTATCGGGTGTTTTAGGTACAGGTCACCATTATTACTATATAGGTGTAAATAAAATTTGGTTAGTTGTAGGTGGAATTTTCTCAGCATTAGAGCCTTTAGCGTTTTTAGCAATGGCATTATTTGCTGTAAATATGTATAGAAAAGGAGAGAAAAAACATCCAAACAAATTAGCATTATACTGGACATTAGGTTCTGCAATTGTATCGTTTGTAGGAGCTGGTTTATTAGGATTTGCACATACCTTACCTCAAACAAATTTATATACACACGGAACTTTAGTAACTGCAATGCACGGACATTTAGCGTTTTGGGGAGCTTACGCAATGATTGTTTTAGCAATTATAAGTTACAGTTTACCAAATATGACCGGTAGAAAATTATATGAAAGTGCAAGAGGTAGAGCAGCATTTTGGTTGGCTAATATTGGTATGGTTGGAATGACAGTTGCTTTTGGAGTTGCTGGTGTTGCACAAGTATATTTAGAACGTAAGTTTGGAATGGATTTTATGGCTGTTCAAAAAGAAATTAGTATTCATTTTGTGGTTTTAGTAATATGCGCAACAATGTTTACAACCGGAATAGTATTATATATTATTGATTTTTACAAGCACGGTAAACCAACCGATGAGGCATTAGAAATTAATCAATAATTGGCTGAAAAATTTAAATCGTAGTTTTTTAGATTGATGCCAGAGTTTCGGATAATTTGCAAATAACCATACTTGTTTGCCCAATAGTCAAAGACTCTGGTTTTCAATTTAATAAATAAAAAAAATAAAATGAACACGCAATTACCATATTATCATCAAATAGGTAAAGAAGTTGAAGTATTTGAACACGCCTATAAAAACAAAATTCCTTTTTTGTTAAAAGGGCCTACAGGTACGGGCAAATCTAGGTTTGTAGAATTTATGGCTTCTAAACTAACTAAAAAATTAATTACCATTAGTTGCCACGAAGAAACGTCATCAACAGATTTAGTTGGCCGTTATATTATTAAAGGTGCCGAAACAATTTGGTCAGACGGACCTTTAACTTCTGCAATTAAACAAGGTGCCATTATTTATTTAGATGAAATAGCAGAAGCAAGACCAGATGTTATTGTGGCAATTCATTCACTAACTGATCATAGACGAGAATTGTTTATTGATAAATTAGGGGAAACCGTAAAAGCACACCAAGATTTTATGTTAGTTGCATCTTTTAATCCGGGTTATCAAAAAGGATTTAAAGAATTAAAGCCATCTACACGTCAGCGTTTTATTGCTACATCTTTTGCGTATCCTGAAGAAAAAATTGAAATCGAAATTTTGGTGAATGAAACTGGGATTGAAGCCAGTATTGCCAAAAAATTAGTAAATATTGCTACAAAAATTAGAAATCTAACTGAACTAGGTTTAGCAGAAACAGTTTCAACACGTTTGTTGGTTGATGCCGCAAAATTAATACATAGTGGTTTACCAAAAAGACTATCAGTAGAAGTTGCAATTGTAGAACCTTTAACAGACGATTTAGAAGTGATAGAAGCGCTAAAAGATTTATGTAATTTGATGATATAATTAGCGAAAAGCCAAAAAATGTTTGAACCAGATGAATACATATTTACCAAATTAGCCTTTTATTTCAAAAGAAAGAAAAAAGCGAAGGAAAATGCGAATTTGTACGCTGTTAATTTAGAAGATATAAAACCTAGATTAACCATATTGGCTCGTGCAATTACTGGTAATTCTATTGAAATTTACGAGGCTGAAAGAGAAGGAGGTTATAAAAACAATAATTTCTTTTTGCCTACAAAATATTCAGATTTTCAATCTATTAATGAAAATATTTCGTTTTATTTATTTAGAGTTTTATACTTGTCGGTTCAGAAAAATTTAAATTTAAATTGGAACGATTATCAAGAACACGAGTTATTAGAATCACAACAAAAAGCACAAGAAACATCAGAACAAATATTAGCATTGTTATTTGAGCAATTTCCCTTAACTCAAAAATACTATAAAAACTTTAAAAAGTTTTACACTAACAAAGCTAAAGAACAATTACCAGATTATTCGTTTATCTACGGAAAATGGATGCGAAATAACCCTGAAGAAGCTTCAGAAAACACATTGAATAATTTTACCGATAAAGTAAAAAAAGCCAATGAAGAACAACCAAAAACCATTTTAAAATCAAAAGCTGTTGAAGAAATTATTTCTGTTCAGGTTGATATAAAACAACAAGAAGATGCCGTTTTACAACATCAATTTGAAAAAGTAGAAACAGCAGAAGAATTTGGTGGTAATTTTAGAGATTTTGATGGCGAAGATGAATTGGATGATCATTCAAACGCATTGGAAGATGTTACTATGAAATATACCGTACGTGTTGATGATACCGCACATTCTGTATATCAAGCCGATTTTATTGAAAATACAACCGTTTCTGAAAGTGCCGAAATTGATGCTAATGGATATCATATTAAATATGATGAATGGGATTATACAAAACGTACTTA
Organism: Lutibacter sp.; assembly: GCF_041596795.1. Lineage (GTDB taxonomy): Bacteria > Bacteroidota > Bacteroidia > Flavobacteriales > Flavobacteriaceae > Lutibacter. The sequence continues at coordinate 26,879 of NZ_JBFHHX010000013.1, forward strand.
TAAACCCGACTTTTGTAAAGTATACCCAAAAACTTTGCTAAAAAACGATGTGAATTATTACAAAAAAACCTTAAAGGAAAACAATAGCACTTTAATGGGGTTGCGTAAAATGTTAACATCAGTAAATAATAAATATCAATTACAAAGACGGCAATTACAAGGTGAAGAATTTGATATTGATGCCATTACAGATTTGTTTGTAGATGTACATTCTAACCACACACCTTCAGAAAATATTTACATTTCCAAGCGTAAAAAGGAGAAAGATTTATCCATTTTATTGTTGTTAGATATCAGTTTATCTAGTGATGGTTATGCTGCAGGAAACCGTGTAATTGATGTGGAAAAGCAAGTTTCTATTTTGTTTGGAGAAATTTTAAATGAATTTAATATCGATTTTTCTATCGACTGTTTTTACTCTAAAACCAGAAATCATTCTACATACATAACTATTAAAGATTTTGACGAAGATTGGAACAAAGCAAAATTTAAAGTTGGCGCTGTAGAGCCAAGTGGATATACCAGAATTGGTGCAGCTTTACGTCATTCTGGAGCCATGTTAGATAAAAGAAGTACCAAAAATAAATGGGTGATTTTACTGTCGGACGGAAAGCCAAACGATTACGACAAATACGAAGGAAAATATGGAGTAAATGATGTAAAACAAGCATTGCGAGAGTTAAATGAACGCCATATAAATTCCTACGCTTTAGCCATTGAAGCCCAAGCAAAATATTATTTACCGCAAATGTTTGGGCAAAACCATTATCAAATATTAACAACACCAGTTGAATTGTTAAAGTCTATGGTTCAACTTTATGAAAAAATAAAACATCAATCATAAAATTTAAAAAATTATGAATATTACAAAACAAAATACAGTTGCAGAAATTGTTTCAAAAAAATTAGGATCCGATCACGTGTTTAGTAAATACAAGATAGATTTTTGCTGTGGAGGTGGCGTTACTTTAGAAAACGCTTGTAAAGAAATTGGAATTGATTTTGAAGTATTGAAACTTGAAATTGAGGCAATTAACAGCAAAATAAATAGTGATCAAAATTTAAACGATTTAGATATTACATCTTTAATGGAACAGGCAACTGAAGAGTTTCATGAAACTATTATTACAAATCTTCCACAAATAATGCAAGTTGCGGCTAAAGTGGCTAGTGTACACGGAAGTCATAATCCTGAGGTTGTTGAAATTAACAACTTAATGCAAGGTGTTGATGTGGTGTTATCAGAAATGATTAAAAATACTGAAGAAACACTTTTTTCAACGGTTAAAGAAGTTTTAGCCTTAAATAATAGTGCAGCTGATATTTCAACCAATCAAGTTGAAAGTATAAAAAAAGCAATAAATAAAGGTGAAATTGCCCAGCTTTTGGTGAGTGATTCTTTTAAAGAAATTTCAAAATTATCTACGCACTATGCAGTGCCTGCAGATGGTTGTAATTCGTTCCGATTTTTATATGATCAATTACATGAATTAGATCATCTACTTCAAAAATACGTGCATTTTAATAAACATGTATTTATTCCAAAAATTTCAAAAATTATTGCATAACGCAAAAAAAACTATTTCAGTATGAATTCATTTATAACAACTGTAGAGAAATTGCCAATTGGGCATCCAGTAAAAGTATATTATCAAGAAAGCGAATTAATTCAAGAATTATTACTTGAATTATATGAAGCAAATCCGGTAGAAGATTTTCAAAAATATTATAATATTTTCAATCAGTTATCTACTATTGAAAAGCGTTTTTTAAGAAAAGAAAATCAATTATTTCCATATTTAGAAAAACATGGTTGGGAAGGACCAAGCCAAGGAATGTGGTCTTTTCATGATAATTTACGTTCTCAAATACGTTTATTAAACACCTATAATTCAGAAAAAGATACTGTTAAAATTATAGAAAATGTTCCGTATTTAATTGAAGGGATTAAACGGTTATTATCTATTGAAGATATGCGATTGTTTCCAAATTCTATGGAATTATTATCTGAAGATGAATGGAAAGAATTTTACCAAGGCGATGAAGAAATTGGTTGGATGTTAGCGGAAAAACCAGCTCCTTATCCAGTAATTGAGCAAGAAACGTATGTGCATCCGAGTGAAGATTTTTCACAACGAGATTTATCTTTTTCATTAGAAAACACCTTTCATTACGATGAAGGTTATATGACACCAGAACAAGTAAATTTACTGTTACGTTTTTTACCAATTGATATCACTTTTGTAGATGAAAACGACAAGGTTATTTTTTACAATAGAGGAGAAGATAGGGTTTTTCCACGTAGTAAAGGTATTATTGGACGCGAAGTAAAGTTTTGCCATCCGCCAAAAAGTGTGCATATGGTGTTGCGCATTGTAGAAGAATTTAAAGCAGGTACAAAAGATGTTGCCGAGTTTTGGTTCAATTTTAGAGGTCGTATTATTCATATCAGATATTTTGCTATTAGAGATAATAATAAGAAGTACAAAGGAGTAATTGAAATGTCGCAAGATATTACAGATATTCAAAAGTTAGAAGGCGAAAAACGTTTATTAGATTGGGATTAATATATGGAATCACATCAAATTAATTATAAAAACATTGCATATCCGCCAGGAGGAATTTTAATGTGGATTATTATCTTTTTAGAATTATTCACTTTTGGCGCTGCGTTAATTGCTATGGTTTTGTATAGTAAAGATGAACCAGAAATATTTCATCAATCTAAATTATTATTGAACACTACTTTTGGTGCAATAAATACCATTTTTTTATTAACAAGTGGTTTTTATATGGCAAAATCCGTAGAAAATTTCAAACATAATAAGACTGTAAAGGCAACTTTGTTTCTAAAATTAACAATGGTTGGTGGAGTGTTATTTTTACTATTAAAAAGTGTTGAATATTATTTTAAAATACAAGCAGGTTTAACAATTGGCTATAACACTTTTTTTTCATTTTATTGGATGTTAACCTTATTTCATGTAATACATGTTGTGGTTGGATTGGTTGTTTTAATGTTTATTTATGTTGATTTAAAAAGAAAATCTGACATAAACTTAGAAGATTTTGAGGCAAGTGCTGCGTTTTGGCATATGTGCGATTTAATTTGGTTGTTACTCTTTCCTATAATTTATTTAATGTTTTAAAATGAAAATAAACCTTTTCTTAAAAGTTTGGCTAGTATTAATAATTCTTACAATTTGTACGGCTTTGGTATCAAACTCAACGCTTGTAACATCAATTGCTGCAACAATAATAGTGGTGCTTTCTGTAATAAAATTTCTATTAGTGGCAAACTATTTTATGGAAATGAAAAAATCACATTCTTTTTGGAAACTCTCAATTTTATTTTATTTAAGTATAGTAATGGGAACCCTACTATTTGCTTTAAAATGGTAAAGTTGATAAAAATCAGCATTTAGTTATTTAATTGCGCGTATTTTCGCATCATAAAGATAAAAAGGTCTTTATATTTTTAACTGAAAAATATTTAAAACTAAAACCAATGAGAAAGTATTTTTATTTTAGCCTTTTAGCTACATTAATGGCAACCTCAAATTATGCACAACAATTTGATTTATCTGCAGAATTAAGACCACGTTTTGAAAACAAACACGGTTTTGGTTCTTTAATTGATACAGATGCTGATGGAGCCAACTTTATTTCGCAACGTTCACGTTTAAACTTTAATTTTAGCCAAGATAAAATTAAAGTAGGAATGTCCTTGCAAAACGTTAGAGTTTGGGGAGATATTAGCACTTTAGGAGCTGATGATACCTCTACAATGTTACACGAAGCTTGGGCAGAAGCATTATTATCTGATAATTTTTCTTTAAAATTTGGTCGTCAAGAAATTGTTTATGATGACAGTAGAATTTTTGGAAATGTTGGTTGGGCACAACAAGCAAGAAGCCACGATGCTATGATTGCTAAATTTAAAACTTCAGCAAAAAGTAACTTAGATCTAGGTTTTGCTTTAAATGCCGATAGTCAGGCAGGTGTTGATAATTTATATAGCAATATTGCTGGGTACAAAACATTTCAATATGCTTGGTATCATACTACAATTAATAAAGTTGGTTTAAGTTTATTAGCTTTAAATAATGGTGTTGAATATGAAAATTCTGGTGATCAAAAAGTAGATTATTCTCAAACTTTAGGAACACATATAACCTATAAAGAAGGTAAATTTGGTTCAGATTTTTCTGTGTATTTACAAACTGGTAAAATTTCTGATAACAATGTTTCTTCTTCTAATTTCTCAGGAAATTTAAGTTATAAACTTTCTAATGAATTTTCTGTTGGTGTAGGCGCAGAATATTTATCGGGTAAAGATATGGATGATACAAGTTCTGATATTAAATCATTCAACCCTTTATATGGTACAAATCACAAATTTAATGGTTGGATGGATTATTTTTATGTTGGAAACCACGGTGGTTCTGTTGGTTTAGTAGATGTAAATGGTTTTGTAGGATATTCTAAAGATAAATTTTCTGCTAAAATAATGCCTCATTTCTTTTCATCTGCTGCTGATGTTTATAGTGGAAGCACTAAAATGGATAGTAAATTAGGAACAGAAATAGACCTTACAATTGGCTACAAAGTAGCTGATAATATTGCTTTTAGTGCTGGTTATTCTAAAATGTACGGAACCAATTCTATGGAAGTATTAAAAGGTGGTGATAAAGATGAAAACAGTTCTTGGAGCTGGATTATGTTTACTTTTAACCCTAAATTATTTTCTTCAAAATAAATTATTGACAAAAACTTTAGATAGTTGTTTTAATTAAGAAGCTGTATAAAAAGTGAAATTTTCGTCAACCTGAACTTGTTTCAGGTTCTTTACAATGATTGAAAATCAGAATATTAAGATTCTGAATCAAGTTCAGAATGACGGTTTAATTACTTTTTATACAGCTTCTTTTTAATTTTATTTATTCAAATTCAATTATTTGAACGTAATACCTAACGGTGTGGTACATAGATTTCCAAAAATGAACAATAGGTAAATTTGTATTTGGTGTTTTGTTATTCCAAATTTCAGTAAACCATTCACCATTTTGTGCAATAAAATTTGCACTAATAAAATTCATTACTTCAATTGCTTTTAGCTTATAATTTTCATCTTTGGTTATTTTGTAACAATTTAACAAACCAAGACCAGTTTCGGCTTGTGGCCACCAAATTTTAACTTTTTCAGTAGGAATAGCATCAACCAAAACATTAAAAACACCTTGATTTTTTTTATCAAAAGCATTTAAAATAACTTGGTCCATCATTTTTATAGCTAATTTATTACAATCAGTAATTAGTTTTTGATTATTTATAGCTTTTGCAGCGTAACATAATATCCAACTTACTTCGGCATTATGTCCAGCCCAAACTTCGTTTGGTAAAGGTTTCCAATTAAGTGTTAATCTGTGTAAGCAATTGTACGTATCTTTTGTTATAAAATAAGAGGAAATTATGGTAATTAAATCTTCAATTTTAGCAACTAAATTTTCATCATTAGTATATTCATACAAACTCACAAAAGCCTCTAATAAATGAATATGAGTTCCTAAAGCTTTGGTAGAATTTTCTCCAAGTTGCCAATTTTCATTAAAACCATCTACATAACCGTTATGTTTTTTATCGGCTAAGGTATTTTGTATAAATGCATATTGATTTTTAATAGCATTATCAACTTCTTTGTTAGAATTTATTTTAGCATAAGCAACCAAGCCGTACAAAGCAAAAGCTTGAGCCATACAAGTATTATCGGTATCATGCAAAATTGTTGAATTGCTTGTTTTTGCCCAATAATATCCACCTTTAGGATGCTGAAATTTTTGTAATTGGGTAAAACTTAAATTTGCTAGCTTTAAATACGTCTCATTTTTTAAAACTTTATACGCGCTACTAGCGCCATACAATATTCTACTAACGTACATAGAGCCTGTATTTGCAAAAGAATTTGGAATTCCTGAAATTGAAACCTCAGGAAAAATTACTGAGTTGTTAGTTGCTGTATCTAACCAAAAAGAAAGAGATTTTTCTAATTCTGTTTGTAGTTTTTTAAATGGAATTTCCATAGAAATTGATTTAATATGAGGTTAATTTGTAGACTAGTTTTATCTTTTTTATGCTTAAATAACGTCAGTTTCAGTAATTTTTGTTTAAAAATTATACGAGAACTTTACACAAAATTTTATCAAAAATAGCTATCTTTTTTTAAACAAATGTATAAGTTAAAAGAAACCATCCAAGTACTAATAATAAACCACCTAATGGCGTAATTGGGCCTAAAAATTTTAATTTTTTATTGTATGCTGCTGAAAGTACCAAACCGTAAATACTAAAAGAAAACAACACAACACCCAACATAAAACTATACACCATATATTTTTCTAGTGCAGTTTCTAAACTTAAATTAAACCCAATAATTAATAAAACAAAGGCGTGGTATAGTTGGTATTTTACTCCAGTTTCAAAACTTTTTAATTGATCTTCATTTAATAGTTTTTTTAATGCGTGTGCTCCAAAAGCACCAAAAATAACGGCTAAACCTCCTAAAATACTGGCAAAAAGTAATGTAAATTGTGTCATAAAGTAAAATTTAAGCGTAAATGTAGCATAAAATATAGTCTTATTTAAATTGAATTTAAATTAAGGTGAATAGTAAAATTATTTTGCCAAGTCTTTTTTTTTTTTTTATACATTTAACCTGAAGAAAGATTTAAAACCGAATACAAAATTGTTATATGAAAAAGAATACTGCTGTAAATTGCTATTCACTACATATTTTTAAGAATAAAGAGTAAACTTGTAATGAGGTTTTTTTGCTGCCTTTAAGTTTTAATAATGCTTAAGGAAGGTAATTTATATATTGTTATTAAGCGGAGTAAAATAAAAATCCTCTGTTTGTAAAAATTTTAAGAACACAATACGCTAATAAAATGTTTAACCTAAAACTATTGCCTATGTAATAAACAATATACAAATAGAGGAATGTGTTACAAAAGTAATATTCCTCGCAGAACTAACAAAATATAACGCACAATTATGCGCTATTCACAAATTTAAATTTTAATGAAATGAACTTTTCAAAGAAAAATCACGAACACAAAGTTGTAAATTTAAAAAGTGTGAGTAAAAAAATAATTTTAGGAGTAATTTTTTTAGTGATAGCACTAAATATTGAAGCTCATGAAACTAAAGAAAATGTAGTTTTAAATAATTCAAATGTTTTAAATAAAACATTAAATATAATGGAGTCAAATTACAAATTAACTGAAACATCAGAAGGTTATAAAGTTGCTTTGGAAAGTTGTTTGAGTAAAGCATATAATGCAGCAAATGAAATTGAAGAAAATAGTAATCAAGACTGGTCAAGTGAAGAATGGGGAAGAGTTTTTCGTAATCTTTTCTATTTATGCAATGAATTTAACGAATATTGAATAAAAAACTTAGCTTAATGAGCAATTAAGGGTTCATTAGTTAACATGTGTTTTTAATAAATTCTTAATTGTTCAATTAAAATAATTAAAATATGAGATATTTAAAAAGTTTGATATTGATAAGTATAGCTTTAATTTCATTTATTATGCCTAGTACTTATAGTCAAAATATAAATGGACAAATTGTTTATTCTGCACAATTTAATATGGAAAATAGTAAATCTTTATCAATTGATTCAGATAAATTACTATATATATTAAGTTTTTCTAACAATGAATCTGATTTTAAGAAACAAGATGTTTTAGTAAATGAGAATGACAAAAAACTAGATTTAGTTACAATTTTTGCTGGAAATGGAATTTTTTATTCAAATGTAAAAGCAAATGAAAGAATAAATCAAAAAGAGTATTACGGAGAAGTATTTTTAGTTGATTATCCCTTAATAAAGTGGGAATTAACTCAAGAAGAAAAGATGATTGGAAAATATTCTTGTTTAAAAGCAACAGCAGTAAAGTATTTTAAAAACAGAAAAGGAATTACTAAAGAAAGAGAAGTTATTGCTTGGTATACAACTGAAATACCAGTTAATTTTGGACCTAAAGAATATGGTAATTTACCAGGTTTAATTTTAGAATTACAAGAAGGAAACCTAACTTTTTCAGCTTTAAAAATTGAATTAAACCTAGATTCCTTGGTTATAAATAAACCAACAGAAGGAAAGAAGGTATCGTCAGAAGAATATGAAAATATTGTAAAAAATATGACACAAGATTTTATAAATAAAAACCAGAATAATTAACTAAAATAAATTTCAATAAAATAAAAATATTACTGGAAAAGCACAATTATGCGCTATTCACAAATTTAAATTTTACTAAAATGAACTTTTCAAAGAAAAATCACGAACACAAAGTTATAAATTTAAAAAGTGTGAGTAAAAATTTAATTTTAAGTATAGTATTTGTATTTGCTGGTTTAGCAATGGTGAATGCTAATGTTACAAAAACAACAGAAGTTAATTGTATTAAACTTGCATATGATGTAGATAAAGAATGTGGAGGTATTTCATATGAAGTGTTTTTGTCAATTGTAGAAAATTGTGAGGAGCAACAAGGAGATAGCTAATTTTAATTTGTGAGGCATACTTGCCTCACAAAGTTTAGTTATTACAGAACAATAATAAAAAATGTGCATAATGAATTATGTTTAATTATTCATTAAGGATTTAAGGGCTTTAATGAAATAAATAATAAATAGAAAAAGATGAGAATGTTAACTTTTAAAATATTAATTGTAGTAGCATTGGGCTTAAGTGTTAAAAGTTATTCCCAAGAGAGAGTTACAGAGGTTATATATAAAAAGAAAAGTAATGTTAAACTAGACTATTCAAATTCTAGCAAAAACAAATCTTCCATAGAAATTGTAGAAAAAGCATACAGTCTTGTAAATAACCTAAATTATAGTTTGCTTTATAATGGTAACTCTTCTCTTTTTTTTGAGATGAGTTCCTTAGAAATTGAAAATGAGAATTCAATACCAATAATACTTGCTAAAAGTTTTGGTGATACTAACGGGACATTTTATACAAATAGTAAATTGCAAAGTACCATTATTCAAAAAGAATTTGATGGGGAAATATTTTTAATTGAAAAACCTTTTTCAAATAATAATTGGCAAATAGAAGCAGACCAAAAAAGGATTGGTAATTACTTATGTCAAAAGGCAACAAAAATAATTATTAGAGAAACTATAAGTGGTTCTAAACAAGTGCCAATAGTAGCTTGGTTTACTGTTGAAATTCCAATACCATATGGTCCAGCTTCATACGTTGGTTTGCCTGGATTAATTTTAGAAGTTGAAGTTGATAACATTGTTATTTATGCATCGAAAATTATAAAAAATGCTTTAAAAGATAAAAGAATTGAGTTACCCAAAAATGGAAAATTGATTACCGTAGAAGATTTTACAAAACTAGAAAAAGAAGGTTTTAAATATTTTAAAAAATTCTAATTTAAGAAACAGTGCTAGAAAAAAGATTTCTTTATATGATGCTTTTTTACAGTTCCTTATGTTTTGGTCAATCCATAACTCTTAAAGGAAGTATAAAGGACAGTTTGCAAAATCCTTTGTCTTTTGCTAATGTTATTGCTAAACCTACAGACCTTACAAAAAATTTACAATTTGCAATTACTGATGATGCTGGTTTGTACAAATTAGAACTTACAAAAAATGATACTTATACTATTTCTGTGAGTTATATGGGTTTTAAAACTACTAATTTCACATTGGTAGCTACGGATAATGCACTAAAAAACATAGTTTTAAAGGAAGCACCAAATCAATTGCAAGAAGTTGTTATTGAGTTGCCAGTTACTATAAAAGAAGATACCATAACTTACAATACAAGTAAGTTTGTTACTGGAGATGAGCGCAAACTAAAAAATGTACTTAAAAAATTACCGGGTGTTGAAGTTGATAAAAATGGTGACGTTACAGTACAAGGTAAAAAAGTAACCAAAATGTTAGTAGAAGGTAAAAAGTTTTTTAATGGTGGCACCAAATTAGCTGTTGAAAATATTCCTGCAAATGCTATTGATAAAGTTCAGGTAATTGATAATTATAATGAAATGGCCTTTTTAAAAAACGTGTCAGATTCTGAAGATGTAGCAATGAACATTCTCTTAAAAAAAGACAAAAAACAATTTGCCTTTGGCGATATTGAAGTTGGAAAGGGAACTAAAGATTTTTACCGAACCCACAGTAATTTGTTCTATTACAGTCCAAAAACCAATGTTAATTTTATTGGGAACTTAAATAATACAGGTGAGAAAACCTTTACTTTTAAAGATTATATGAATTTTCAAGGTGGTGTTAGTGCATTTTTAAAAGGCGATGGTTCAATTTATAATATTTCGGCTAGTGATTTTTCTCAGTTTTTAGAAACGCAAGATATTGTAAACAGTACTAATAAATTTGGCGCATTAAACATTACCAAAGTTATAAATAGTAAATTGGACATTTCTGGATATGCTATTTTTTCACATTCAAAAAATGAAACCTATCAAGAATCCATCAATCAATATACTGCATTTACCGAAGAAACAGCTCATAATTCTGCTACAAGAAATATACTGGGTATTGGGAAGTTGAACATAGAATATGCACCTAATAAAAATGAACAATGGTATTTTAAATCACAGTTCAAAAATACTGATAACAATAAAAATAACACCATTTTATCAGTTATTGAAAATGAACAAAACCATATTTCAGAAAAGAATGAAGCTGTTTCAAAATATCTAAATCAAAATATAGAATGGCATAAAAAAATGAACCAAAAGCATTCCTTTTCATTTGCTGTTGATGCTGTTTTAGATGAAAATAATCCAACTACGCTGTGGGAAACAAATCAGCCAATTTTACAAGGATTAATTCCCGTAGAAG
>NZ_JBFHHX010000014.1:0-35348 GCF_041596795.1 Lutibacter sp.
GTATTTGATTTTAAAAAATTTCGACGAGCCGGAATATTATAAAATAAATTTTTAACAGCAATTGAAGTTCCGTTAGTTGTAGAAACAGATTCTTGAGAAACTACAGTGCTACCTTCAATTTTAATAGCTGTACCTAATTGTTGATTTTCTTGTTTGGTTTTTAAAACTACATGAGCAATAGCAGCTATAGAAGCTAATGCTTCACCTCTAAAACCTTTGGTGTGTAAATTAAATAAATCTTCGGCTTTTTTTATTTTTGAAGTAGCATGACGTTCAAAACTTAAACGAGCATCTGTGGTGCTCATTCCTTTTCCGTTATCAATTACCTGAATTAATGCTTTTCCAGCATCTTTTATAATTAATTTTATAGATGTAGCATCTGCATCAATCGCGTTTTCTAATAATTCTTTTACAACAGATGCAGGTCGCTGAACAACCTCACCAGCTGCAATTTGATTGGCAACGTGATCTGGTAATAGCTGAATAATATCTGCCATTAAAGTAGTGTATGTAATTCAAAAATATAGGCAACAATTCCTACTAAAATAGCAATAATAATGGCTAATCTTAAATTGGTAGATTTATCTGTAGCGCTTCTTTTATTTTTTACCCAATTATTTTTTAAATTATTTTTGGTTAATCTAATAGTAGAAGACTCCGTATTTTCTCCGTTGTTTTTTTTGTATTTATCTTCTAAATGTTGCAAACGCTCTTTACGCTCGTCATAGTAACGAGGTTTGTAGTTAAAAACATAGTGTTCACGTGGTTTAAATAATTTACCAAACATAAATAAGTAGTTATACAGTATGTAACAAAAATACTGAATTAAAAAATTGCGGTCAAGTTTTTAGAAGAAGTGGAGTGTTAAATCTCTCTTAAAGCAGCCATTTTAATTGCTGCAATAGCACATTCTACACCTTTATTTCCGTGTTTACCTCCAGATCTGTCTAAAGATTGTTGTTTTGTATTATCTGTTAAAACACAAAAAATAGTTGGAATATCATATTTAATATTCAAATCTTTAATACCTTGAGTAACGCCTTCACAAACAAAATCGAAGTGTTTTGTTTCTCCTTGAATAACATTTCCTATGGCTATAACTGCGTCTAATTTTTGAGTTTCAATCATTTTTTTGCAGCCATAAATTAACTCAAAACTTCCAGGCACATCCCATTTTATAATGTTTTTTTCGAGTGCACCATTTTCAAGTAATGCTTCTTTTGCGCCTAAATATAAGTTTTCAGTGATTTCAGGATTCCATTCTGAAACAACAATCCCAAATCGAAAATTTTTCGCATTTGGGATTGTTGTTTTATCGTATATAGATAAATTTGTTGTAGCCATTATTACATCTTATTTTTCTGATGCAAAAGTAGCTTTATTAATATAAATATCAATATTTTTTGCTTCGTCAGAAAGTGGATAATCGGTTTTAATTTGGTTAAAAATTTCTAAAGCTTTACTACTTTTTCCAATTTCTAAAGCTGTGTTTCCAGCTTTAAATAAAAATAAAGGACTTGAGAAATTGTTGTCTTTTAATTCAGCAGCTTTTAAATAATATTCAATAGCATCTTCTGGTTGATTAATATCTGCAAAAGCATCGCCAATAGCACCTTTTGCAATTGGACCTAATAATTCATCATCAGAAGAAAAATCTTCTAAATAATCAATTGCTTCTTTATATTTTTTAAGTTTTAAGTAAGAAATACCAGCGTAATAATTTGCTAAATTTCCAGCTTTTGTACCACTATATTCATCCGCAATATCAACAAAACCAAATTTACCATCAGCACCATTTAAAGCTAATGTAAATAATGAATCTGTAGCAACAGAATTAGCCAAAGCTTCTTCAAAATATGCTTTTGGAAATGCTAATTCGTCAGCAGCTTCCTTTTCTTTTGGTCCGTCAACAAATTTATGGTATGCTAAGTAACCTAATATTCCAACTACAATTGCAGCTAGTGTTATTAATATGGTTTTTTGGTTTTTAATAACCCATTGTTCAGATTTTGAAGCAGTTTCATCTAAAGTGTTAAATACTTCAGCTGTTGTAGATTTCTCATCAATACTTTCTTGAGATTTCTTTGTTTTACTTCCAGTCTTTTTATATGTTGCCATTTTTTATAAAATTTGTAGGCGCAAAAATAGAGTTTTTAATTGGAAAGTAAAAATGCAAATGTGCTTAAATTTTCATTTATTTTCAATAATTTTAAACTTTCAAAAAAAATAGATGCATTTAAAGAAAATTACTTTAGTAAATTTTAAAAACTTCGAATCTCAATCGTTTGATTTTGAGGATAAAATAAATTGTTTTGTGGGTGATAATGGTGTTGGAAAAACAAACGTTTTAGATGCAATTTATTACTTATCTTTTGCAAAAAGTTACTTTAATTCGGTGGCAACACAGAATATTAGACATAATGAAGACTTTTTTATGATTGAAGGTTTGTACAATATTAATGATAAGTTGGAAACTATTGTATGCAGTTTAAAGAAAGGAAATAAAAAAGTAGTGAAAAGAAATGGTAAAATTTATGAAAAATTTTCTGAACATATTGGCTATTTACCATTGGTAATTATTTCGCCAGCCGATAGAGATTTAATTACAGATGGAAGCGATACCAGAAGAAAATTTGTAGACAATGTAATTTCACAATCTGATGCTGGTTATTTGCAAAATTTAATAAAATACACTAAAGTTTTAGCACAACGTAACTCTTTATTAAAGTACTTTGCAGCCAATAGAACTTTTGATGCTTTAAATTTAAATGTGTATAATGAACAACTAGAATCGTACGGAACTATTATTTATGAGAAAAGAAAAGCGTTTTTAGAAGCCTTTATTCCAATTTTTAAAAAACGATATAAAGTAATTTCAAACAGTAAAGAGGAAGTAGATTTGGTGTATAAATCTCAATTAAATGAGTTTAGTTTTAAAGAACTGTTTAAACAAAATGCAGAGAAAGATAGAATGTTACAATTTACAAGTGCTGGAATTCATAAGGACGATTTGGTTTTTGATATTGAAGGATTTCAAATTAAAAAATTTGGATCTCAAGGGCAGCAGAAGTCGTATTTAATTGCCTTAAAATTAGCGCAATTCGATTTTATGAATGCACAAGCAAATGTTAAACCAATTTTATTACTAGATGATATTTTTGATAAATTAGATGATTCTAGAGTATCGCAATTAATTAGTTTGGTAAATAATGATGAATTTGGACAACTTTTTATTAGCGATACCCATAAAGAAAGAACAGAAGAAGTGGTAAAAAAAACAAAACAATCGTATAAAATATTTCAATTATAATGGCTAAAAGGCAAAATGAATTCCATTCGTTGCAAGATTTAATGAAGGATGTAATAAAGGAAAATAATTTAACCAAAGGAATGACTCAAATTTCGGTAAAAGATGCTTGGGATAATTTAATGGGAAGTGGTGTTGTTGCCTATACACAAAGTGTTGAATTACAAAACAAAACACTTATAGTAAAGCTAAAATCATCTGTATTAAGAGAGGAGTTGAGCTACGGTAAAGAAAAGATTGTTAAAATGATGAACGAAGAATTAGGAGAAAACCTTATTTCAAGAATATTATTAACCTAAAAAAAAGCTGTTTAAAAAGTAAGGAGAATCTATAACCTATGCCAATAATTATCGGGATAGAATATCGAAAATTTTACTTTTTAAACAGTTTCTATATGTAAAATAAGGTATATTTTAAAATACTTCTCTTCCGGCAAAATGAAAATTACTTTCAATAAGTGCATTTTCATTACTATCAGATCCGTGAATAGCGTTTTCAGAAATAGAAGTAGCAAACATTTTTCTTATAGTTCCTTCAGCAGCTTCAGCAGGATTTGTTGCGCCAATTAAAGCTCTAAAATCGTCAACAGCATTTTGTTTTTCTAAAATAGCAGCAACTATTGGTCCGCTTGTCATAAATTCTACTAAGTCATTAAAAAAAGATTTTTCTTTATGAATAGCATAAAATGCACGAGCATCAGCTCTTGACAGTCTTACCATTTTCATTGCAATAATTTTAAAGCCAGCAGCTGTAATTTTTTCAATAATTGGCCCAATATTTCCTTTTTCAACGGCATCGGGTTTAATCATTGTAAATGTTCTGTTTGTTATCATTTTAAAATTCTTATGATTTATTTTTTTGACAAATATAAACTTTTATCAATTAATTGCCATGTACTCAGTTACTAATTTGAAAATCAGTAAACTTATAATTTTAGCAATTAGATATTTTTTGAACCTATAAAATAGCGTTAAAAATTGTTTTGCTGCTATTAGGATTGTAAACATTTGCGTATATTCGCAGCCGTATGAAAAGAAGCGAAATAAAGGAATTAAAAGAGTTACTTTCTATCCCTCAGAATGTTGTAATTGTACCACATAGAAACCCTGATGGTGATGCAATGGGCTCAAGTTTGGCAATGTATCATTTTTTAATGCTGAAAGGACATAATGTTACGGTTGTAACACCAAATGATTATCCAGATTTTTTAAAATGGTTACCAGGCTCAAAAGAAGCCTATAAGTTTGATATGCAAAATAGGCAATCTAAAAGTGCAATTGAGAATGCTTCTATTATTTTTCTGTTAGATTTTAATGCATTGCATAGAGTAGGAGATGATATGCAAAATACCTTAGAGCAATTTGAAGGAACATTTGTAATGATTGATCATCATCAACAACCAGATAAAATTGCAAAATATTTATATTCAGATACTGCTATTTGCTCAACTTGCCAAATGGTATACCAATTTATTGATAAATTAGACGATAAAGATTTAATTAATGAAGATATTGCTATTTGTTTGTATACAGGAATTATGACCGATACTGGTTCTTTTAGATTTCCTTCAACAACCAGCAAAACACATAAAATTATTGCCGATTTAATTGATAGAGGTGCGGATAATGCAAAAGCTCATAACAATGTTTACGATACTAATTCTTATGGAAGATTGCAATTGTTAGGACGAGCATTAAGTAATATGGTGGTTATTGAAAAGTTAAAAACCGCCTATATTCATTTATCACAAGCCGATTTAGACGAATTTAAGTATGAAAAGGGAGATACAGAAGGCGTTGTAAATTATGCTTTATCATTAAAAGGAGTTATTTTTGCAGCAATTTTTATTGAAGATGCTGATCAAAAAATTATAAAAATATCCTTGCGGTCTAAAGGAAGTTTTTCTGTAAATCAGTTTGCCAGAAAACATTTTGATGGCGGAGGACACGATAATGCAGCAGGAGGTAAACAAACCTTATCATTAGAAGAAACAATTGCAAAATTTAAAAAAATACTACCAAAATATAAAAAGGAATTATTAAATTCATATGAAGAATAATAGCATACTTGTCTTTATTGGAATTTTACTAATTTCTTGTATAAAACCAATTCCCAGAAACCCAGTAACACAAAACTCAGGCACTTTAATGGAGCAATCTGTTTCATTTAATAAAGCATTAAATGAACAAGAAGAAAATACGTTTTTACAATTAATAAAACATGATTCATTAAATGTGTATGTTTCCTCTCCGTTAGGATTTTGGTATACCTATACTAAAAAAAGTAACAGTACTTATATTCCTAAATTTGGCGATGTTGTAACGTATACATTTGAGGTGTTAGATGTAAACAAAAACGTACTGTATAGTAAAGAAAATACAGGAGTAAAAAGTTACGCAATTGATCAGCAAGAAATAATTGAAGGCTTAAGAGATGGTCTTAAAATTATGAAAGAAGGTGATGAAATTACCTTTTTATTTCCATCACACAAAATGTATGGATACCTTGGCGATCAACATAAAATTGATATTAATCAACCGTTAATATATAGAGTTCAATTAATTAAAATAAATAAAAAAAATGAAAGTAATTAAATTATTAGTTGTTTGTGGTGCTGTTTTATTAGCATCATGTAATGGTAAAGGTGTAACAAATAAACCTTTAAAAACTGAATTAGATTCAGTAAGCTATGCTTTAGGATTAGATATGGGTACTAAAGTAAAAGCAAATTTTTCTGATATAGAAAAAGAATTATTTATTCAAGGATTTCATAATGGTGCAGATTCATTAGATATGAAATTAAATCCTGAAGTAATTAATGTTATTTTAAATAGATTTTTCCAAAAAAGACAAGAAGAAGCAATGAAAAAAGAGCAAGAAGAAGCTGCTAAAAAAATTGAGGCTGAATTTGCTGGAGTAAAAGCTGAAGGTGAAAAATTTATGGAAGCTAACAAATCTGCTGAAGGAGTTCAAACTACAGCTAGTGGTTTACAATACTCTGTAATTAAAGAAGGAGCTGGTGAAAAACCAACTGCAACTTCACAAGTAAAAGTGCATTACCACGGAACATTAACCGATGGAACTGTTTTTGATAGTTCAGTAGAAAGAGGTGAGCCTGCACAATTTGGTGTAAACCAAGTAATAAAAGGTTGGACTGAAGGTTTACAATTAATGACAGTTGGTTCAAAATACAAATTTTTTATACCTCAAGACTTAGCATACGGTGCATTTCCTCGTCAAGGTGGTGCAATTAAACCATTTATGCCTTTAGTTTTTGAAGTTGAGTTATTAGAAATTGTAAAATAACTTTAAATTAGTTAGTTTTATATAAAATCTAAATTAAAGCTGTTATGAGAAAAAATCAGATTTTAATTATACTAATTTCAATCCTATTCATATCATGTAAACCAACCAAATTTACAGATTTGGCAGATGGTTTGTATGCAAAAATGGAAACAAGTAAAGGAGAAATTCTTTTAAAATTAGAATTTGAAAAAACACCTATTACAGTTGCTAATTTTGTTTCTTTAGCTGAAGGAACCAACAAATATGTTTTAGATTCATTAAAAAAGAAACCTTTTTATAATGGATTGGTTTTTCATAGAGTTTTAAACAATTTTATGATTCAGGGTGGCGATCCTTTAGGTAATGGAGTTGGAGATCCGGGCTATAAGTTTTTAGATGAATTTCCAAAAGATTCTATTGGAGATTTACTTTTAAAACATGATAAAGCTGGAATTTTGTCTATGGCAAATTCAGGGCCTGATTCTAATGGTAGTCAGTTTTTTATAACTCATAAAGATACGCCTTGGCTCGATGGTAAACATACCGTTTTTGGAAATGTTATTAAAGGCCAAAATGTAGTTGATTCTATAGTGCAAAATGATACAATTTTTAAAATTGTAATTATAAAAGTAGGAAAAGAAGCAAAGCGATTTAATGCCGCTAAACTATTTTCTGAATTTTATGAGCAGCACGAAAAAGAAGTGAAAGAGAAAGAAGCTCGTATTGAAAAAGTTATAAAAGCTACCCTTGCTAAGTTTGAAATTAATGAAAGCAAGGCAAAAGAACTTCCTTCTGGTTTAAAAGTTGCCATTTTTGAAACAAAGAATGGAGAAAAACCTAAAGTTGGGCAACATGTTGTAGTAAATTATGCTGGTTATTTTACAGATGGAAAATTATTTGATACCAGTTATAAAGATGTTGCAATTGCTTATGAGAGTTTTGATCAAGAACGTGATGACCAAAATGGTTACACGCCATTTTCAACTGTTTACGGACCTAAAGCACGTTTAATAGCTGGCTTTAAAGAAGGTTTGGAAGAATTGAAAGTTGGAGATAAAGCCTTGTTGTTTATTCCGTCTCATTTAGGATATGGAGCACAAGGTGCAGGAGGTGTAATTCCTCCAAATACCGATTTAGTTTTTGAAGTAGAATTGGTAGAAATACAATAAAACTAATTAATAAATAAAAAATAAAAGTAACATCAATGATAAATTCATTAATTGAAAAAGACATTGAATTATTTTTATTCCTAAATAATTTAGGAACAACACAATGGGATAGCTTTTGGCTTATTTTAACAAATAAGTTTTCAGCTATCCCATTATATTTAGTATTACTTTATGTTACTTATAAAAAGTTTGGACTGAAAAAAACAGTGGTTTTAGTATTGTTTATTGCTGTTTTAATTTTGCTATCAGACCAAACTAGTAACTTATTTAAAAATGGTTTTAAACGCTTAAGACCTTGCCATAATAACGATATTTCTAACTTATGTAGGTTGGTAGGTAACCGTTGCGGTGGTTTATATTCTTATTTTTCAGCGCACGCAGCTAACTCTATGGCTATTGCAGTATTTTTTAGTTTAACTTTAAAATTTAAAAATAAGTTAAGTACAATATTCTTAATAATTTGGGCACTTGTAGTTGCTTACAGCAGAATTTATATTGGCGTACATTTTCCACTAGATATTTTAACAGGAATCTTTTTTGGATTACTGTACGGAACGCTGTTTTATAAATTATTTAGTGTCTTTTCAAACAAATTTAGTCTTTAGTATAAATACCTTTATTTAAAGGATTTAAAAATATTAATAAGAAAATTACACTAAAAGAAAGTTCGTAAATTTCCCATTTTCTATTAGAATTCATAAAAACCAACAAAGCTGTGCCAACTAAAAAAGCAATGGTATATTGCCATTTTACAACCGGTACAGCAAACATATTTATTAAGTTTTTTATCCAATCGTATTTTCTATATAAAAAAGGAGTAACTATTAAATACAGTACCAAAATAATAGTTAAAAGTTGACTGAAAATTATTTTGTTTATCTTTTTTCCATCAACCACCATATTATGTAGGTTGGTTTCTTGTTGGGCGTTGTTTTGTAAAAAATATTCTGATGATTCAATGTTAAAAATACGTTGACCCCAAGAAATTTCTTCTCCAGCACCAAAAAAGAAAACAATAGCCATTGCTAATATTCCAACTTTCCAAAGTGTTTTTTTATACTTAAATAGCTTAAAAAAGCGATACAGCAAAAGCATACTTGAAATAAATAAAAATATGGCAGAACCATTTTCTACAAAACCGTCTTCTACAGTGTAAACTTCATCAAAATAAACTAAATCAGTATTAGCAAAATATATTCCTAATCCAAATATGATAATTAAAAATGAATAGGCTATTTTATCTATGGTTGTTAAATTTTTCATTGTGTAAAAGTATTATTTTTTTGATACTATATAAAATTGTCTAATTAATCTTTCTTTTATTTTTGAACCTTCATTTAAATCATAAGTTTCCTTTAATTCTAAATTATAATTAAGTACTAATTGTGATGAAAT
Source organism: Lutibacter sp. (assembly GCF_041596795.1). Lineage (GTDB taxonomy): Bacteria > Bacteroidota > Bacteroidia > Flavobacteriales > Flavobacteriaceae > Lutibacter. Next base: position 9,157 of record NZ_JBFHHX010000014.1, read on the forward strand.
TTTTTCTATATCATCATTCATTAGTAACAATCCAAATTTAGGTTCGTTTGGTAGTGTAAGTTCTTGGTTTTTGTAAATATCGGGTAAAATTCCATTGTAATCCCATAATAATTCAGGTGTAATTTCTCCAATAGAATACGTTTTAATATTGTTTTCAACTTCAAAAGTATGTAGGCTTTTAATAGATTTAAAATTAGTATTATTATTTAAACTTTTGGAGATAGGTAAACCAAATAATAAAACAGAAACTATAAATGCAACTACTAAATAAAATACATTTTTAAGTTGCTGTTTTTTTAAATATTTAAATATGAAAATAGCAACTAATACGCAACAAATAGTTAAGGCCGTAAAATAGAAAAGATGCTGAAATAAATTAGTTTTTAACATAAAGATTAAGGCAATTGGCATTGCTAATGCTATAAAAGCAATCAATCCGAAATTAAAATACACAGGAATTTTCTCCTTTTTTGATGTGAAATTTGAAAAATTACCAATTATATAATTTATATAAATCCCAATATTTAAGGCTAATGGAATTAAAACAGGCATTAAATATCTTGGTTTTTTTTCTGGAATTAACGATAATAAAATAACAGCTATAATAACCCACCAAAATGTAAATTTATACACTTTTTTATGTGCTACTTTTTTAATTAAGTATGGATATATTAAACTAATAAGTGCTGGTATTGCCCAAATTCCAGATTGGCTAAAAAAGCTCCAATAGTAGTAAAAAGGTTTTACGTTGTAACTTGCCCAATTTCCAGTTTCTTTAGTAGCAATTTCTAAAAATGCCGCAGGATCAGCTAGTCTTACGTAAATAAACCACCAACCACCAATAATTACAAATAATATTAATACAGCAATAAAAGGAACTATTTTAGCTTTAATATTTTTAAACTTAAATATAATTCCATACGATATTAAAAATGGTAAAAACAAAGCAAATAATGAAACCGGACCTTTGCTAAGAATTGATAATCCAATAAAAAAAGCTGCTAATACAGTATGTTTCCAAATGGGTTTATGTTCTTCAAATAATTGAAATAAATAATAAATTCCTGCCAACATAAATCCGTGCGCATAAATATCCCAAGGTGCTTCATTTATAATAGCAAATACATAAAAAGATGTAATTAAAATTAAAGCATTTATAAAACTATGTTGTTTGGTTAAATTTAATTTTAAAGAAAAAAGGTATAAAAATATTCCTAAAAAAAGCACCATTAAAGCAGCAGGAAGTCGCAATGCAAAAACGTTGCTAATTCCAAAAATTAAACCTGATACAGCACTAAACCAAGTTGGCAATGGAGGTTTTTGATACCGCGCTTCACCATTCATAGTTGTTAATAACCAATTATTTTCCTGAACCATTTCTCTTGCGGTAATAAAATTACGAGCTTCCATAATGGTAACGCTAGGGACATTTAAATGTATTAAAAGCATTAAAACCAATACAATGGATAATGTTAAAATTGGATATTTTTCAAAAGTGTTTAGCATTTTTAAACTAAAATAATAAGCATTAAAACTAGAAATTATTTTTCATATAGATAAATAGAATTTTTATAATTTTCATCTAATTTTTTAAAAGAATTTAATAGCGCTGAATTCTTTTTTTTCAATCGTTTTTTTGAAATAATTAATAAAAATGAATTCTCAGATTTAATTTTATGTTGTAAATCCAGTTCATCTTTTATAATTAGCACTGTACCCTTTGAATAGAACTGACTTGAATAACTTTTAACTTCCCAACAAAATACAGGTAAGTTTTTAGCAGCAGTGGTTTCAATTAAATACTTATCAGAATTTATAAAGTAATCTTTTTTGCTTGTAAATTGCATTCCTAAAAATAGAATTAAAGCCACTATTGGAAAAATTAAACTGATATAAATTAGTCTTTTTTCATGTTTAAATTCGTTCCACCAATACGTTATTAATAAAGCTATTGGAACCATTACAGGCATAATGTATGGATGAATTAAACTTTTTGAAATGGTAAAAAATCCTGGAGTCCATAGTAACCATAAAAGTAAAAACAACGCCCATTTATCTTTTAAAAGAGTTCGTTTTTTTTGCCATATTTTTTGAATCACAAACAAAATCCAAGGAAGCGCAAAGGCAATTAAAAATACCCAAATCATTCCTAACGGTTGTGATTTTGGAAAACCATATTTATCGCCTTGCCAACTAGCATCAAAAAAACGTTTAAAATGCTCACCTACAATAAAATAATCAATAAAACCAGGTGTTTTTTGTTCTGCCAAATAATACCAAGGAAAAGCAATTAAAGCAAATAAAAGAATTCCTAACAACCAATTAAAGTTTTTCCAAACCGATTTATATTCCTTAAAAAAGACCATCCAAACAAAAATTGGAGGAGCTGTAAGTATAAAAATAATAGGACCTTTAGCCAGCATTCCTAATCCCAAACCAATAAAAAACAGGTATTTCCATAAATGGTTATCTTTTGTTTTTACAGCTTCCCAAAAAGAAATCATTACTAAAGTAACGCAAAAAGCCAGTGCAGTATCTGTTGATACAACTCCCGTATGAATTAAAAATTCTGGAATGGTGAGTAAAACAAAAGCAGGTAAAAAGAAGTCTAATTTCTTTTCTTTAGCGTATCTGCCAATTAATAAAAGCACTAAAATATTCAATAATAAATAAGGGAAACGTACTGCAAATTCATTTTCACCAAACACTTTTATACTTAATGCAGAAAACCATGTAGATAATGGAGGTTTTGCCCAAAACGGAACGCCATAATCTATTTGAGGTGTTGTAAAATCGTTGGTTTCTGCCATAATTCTGGCAATTTCAGCATACCGAGCTTCTGTTTTATCCATTAAAGGAATGGCAAAATTTAAAACAGCTCTAAACAATAAAAGCGCGATAACTAATAAGGCAAAAGGAGATATTTTTTTCGATAAAATAGTCATAACTAATTGTTTTTGTATGTTTTACCTATTTTTAGTAAATCTAGCCAAAGTTTAAAAAAGTATGTTATATGAACTTTTGATTCCCCAACATCAACCCATTTTTTTAGCGGAATTTCCTTACAAATAGTGGGCATTTTGTGGGTGCCATAAATTGCTGATATTCTATGGAATATTTCCACATCAAATAACCATTTCGAAATAAAATTATCTTTAAAAATTTCTTTTGCTAAATTATTTGTAAAAATTTTACAACCACATTGTGTATCGTAAACAGGAAGCTTTAATTGATGGGAAATTGCAGTGGCAATAATTCTACCAATTAAAAATCGATATAGTTTTCTATCAATATAATTGTCAATTTTGGAAATTCTTGATCCAAAAGCAAAAACAATCTCAGAATTTATTTCCGAACTAATTTCAACACATTCTTCTAAAGAAGTTGCCAAGTCTGCATCTATATAAGCAATTTTGTTTTGTTTAATTTTTTGAGTACAAAACAAAACTCCCGTTTTTACTGCAGCTGCTTTTCCTTCATTTTTTACGGCTGATACAACTTCAACAGAATTTGGAAATTTGTGTTTAATAGTATTTAAAACTTCAAGTGTGTTATCTTTAGAACCATCATCAACAAAGCAAATTAATGTATCTTTTTGGTTGTCTAGAAATTCAATAAAACTGCTGGTATCTAAGCGTTTACCTTCGTTATAACAAGGAATTACAATAGACAGATTAAAGAGTTGGTTCATTAATAATGCATTTATTTAATAGTTTTTATAAAAAGTAAACATACAAACTTAAAATGGAGTAATGAAATAAATACAAAAGGTTGATTTATTAGATACATTATTTAACTTCATTTTTGGAGATTATAATATTTCTAAAATAAATAATTGTACCCATTAAATGGCCAACCAATAAAACAGGATCTTTTCTTAATATGGCATAAATTAAAATTAAAATAGAACCAATTAAACTTAAAATCCAAAATCCTATTGGTAAAATAGATTGTTTATTTTTTTCTGAATATATCCATTGATAAATAAATCGAAGTGTAAAAATAACTTGACCTATAATTCCTAAAATAAGTAACCAAGTAGGAATGGCTTCATTTTTAAGTAATTTATCTACATCATAACTGTTATTATTGTAAGAATAAATAACAATTAAAACTGGAAATATCCATAAAAACCACCTTCCAATTTTAGGTGTTTTTTGCCATTGGCCCTGCAATTGTAAATTACGTATATAAATAAAATAAGTAAGCGCTTGCCCAAGCATAATGGCAAAATCTTCACGTAAATATCCATAAACAAATAATAAAAACGATGCTAGTAAACTTAGCCACCAAAACAGGGCAGGAGTAAGTACTTTTTTACTTTTTTCCGATAAAATCCATTGTAAAACTAATCTGCCAGAAAATAAAAGTTGGGCAATAAAACCAATGCCAAAAATAATCCAATTACTCATTAACTTTTTTTCTCAATGGCATAATTAATGTATTTCTTTTTCATCCAAACGTACGCAAAACAATCTAATAATGGACCTAATAAACGGTTCCATAAACCATATTTTGCTACACCTGCAATTCTTGGAAAATGTTGTACAGGAATTTGTTTTATTCTACCATTTTGCAATAAAATCATAGCAGGTAAAAAGCGGTGCAATCCTTTAAACATTGGAATGTTTTTAGCGTTTTCAGTTCTTATAACCTTTAACGGACATCCGGTATCATCCATTCCATCGTGTGTAAAAGCACGTCTAATTCCGTTTGCAATGGTAGACGACATATTTTTTACAAAAGAATCTTTTCTGTTTGCTCTAACTCCAGTAACTAATTCATAGTTACCAATTTCAGCTAATAATAAATTAAAATCTTCAGGAGCTGTTTGCAAATCAGAATCTATATATCCAACTAATTCGGTATCCGTATTTTTAAAACCGGCTGCAATAGCTGCACTTAACCCACAGTTTTTTTGAAATTGAATAAAAGAAAAATCTGGATTATTTTTACAAATCTCATCTATTAATAATTGACTTTTATCAATACTACCATCATTTACAAATAAAATTTTGGTTTTTTTGGTAGCAATTTTTATATAATCGCTTAATTCTTTTTCAACGCGTTTTAAATTATCTTCTTCATTGAAGACGGGTACTATAATTGTAAATTCGTAATTCATGAGGTGCAAAATAATTTTTTGACTTTAAAAAAGTTCAAAATTTTTGTAAAATTAGAATAATTATTTTGATAAACACATTTACATAAAAAAGAATGCTTTTAAATGCTAATTTTAAGGAATATTTAATACTTTTTTACGTTAAAAGTATCGCTCTTTGTATTTAGAAAAAAGCATTGAAGTATAAATTTTTCTATTTGGCATTTGTTAGTATCTTTACCACTTTAAAATCAAGAAAATTTTAATGGAATTATTTAAATCAAATCAGTTAAAAGTATACAACTCTTTAAGTAAAACTAAAGAAGTATTTAAACCTATTGTTGAAGGAAATGTGGGAATGTATGTTTGCGGACCAACAGTATATAGTAATGTGCATTTAGGAAATGTAAGAACCTTTATGTCTTTCGATTTAATTTTTCGTTATTTTAAACATTTAGGTTATAAAGTTCGTTATGTTCGTAATATAACAGATGCTGGACATTTAGAAAATGATGCAGATGCAGGCGAAGATAGAATTGCTAAAAAAGCACGTTTAGAGCAAATTGAACCAATGGAAGTGGTACAGCGCTATACAGTTGATTTTCATAACACGCTACAGAAAATAAACAATTTACCGCCAAGTATAGAGCCTACAGCAACTGGTCATATTGTTGAACAAATTGAAATTATTAAAGATATTTTAGCTAAAGGTTTCGCTTACGAAGTAAATGGATCGGTTTATTTTGATGTGTTAAAATACAATAAAACAGAACACTACGGAATACTTTCTGGTAGAAATATTGAAGATTCTATTCATAACACACGTGAATTAGACGGGCAAAGTGATAAAAAGAATCCACAAGATTTTGCACTTTGGAAAAAAGCAGAACCACAACATATTATGCGTTGGCCTTCACCTTGGAGCGATGGTTTTCCGGGTTGGCATTTAGAATGTACTGCAATGAGTACCAAATATTTAGGAGAAACTTTTGATATTCACGGAGGTGGAATGGATTTAAAATTTCCGCATCACGAATGTGAAATTGCTCAATCTAAAGTAAAAAACAATGTAAAGCCTGTAAATTATTGGTTACACGCCAATATGTTAATTTTGAACGGAATGAAAATGGCAAAATCTACAGGAAATTATATTTTACCTAATGAAATTTTTACAGGTGAAAATAAAATTTTACCTAAAGCTTTTTCGCCAAGTGCTACACGTTTTTTTATGTTGCAGGCTCATTACCGTAGTATTTTAGATTTTACAAGTGCTGGAATTGAAGCTTCGGAAAAAGGCTATTTAAAATTGATGGAAGCTGTAAATAGTTTAACTAAAATAGAAACTTCTAAAACATCTTCAATTGATATAAAAGCTTGGAAACAAAAATGTTACGATGCAATGAATGACGATTTTAACAGTCCTATTTTAATTGCAAATCTTTTTGAAGCTGTAAAATACGTAAATTTATTATTAGAGAAAAAGGAAACAATTTCTGCTGAAGATTTAGAAGAGTTGAAAGCCTCAATTAATGCTTTTGTTTTTGATGTTTTAGGACTAAAAAATGAAATTCAACAAGATAGCTCTAATAAATTATCTGGTGTAGTTGAGTTATTAATTGAAATGAGAAAAGATGCAAGAGACAATAAAGATTGGGCTCTATCCGATAAAATTAGAGACGAACTTGCTGCGCTTGGAATTCAATTAAAAGATGGAAAAGAAGGAACTACATTTTCTGTAAATTAATTTGAAAAGTTTTACAAAAATAGTCGCACTTCCATTTATTTGGTTGGTAAGGTTTTACCAAGCAGCAATATCTCCATATACACCATCTAGTTGCAGATATTCTCCAACGTGTTCTAGTTATACTTTAGAAGCGTTACAGAAACATGGCTTATTTAAAGGTGGTTGGCTAGCTTTAAAGCGTATTGGAAGTTGTCATCCTTGGGGAGGAAGTGGCTATGATCCTGTTCCTGATAAAATTGATAAAAAAAGTAACAAATAGTAAAATAGATAGACTAATATTACAGCTTAAATAATATAAAATGATACTACTTCAAATAGATTGGAATCCAGAACCAGAAATTTTTAAAATTGGATTTTTTGCATTACGCTATTATAGTTTAATGTTTGTAATAGCCTTTATGTTGGGATTACATTTAATGAAGAAAATTTTTATAAATGATAATGTTCCTATTGAAAAATTAGATTCATTATTTATTTATGTGGTAATAGCTACATTAGTAGGAGCAAGAATTGGTCATTTTTTATTTTATGATCCAGAGTTTTTATTTAAAAAACCGTTAGAAGTAATTTTACCTTTTCGTTTTTCACCAAAATTTGAATTTACAGGGTTTGCTGGTTTAGCAAGTCATGGTGCTGCTGTTGGTATTATTACAGCTTTGTATTTTTATAGCAAAAAAGTTTTAAAAGAACCGCTGTTATTTATATTAGATAGGGTTGCAATACCAGTTGCAATTGCTGGAGTTTTTATTAGATTAGGAAATTTAATGAATTCTGAAATTATTGGAAAACCAACAAATTCTGATTATGGGTTTGTTTTTAGAAAACTAGGAGAAGATTTTCCTCGTCACCCTGCACAATTATATGAAGCATTCTGTTACTTAATTATTTTTGGAATCTTGTTATTTGTATATTGGAAAACAGATAAAAAACAAAAATTAGGATACATTTTCGGATTGTTTTTTGCCCTACTTTGGTCTGCCAGATTTTTGGTGGAATTCTTTAAAGAAAAACAAGTTGAAGGTGGTGAAAACTGGATTTTAGGTTTAAATACTGGTCAAATGCTTAGTATTCCACTAATTTTAATTGGACTTTATTTTATGTTACGAAAAAATAAAGAAACTGTTTAAAAACACACTTATTTTAGAACTAAATATACAAAATAAAAAAACGCTCATTTGAGCGTTTTTTTTTATTTAATAATTATCCTTTAATTTGATTTCGTTTAAATTCATCAAATTTACTTTCAGTTTGTTTTGGCCAACTGTTGTTACTGGTATCAACATCTGCTGTTTCTTCGTCTGGATCCACAGTAATTTTAGTTATTACTTTACTAGATGGAAATACTTTGGTTACTTCAGCATCATTTTTTCTCCAAATTTCTGCAGGATATTGCTTGCGTTCTTTTGTGCCATCTTCATATTCAAATTCAACAATAATTGGCATTACCAAACCGCCTGGTTTATCAAAAGTTAGTTCGTAAAAGAATTTTGGAGATTTTAAGGTTGCTTTTTCTTCTGATGAAAAATTAGCTTCTAAATAATCATTTAAAATATTGTAGTCTTCAGGTTTTTTACCTTTTAATTCTTCAGAAAATTCGTTGCTTTCTTCGGAAACTAAATATAAGGAAGGAGGCAATTCATCTACGGATATTCCATATCTTTTGGCTAAATTTTCTGCTTGTTTTGTAGGTTTATCGGTAATATGATATTTTTTTACATCTTTAATGCCAATATCATTATTATCGGTAGTATAAAACCAACCTCTCCAAAACCAATCTAAATCCATTGCAGAAGCATCTTCCATTGATCTGAAGAAATCTGCAGGTGTTGGATGTTTAAATTTCCAACGATTTGCATAGGTTTTAAATGCAAAATCAAATAATTCTGGTCCCATAATAGTATGGCGAAGCATCCATAACCCAGCTGCTGGTTTTGCGTATGCATTATTACCAAATTCATATAAATCTTCTCCTTCTGCCATAATTGGTGATAATTGAGATTGGTCGCCTTTCATATAAGCAACAATAGTTTTTGGTAAACCTCTATTTAATGGATAGTTTTCTTCGTACTCTTGTTGCGCTAACATTTGAACAAATGAGTTTAATCCTTCATCCATCCAAGTCCATTTACGCTCATCAGAATTAATAATCATAGGGAAAAAGTTATGACCAACTTCGTGAATTGTAACACCAATCATTCTGTATTTTGTACGATCATCATACGTTCCATCAGCATTTGGTCTTCCTGGATTAAAGCAAATTTGTGGATATTCCATTCCCATTTGCCCATCAACAGAAATTGCTTTGTGGTAAGGATAATCAAAAGTGTGTTTAGAGTACGTTTTTAACGTTTGCGCTGTTGCTCTGGTTGAGTGATCTCCGTACAAGGGATTTGCTTCTTTTGAATAATAGGAGTAAGCCATTACGGTTCGGCCATTAATATCAACTGCCATTGCATCCCAAATAAATTTACGCGATGATGCAAATGCATAATCACGGACGTTTTCTGCATAAAATTTCCAAGTTTTTGTTTCTTTTGATTTTGTTTTTTCAATTTCAGTTGCTTCTTCTTGGGTTACAATTAAAACTGGGTTGTCAAAAGTTTTTCTAGCCAATGCTAAACGTTTTTGTTGTGTTTTGGTGAGTACTTCACTTTCATTTTTTAATACGCCTGTAGCACCTAACATATGATCTTTTGGAGTAGTAATATTTACTTCGTAATTTCCAAATTCTAAGGCAAACTCACTTCGGCCATAAAATTGTTTGTTTTGCCAACCTTCAACATTATTATATACACATAACCTTGGAAAAAACTGAGCAATTACATAACTGTTATTTCCGTCTGCCGGAAAGTGCTCAAAACCAGATCTTCCACCTTGAGTAATGTGATTATTAATATTATACCACCATTTTATTTTAAATGTAAATAAACTTCCTGGCGCTAAAGGTTTATCTAAATTTAAACGCATCATAGTTTCATTAATAAGGTAATTAGCATTACTACCGTCACTATTTTTTACGTATTCAATTTTAAAACCACCATCAAAAGGTTGTTCCATATATTTTTTTGAAAACTGTTCAGGATTGTATAGCGTTCCAATTTTTTCATTTCTTAAATCGGGAGTTTTGGAGTCTGGAGCTCTCATATTTTGATCTAATTGAATCCATAAATATTCTAAATGATCTTTAGAATTATTATGGTAAGTAATAATTTCTTCGCCATAAATTCGCTGTTTTTCATCATCTAAAATAATATCCATTTTATAATCCACTTGTTGTTGTGAATATTCATAACCTGGAGCACCAGAAGCTGTATGTACAGAATTTGGCGTAGGTAATTCTTCATCTAGTTGTTTAAACTTACTAATATTATAATGTCCTTTTTTTACAGTTTCTTGAGCGGTTACTGCATTTAAACTAATAAAGAGTAGTAGAATAATAGAAATGAATTTTTTCATAAATGGGAATTATTATTTTTTATTGTTGTGAAATTGTTGAAGCATAAAATTAGTTTGTCTGAAAAATAATTGAAATTATTGATACTTATCTTAATTCAGTATCTCAATAATATGAATAATTTAATACTATTAGAACCTGAAATTAATTTAGGTTAACGAAAATTTCACTTAGACTTCACCAAATATTATCCTTTAACTTGATTTCTTTTAAAGTTGTCAAATTTTGTTTCAGTTGTTTTTGGCCAACTATTATTGCTTAAATCTACATCAGCAGTTTGCTCATCTGGATCTACAGTTATTTTATTAATTACTTTACTTGATGGGAAAACTTTAGTTACTTCGGCATCATTTAGTCTCCAAATTTCTGCAGGAAATTGTTTGCGATCTTTTGTTCCATCTTCATATTCAAATTCTACAATAATTGGCATTACTAAATCGCCTGGTTTTTCAAATACCAATTCATAAAAGTATTTTGGCGATTTTAAAGTTGCTTTTTCTTCTGGTGAAAAATTATCTTGAATGTAGGTATTTAAAATACTGTAATCTTCTGGTTTTTTACTTTTTAATTCATCGGTATAGTCGGTGCTATCTTCAGAAATTAAATACAATGATGGCGGTAGCTCATCAATGGTAATTCCATATCTTTTAGCTAGGTTTTTAGCTTGTTCAGTTGGTTTATCTGTAATATGATATTTTTTCACTTCCTTAATACCAATATCATTGCTTCCGGTTGTATAAAACCAACCTCTCCAAAACCAATCTAAATCCATTGCCGAAGCATCTTCCATAGAACGGAAGAAATCTGCAGGAGTTGGGTGTTTAAATTTCCAGCGATTTGCATAGGTTTTAAAAGCATGGTCAAATAAATCGGGTCCCATAATAGTTTGGCGCAATATAAATAAACCAGCCGCAGGTTTTGCATAGGCATTGGCTCCAAAATTAAATAAGTGATCACCTTGTGTCATAATAGGTGTTAATCTATCTTGGTCACCAGCCATATAACCAACTATATTTTTTGGATATTTTGTTAAAGGAAATAATTCTGGATCGTATTTATACTCGGCTAAAATTTCAACAAAAGAATTAATACCTTCATCCATCCAAGTCCATTCGCGCTCATCGGAATTTACAATCATTGGGAAAAAATTATGACCAACTTCATGCGTTATTACCCCAATCATTCCTTTTTTAGTACGATCATTATATTTTCCATTTTCATCAGGTCTTCCACCATTCCAGCAAATCATTGGGTATTCCATACCTTGTCTTTCTGCATTTATAGAAGTTGCGTGTGGATATGGATACTCAAAAGTGCTTTCAGAGTAAACTTTTAATGTGTTGGCAATAACTCTGGTAGAATGTTCTTCCCATAATGGATTTCCTTCTTTTGGATATAAAGAATAGGCCATAACTGTTTTTCCACTAAAATTAACAGCCATAGCATCCCAAATAAATTTTCGTGAAGATGAAAAAGCAAAATCACGAACATTTTCTGCATAAAATTTCCAGGTTTTTGTTTTAGTTTCTCTATTTTTTTCAGCAGCTAAAGCTTCTTCTGGAGTTACAATAAACACAGGGTTTTCAAATGCTGTTTTAGCGGTTTCATATCTTTTGTATTGTTCTTTTGTAAATACTTCTTTTGGATTTTGAATAACGCCTGTTGCATTTAAAATATGGTCTTTTGGCGTAGTTATGGAAACATCATAATTTCCAAATTCTAAAGCAAATTCACTACTTCCCCAAAATTGTAGATTTTGCCAACCTTTTACATTGTTATATACAGCTAGGCGAGGGAAAAATTGGGCTATTACGTATAAGTTATTTCCATCAGGGAAAGGTTCGTAACCAGATCTTCCTCTGTCTGCCATGTAATCATTTATGTTATACCACCATTTAATTTTGAAAACAAATTTTTCTCCTGATGCTAATGGTTTTGGCAAATCTACGCGCATCATGGTAAAATTAATCATATAATTTAGTGAATTTCCATTGGCATCTTTTATATAATCAATATTAAAACCTCCTTGAAAAGGCTTTCCCATAAAAGTTTTTGTGAATTTAGAAGGTGTGTATAAAACATCTGGACCACCACCGTTAATATCGTTAGATTTGGAATTTGGCGCTCTCATATTTTGATCTAATTGCACCCACAAATATTCCAATGCATCTTTAGAGTTGTTGTGATATGTAATTGTTTCTTCTCCAAATATTTTTTGATGCTCATCATCTAAAATAATGTCCATCTTATAATCAACTTGCTGCTGCGTGTATTCATAGCCAGGTGCTCCTGAGGCGTTGTGCTGGTTATTAGGAGTTGGCAACTCTTCATCTAATTGCTTAAATTTACTTGTATTGTAATGTCCTTTTTGGATACTGTTTTTTGCTGAATTTTCTTGAGCAAAAAGGCTAGGGGAAAAGAATACTAAAGCTAGTATTACTAAGATGGTCTTTTTCATTCTTAAAGTTGAAAGTATTTAAATTCGAAAATAATTTATTTTAACATAAAATTAGATTTTTTATTGAAAATTTAACAAACCTTTCACATTATTATTAGATAAATAGAGTGTTTTATTAAATTTCTTTGCTTTTATCTTAATTATGTTTTGTTGTTCTGGAAATTCTTTAATTAAACAGCTGTTTTCAATTTCTAAAGATTGTAATTGTTTAATTGATGAAATTTCTAGATAAAAACGAACTAAATCATCATCATATTCTTTTCCAATATAATTGTAGGGTTGCTGTTTTCCGTTTATAAAAAATTTTAAATGCACATTTAAATAATTTTCATAGTAGGAATCTATATTTTTAGCTTCTTTTTTTGTGCCTAAAAAGAAGTTTTTTTTATGCTCATTATTTAAAGTTGTTTCTAAATCATCAATAAATAACCCAATAATTACTTGAATAGATTGTTTTTCTTTAATGTACTCAACTTCACATAAACTTATGTAATATTTATGTACAGAGAAAGCTAAAAGTGGAATTAGCAATAGAATTAGTGTAACTTTTAAATATTTCATGAATTCTTTTTTACGCTAATTAACAAAAAGCATTTGGAATAGCCTTTGTATATACTTTAAAAATTACTGACTTTTTAGTGCTAAAAATTGTTTACTCTGAACAACTAAAAAGTTTTTGGTAGTAAATTCATTTTCTGTATTGTAATTATTTAAGCCATTATCAATGCAAAAATCTATAAATAAATATAAATCATCCTCGTGTATGTTTAAACCCTGAATAAAAAAATCTTTACCATAACTTTCCATAATGTGAGAAGAAAATGTTTCCTGATCTTGAAGCAGAATTTTTTCTAATTTTTTACGCTCTCTGCTTTTATCAAAAATTTTATCTGTAAGCAGGGTAACTACACCAAGCAAGTTACCATTGTTACTGCCAGCAGGACTTGTAGGATCTGTTAAATTTCGTGCATTTGGAGCTGCTTTTAAATCGATAGCATCCATTTCAAAAATGGAACCATTAGGTAAAGCCATATTTCCAAAATCTAATCGTACCTTTTGTTCAATGGCAATTTCATCTAATTCATTTAAACTTGCTTCTAAAAATACTATAATTTCTTTCTTTTGTATGTGATTTAAAGAAATTTCAATAATTCTTGTATTGTAATTAATAGATGAAAATTGAATAGAATCACCTAAAGATACAGGAATGCTAAAACCTCCATTTATATTGCTTGATGTTCCTAATTTTTTGGTTTTGTTAACAATGTTTATATCTTGTAAAGCTTGAGTATCACTTTTTACAATTCCATCTATAATTACCGTTTGTTCTTGTGCAAAAGAATTGGCACATAACAACAGTAAAACAGTAAAAATGTTTAGTGCTTTATTCTTTAATGGCATTGTATGGAATACTTTCATCTTTAAATATTTCAATAACTTCAAATAATTTTTTTTCATAGTATTTTTTTATCACGTCTCTGTATTCACAATAATTAATAAAGTTATCAATTTTTTCTTCAGGGATGTTTAATTTTTCGGTAAAAAATTTAATTCCTAATTCTCTCCTTATTTTTATTGGAAATTCTTTTAGTTTAGCAATTTCACGTTTTAATTTTTGCTCTTTTTCATATGCAAAATTTGGAATAGTTGCTAATGCTGGTAAAGGTTTAAACGGACCAACAAAAGGAGCACTTTTTGGACCGTGAACATCTTCTCCTAAATCCTTATTCAAATCTTGCATAGCAAAAGTAAATGTATGCTTTGGAATTGTGTCTTTAGGTTTATTTTGTAAATCTAAAGCAAGATTTCCTGTTAATCCTACAAAAACCTCTTTTAGCTGATTAACAGAGGGCTCTAAAACAACAGTTAGGTTATTTGTTTTTATATTAAAATCTGTAATTCGTATTTTTTTCACCTCATATTCAATTGATGAAAACAGCAATGTATCATTGGGTTTTGCTAAAATAGCAAACTCTCCATTGTCATTACTTACTGTACCATAGTAACTTTGTAAGTTTATAATATGAATATCACCAATTTTTTTGTTTTCACTATATATTATTCCCCGAATAGTTATAGACTGTTGTTGTCCATAGAAATTTATGGAGATTAAAATGAAAAAAAATAGATTGGTTAGCTTTATTTTCATGAAACAAAGAAAGATGAAGAAATCTTAAAAATATAATATTGCTGTTGTAAACTTTTGTTAAATAATGTTTGTTTACTACATTTGATAAAACTACTTAAAATGAAGAAATTATTAATAGCAAGTACTTCAACAGTTCACGGTAAAGGTTATTTAGAATATATTTTGCCAGAGCTTTCAAATTTTTTTAAAGGAATTTCTGAAATTTTGTTTATTCCGTATGCAAGACCAAGTGGTTTATCTCATGAGGATTATACTAAAAAAGTTGCGGAAGCTTTTGAAAAAATTAATATTAAAGTAAAAGGTATTCACGAGTATAGCAATCCTATTGATGCTATTAATAATGCAAAGGGAATTTTTACAGGCGGAGGAAACACATTTTTGTTGGTTTATGAACTATACCAACATAAATTAATGTCTGCAATTAAAAATGTTGTTGAAAACGGAACGCCTTATTTTGGTACAAGTGCAGGAAGCAATATTACGGGTTTAACTATGCAAAACACCAATGATATGCCTATAATATATCCGCCAAGTTTTACCACTTTTGGTTTTTTAAAGTTTAATATAAATCCTCATTTTTTAGATCCCGATGTAAATTCTACACATATGGGAGAAACTAGAGAAACGCGTATAAATGAGTATCATACCATAAATTCAACACCGGTTTTAGGCTTAAGAGAAGGAAGTTGGTTAGAGGTGAAAGGTGCTAAAATACTTTTAAAAGGGAGTTTACACGCACGACTATTTCAGGCTAAAAAACAAGCTGTTGAATTACCTCCTGAAACTGATTTAAGTTTTTTAATGTAATTTTAAAAACAATGCAATTAGTTGAGCGTCAGGTGAATGTTTAACTTCGTTAGAAAGTAGTTGATAGCTTTTTTGTATGTTAAGCGTATCAATAGTAGAATTTTTTAATTGATCGCTTAAAATTATTGGAGCAATAAAAGAGTTTTTGTTCGCTTCAATAAATTGAAAACTAAATGTTTGAAATTCTTTTTCTATAGATTTCATTTCAGTTCCAATTTCTTCTAATTTTTGAACGTCATTTTCTAAACGTGCTTTTTGGAAACGAGGATAGAGGTAATCAATTTTTCTGAAAATTTCTTTAGCAGTATTTTTATATACTAATAATTGATTGTTTAAAGGAGAATTAGTAATTATTGGATCATTTACATTTTCTAAATTAATAGTAATATTAAATGAGGTGTTTTCTAAAATTAAAATAGTTTTAAAGTTATAACTATCAAAAGTTAAAGCAAACCTTTCAGGAAATTCTACAATACCCTGAAAGGCAAATTTATTATTTTCAATTTTACAAGAATCTACCTGATACAATGAGTTTCCAATAATTTTGTTTAAATAAATTATGGAAGCTTCACCATTTTGCAATTCTCCTTGCAGTGTAAATCCTTGTTTTTGAGGGGTTTTAGTTGTGTTTTTAATTGATTCATTATTTTTAGTGTCACAACTTAAAAAGAGAATTAAACAACTTAAAAAAATGAAATAATTTTTCATAAAAAAAATTAGTAGTTTACATAGTCAACAACTTCTAAACCGTAACCAGTCATTCCAATACGTTTTCTTATAGATGTTGAATTTGTAAGTACACGTAATTTATTAATATTTAAATCGTGTAAAATTTGAGCTCCAATTCCAAAATCTTTATCATCTGGTTGAATTTTTGGAACACTATTTAATTCAGCTTTTTGAGATTGTTTTAATAATGATAATCTGTTAATTAAGTTAAAAGATTGATTTTCCTGACTAATAAATACTGCTACACCTTTACCAGCATCATTAATAATTTTAAAAATTCTTGAGAATGAATCATCAGGACTTGTTGTAAGCAATCTAATAATATCGTTGTTGATTAAGGCTGAATTAACACGAACTAAAACTGGTTCATCTTTTATCCATTTTCCTTTAGAAAGTGCAATATGAACCTGATTGTTATTGGTTTGTTTGTAGGCTTTTAAGTTAAACTCACCAAATCTAGTTTGAATAGTGAAATCTTCTACTTTATGAATAAGTGAATCATATTTCATTCTAAAAGCAACTAAATCTTCAATAGAAATAATTTTTAAATCGAATTTTTTAGCAACCTCTACTAATTGAGGTAAACGCGCCATTGTTCCATCTTCATTTAAAATTTCTACCAAAATACCTGCTGGTTGAAAGCCCGCTAAACGTGCTAAATCTATAGAAGCTTCTGTATGTCCTGTTCTTCTTAAAACACCACCTTGTTTTGCTCTTAGTGGAAAAATATGTCCTGGTCTTCCTAAATCTTCAGGTTTTGTCTCTTTTTTTGTTAGTGATTTTATGGTTTTTGCCCTGTCATGAACAGAAATACCTGTAGTACAACCATCTCCAATTAAATCTATTGAAACCGTAAATTGCGTATTGTGTAAAACAGTATTTTTATTTACCATTAATGGCAATTCTAGTTCTTCGCAACGTTCTTCTGTTAAAGGAGTACAAATTAATCCTCTACCATGTTGCGCCATAAAATTTACCATTTCGGGAGTAACACATTCTGCGGCAGCAATAAAATCGCCTTCATTTTCTCTGTCTTCGTCATCAACAACAATAATAACTTTACCGTTTTTAATGTCTTCTATTGCTTCTGAAATTGTATTTAATTTAATGTTACTTTTTGAAGTTTGCATTATAATTTATTTGGTTTTAAAAATTTTGCTGAATGCCTTTTTAAAGGATTCAAATACGTTATCAATATTAAAAATACCCATTCCTTTAGCTGCTCGTCTTGTTAAAAGAATTCCGAATGGGAGTAAAATGGCCGTAGATAACCAACTTCCAATAAATGTAGATATGGCACTTTCTTCGGCTAAGTTTCTTCCTAATTGAGAAATAAAGAAATATATTACAAATATAGTAATTGCCATAATCATTGGCAGTCCAAATCCTCCTTTTCTAATAATGGAACCCAACGGAGCTCCAATAAAAAAGAGCACTAAACAAGCAAAAGAAAACGCAATTCTATAGCTTAATTCAAAATCATAAAGGTTTAACAGTTTACGTTGCTCCTTAAAATTTCTCATTTGATTATCATTTCTAGTAATAACTCTTTTTATACTTTGCTGAGCATCTTTTATAACAATAATTTGATTTGCCAGGTTAAAATTATTTAAAATTACAGGATTTAAAGAATCTCTTGGAATGGAGTCTGCTATTTTAATTAATTTTTCTCCTTTAAAATTAGTATAAAAATATTCGGAATTTACTTTTACGCGTTCATCAAAAATTCCTTTTTCTTTTGAAGAAAATGAATCTAATTGTTTAATGGTTAGCATTCCGTGATGTTCTCTAACTAACGTGTCGTTTAATTTACCAGAATCATTAAAAGAGGAAACGTCTATATTTATAATATGCTTTTTAAAAGTTGCTCTAGAACTTGGCATTTTGGCCCTTTCCGAAGCTGAATATGAATTTTTTATATGATCTTCGTAGTAATTTCCATTTTCTAATGTTAGCGTTAGATATTTACTACCTTCTTCTGTAGAAATTTCTCCTTTTTCAGCAGTAATTACTTTAATTTTTCCTTTACCTTGACTTAAATCGGCAATTTGAACATTTTTTAACAAGTTGTCCTCTTCACCATATTTTTCATCAAATTTTATGCTGTAACCGGGAATGTCTGTATTAAATACACTAGGAACCAACGCTAAAGCTGGTTTCTTTTTTTTCATATTTAAATACAAATTCTTTTGCTTTAAAGTTGCCCAAGGATATATGTTATTTAAAAAAACAAAATTTAGTGCGCTTAATAATACAGTTAAAATTACCAATGGAAGAATAACTCTTTTTAAAGAAATTCCAGCAGATTTTATTGCGGCAAATTCATAATTTTCGGCCAAATTACCCAAAGCCATAATAGATGATAATAAAATTCCTATAGGTAGGGCAGTGGGCGTTAATATTAATGCCAAATACCATAAGAATTTTAAAATAAAAATTAAATCAATACCCTTTCCGGCTATTTCATCAAAAGCAAGCCATAAAGCCTGCATAACTAATACAAATAATACCACAAAAAATGTGGCTAAAAAAGGTTGTAAAAAACTTTTTAAAATATATTTATCAAATATTTTCAAGACTATTATTTTGGCTCAGAGATTGAATAATTTTTTTGATCTCTGTATTTTGAAAGGTCAAAGATAAAAAGCTTTTGTGAAACTGGTTGATTTGTTTTGAAACTTCTTATTTCAAGGGTAGTTGTTGTGTTATTTTTTCCTGTTTCTATTATATTATAAATGTGGTTTGTTTTAGCATCAATACCAACCATAACATTTGAAATTTCAGATTTTTTATCGGTTGGGGTTAGTTTAACATATTGAATTTTTACGCCTTTAATTGTTTTTAGTTCTCCCATTGCGTAACTAAATCCAGTTTTATAAAAAGAAAACATTTTTGATGGTGTAATTGTTTCTTCGTTGTTTTTTGAAGGTTTTTGAATTATTACTTCCTCATCTTCATGAATTATAAGGTAGGTTTTTTTACCATCATATAATTGTTCTGTACCCATATAATTTAAATGGTATAAATCACCTTTTAAAGTTACATTTCCTAATGTTTCTTGATGAACATTTGCTTCTTTATTATCTAATTTGTGATTAAATTCTATATAAATATTTTTATAGCTTTCAACTTTTTTTGCCACATTGTCTAGCAACGCTTTTGCTTCTTGTGATTTTTGTGCAAATGATTGGAAACTTAATGCCACTATTGTAATAAATAATGCTAATTTTTTCATGTGTGTTTGTAAATTTTACTCGTTAATTCTGTTCATTATCTAATAAGAAGTTTAAAGCCATTTCGTCTGCTACTAATACCTGACGGGCTTTACTTCCTTCAAAAGGCCCAACAATACCTGCAGCTTCTAATTGATCTATTAATCTACCAGCTCTGTTGTACCCTAATTTTAATTTTCTTTGTAATAAAGATGCCGAACCTTGTTGTGCATGTACAATTACCAATGCAGCATCTCTAAATAAAGCATCACGCTCGCTAATATCAATATCAAGACTTGTGCCAATTTCGTCTCCGCTATATTCTGGTAACAAATGCGCATCAGGATATGCTCTTTGAGAACCAATAAAATCGGTAATTTTTTCAACCTCTGGAGTATCAACAAAAGCACATTGTAAACGTATTAAATCATTTCCAGCAGAAAACAACATATCACCTTTACCAATTAACTGGTCGGCTCCTGAAGTATCTAAAATGGTACGTGAATCAATTTTTGAGGTTACTCTAAACGCTGCTCTGGCAGGGAAATTTGCTTTAATAATACCTGTAATTACATTTACGGATGGACGTTGGGTTGCTACAATTAAATGAATTCCAATAGCTCTGGCAAGTTGCGCTAAACGTGCAATTGGTGTTTCAACCTCTTTACCGGCAGTCATAATTAAATCGGCAAATTCGTCAATTACTAAAACTATATAAGGTAAAAATTTATGTCCGTTTTCCGGATTTAATTTTCGTGCTTTAAATTTGGCGTTGTATTCTTTAATATTTCGCACCATTGCATCTTTTAGCAAATCGTATCGATTATCCATCTCAATACATAAAGAATTTAAAGTGTTAATTACTTTAGTGGTATCGGTAATAATTGCTTCGTCGGTATCTGGTAATTTAGCTAAATAATGGCGTTCTATTTTATTGAATAAAGTTAATTCAACCTTTTTTGGATCTACCAATACAAATTTAACTTCAGCAGGATGTTTTTTATATAATAATGATGTTAAAACCGCATTTAACCCAACAGATTTTCCTTGTCCTGTAGCACCTGCCATTAATAAATGTGGCATTTTTGCAAGGTCAATAACAAAGGTTTCATTAGAAATAGTTTTGCCCAATGCAATTGGCAATTCCATTTCCGAATTTTGAAATTTTATAGATGAAATTACAGATTTCATAGAAACCATTGTTGGCTTTTTGTTTGGTACTTCAATACCAATGGTTCCTTTTCCTGGAATAGGCGCAATAATACGAATTCCCATAGCGGATAAAGAAAGAGCTATGTCATCTTCTAAATTTTTAATTTTAGAAATTCGAACACCTGCTTCTGGTACAATTTCGTATAAGGTAACCGTTGGCCCAACCGTTGCTTTAATTCTGTCAATACCAATATTGTAATTGTTTAACGTTTCAACAATTCTATTTTTATTGGCTTCAAGTTCTTCCTGATCAACAGAAATACTTTCATTATAATCTCTTAATAAGTTTAGGGTAGGGAATTTATAGTTTCCAAGTTCTAGGGTTGGATCAAATTCACCAAAATCTTTTACTAACTGATCCGATAAATTTTCTTCAACATGATTTTCTTGTACTATATTTTCTACAGCAATTTCAACTTCTTCTTTTGGGTCTGATTTATGAATAATTTTAAAATCTAATTCAGAGTCAGGTTCAACAACCGTTATTATTGGCTTTTTAGTTAAAGGAATATCTATGGGAGATTGCGGAACTGATGTTATAACTACATCATCTTTTTCTTCTTTTTCTTCCTTTTTTGGAGTGTTTTCAGCTGTTACAGTTGCAATAGCAGCTTCTTCAATTTCTAATGCTTCTTTTTTAGATTTTACAGCATCTTGAACAATTTCTGGAGTTAATTTAAATCTAATAACTAAATAGCAAATTAGTAAAAATAGTAAACTTAATAAAAGTCCTGTTTTACCTAAAAATTGTTGTAAATAGTTATTTAATTCAAAACCAACAACGCCTGCAATTAATGCGTTTTTATGTGCAAAAAATGCTAGAGCAATAGCTATCCAAACCATTCCTAAAAGTCCCCATCCCCATTTTTTACGAATTTTTGATAAAGATCTTTTAAAAAGTATTGCAATCCCCGTTAAAAATAATAATATAGGAAGGTATAAAGCCGCAACACCAAAACCTTTATAAATTGTTAAATGACTAAGGCTTGCACCAATTTTTCCTAATAAATTTTTGACAGCAGCATCTTTATCAGTAAAATTAGCTAACTGACTTTGATCTTGTTGCCAATTAAATAGGTAAGAAATAAATGATATAAATAGGAAAACACCAAATAAAGCAATAAAAAACCCAATAATTGTTTGAGTTTGTCTATTTCCAAAAAAAGAACCAATTTTTTGAAAACGTGGTTTGTTTTGGGTTTTTGTAGTGGATGTTGCTTTTTTTGCCATTTACTTAAATATGCCACAAAAATATAAAATTAATGTGATTGGATTTAAATTACTAAATAAATTTAGGTATGTAAATAATTAAACCAATAATTACAGCAAATATTGCTGCAAAAAATGCTGCTCCTGCAGAAACATCTTTTATAAACCCTATTTTTTCGTGGTATTCTGGATGAATAAAATCAGCCATTTTTTCTATAGCAGTATTTAATGATTCTGCTACCAAAATAATTGAAATTGCAATAATTTGAAACAACCATTCAGTAGCAGAAATATTCATTAAAAAGCCAACTATTGTCATAAAAATGGCAATACTAACTTGTGCTATAATACTTTTTTCAGTTGTAATTAATATCCAACATCCTTTAGCTGCAAATTTCACAGATTTAATTCTGTTTAAAAAAAAATTACGTTCTGAATTCATGCTTTTTACAATGCTTTTAAAGCAGCTTCATAATTAGGTTCATCTACAATTTCAGGAACTTGCTCAGTATAAGTAACAACACCTTCTTCGTTAATTACCACTACAGCTCTTGAATGTAAATTAGCCAAAGGACCATCTTTTATTGTTAATCCATATGCTTTTCCAAATTTTCCTTTTGCAAAATCAGATAATGTAATTACATTTTCAATACCTTCAGCACCACAAAAACGCGCTTGAGCAAAAGGTAAATCTCTAGAAATACATAATACCTTAGTGTTTTCTAAACTAGCCGCTTGTTTGTTAAAGTTTCTTACAGAAGCTGCACAAGTTCCAGTATCTAAACTTGGAAAAATGTTTAAAATTAATTTAGATCCTTTAAAATCTTTTAATTTTACTTTTGATAAATCAGATTTTATCAATGAAAATTTTGGAGCTTTTTTTCCAACTTTTGGTAATGATCCAATTGTTTTAATTGGATTTCCTTTTAACGTTATTTTTGCCATACTTTTAATATTTTTTTTAATTTTTAGTTTAATAAAATTATAATTTTTTATTGTACTTGAATTAGAATTTAATGTTAAATTAATAAAACGCCTATCGTTTTAATTGATTTTTAATTGTTAGTAAATATAAAGTACAAAGTTACATTTTTAAACGGTCTTTTAAAATGAAGTTTCATTAATTATTTTAATGAAAATTGAAAATCTCTCTTTTTATAACTTCTTCCAATAGCCAACTAAAATATGTATCTTCGCCAACTGAAATAGAGGAACAATTGAAATTAAAAAAATACACATCAGAATTTAATAATAATTTACGATTAGCAACACCAATTATGATGGGCTCGTTAGGGCATTTAATGGTGGGTTTAATTGATGATATTATGGTAGGTAGATTGGGCCCAGTTCAATTAGCAGCAACCTCTTTAGGAAATAGTTTGGTGTTTATTGCAATTTCAATAGGTTTGGGTTTTTCATTTGCAATTACACCTTTAATTGCAGAATCTGACGGCGAAAAAGACAAGGAAAAAGGACGTTCCATTTTTCAGCACGGAATGATTTTGACTACTGTATTAGGTTTTTTTATGGTACTCTTGTTAATTTTAATTAAACCAATTTTATATCATTTAGATCAGCCAGATGAAGTAGTAGAATTGGCAATTCCTTATTATGAAATTGTAGCATTATCTATGATTCCTTTAATGATTTTTCAAGGGTTTAAACAATTTACTGATGGATTATCTGAAACAAAATACGCCATGTGGGCAACCATTTTAACCAATGTTGTAAATGTGGTATTAAACTTTGTTTTAATTTATGGTTTTTGGATTTTTCCTAGGTTAGAAATTGTTGGAGCAGCATTAGGAACATTTATTTCAAGAATTGTAATGGTGTTTTTTATGTATTATATGTTGGCTAAAAAAGAAAAGTTTGATATATACTTAAAACGTTTAAAAGTAGTTGAAATAAGTAAAAAAGTTTTTTTAAAAATAGTTGGCTTAGGTTTTCCAACGGCCTTACAAATGTTGTTTGAAGTTGGTTTATTTACAGCAACGGTTATTTTAGCAGGTACTTTTGGAGCATTGCCTCAGGCAGCAAATCAAATAGCTTTAAAATTATCTTCCACAACATTTATGATTGCAGTTGGAATTGGTGTGGCAGCTACAGTGAGAGTTGGTAACCAAGTTGGATTAAGAAATTATACAGAACTACGAAGAATTGCATTTTCAAACTTCCTACTTATATTTATTATAATGTTTTGTTTTGCCATTGGATTTTTAGTGTTTAAAGATGTGTTACCTTTAATGTTTACAGATAATAATGAAGTAATTGGAATTGCTGCAAGTTTATTAGTTGTAGCAGGTTTTTTTCAGTTGTCAGATGGTTTACAAGCAGTTGTTTTAGGTGGTTTACGAGGTTTGCAAGATGTAAATATACCTTCGTTTTTAACATTTATAGCCTATTGGATTGTTGGTTTTCCGGTTTGTTTCTATTTAGGTAGAACTTTAAATATGGGACCTTTTGGCATTTGGATAGGATTATTGATAGCCTTAACCGTTTCTGCAACACTATTGTTTTTAAGATTTAATTATTTAACCAATAAATTAATAAAAGAAAAAAATGAACTTACCTAAATTTTTATTAGGAGATAATACAGATGCGCAGGACGCCATTTTTGTTATTCATACCGATTTTCCTCGATTTGTTATCAATTTAGTTGATGATGAAATAGAATGGTTTGAAGATTTTCAAGGAGAAGATCAAGAAGAATTGGAAATTCAAGTTGCAACATTAATAGAAGAAGCAAGTGCTTTTTACGATAGAGAAATGGAACGTTATCAAAGTGAATAACCAAAAAGGTTATTCATTTTTATGGTTCATTAATTTGTAGGCTTGTCCAACCCAATCATCTCGTTCAATTCTACCAGGGAAAAACTTTATCAATTCCGTAATTTGAAGAATGTCTTTACTTGTTAAATTAGTTATTTGTTGGTAATTATAAATTCCAATAGCATTTAACTTTTTTTCAATGGAACTTCCAATGCCTTTAATTTTTGTTAAATCGTCTTTATCTTTTGAGGAGGCGTTTTCTATAGTTTCAAAATTTGAACTTTCTGGATTATTTTCAAAAACAGTTTGTACGGTTTCTTTTCCGCCACGGTCAAAGGTTTTGGTTGCTCTTATTTTTGTAATATCATTAATTAAATCAATTGCATCATCATTATTAACATCGTCTTTCTCTTTTGTTTTTATTGTTTTTTTAGATTTAGCAATAGTGCCAAAATAAAAGCCAATAATAAAAGCTCCTAAAAGCCAAAAAAACAATTCAGCAAGATGTAAAAAATTTTGATTTGAAAAAATAGATTCCATTTAATTTATTTAAGGGTTATTTCAATTCGTCTGTTTAGCGCTTTTCCTTCTTCCGTATATTTGTTTGCAATTGGTTGGCCTTCTCCTTTAGATTTTGTGGTAATTTTATAATTGGCAAAACCAGTATTCTCTAAGTATAATTTTACTTTTTTAGCTTGGTTTAAACCTAAAATTAAATTGTTTTGATAATATCCTTCATTATCTGTATGCCCAGTAATTATAATCTCTGTTAATGGGTATTTTTGCAAGTAATACTTAAGTTTAGGAGAATATTCTTGTAAAGGTTTTTCATTTCCTATGTTATTATCATCGTTAAAATTGAGATATAATAAGGTATGTGCAATAGCATTTTCTATACTATCAATTTCAATGTTGCTTTTTTGCTGAAATTGTAACTTAAAAGCATTTTTATATACATTTTCTTTTGTAAAAGTGAGTTCTTTTTCAATACCAGATATTACAATTGCGTTGGAGTCAATTCCTTTAGAAATTAGTAGTTCTTTTAAAGCAGTAGCCCTTAAAATTCCAAGTTTTCGTGTAGTATTAGTAGTTGTTTCATCTGTGGCATTAAACCCAGTAATTTCAATATTTAAATCGTATTTGTTGCTTAAAAAGTGTTGAATACTATCTATAAAAGAAGTGTTTTCAATAGAAAGTTCTGTTGTGTTTTTACGAATAGAAATACTGTTATTAAAGGAATATAATGTATCGTTTTTACTATTGGTAACTACTAATTTTGAAGGCTGAATAATTTCGGTAATTACCAATTCATTTTCAGATGTAGAATAACAATTTTCAAAATAAC
>NZ_JBFHHX010000015.1:0-34993 GCF_041596795.1 Lutibacter sp.
AAAGGCAGACAATCCGTATGATATGGTAAAACTTTCTGTTGAAGAAATTAGAGAAATTATAAAACCTGTTGGCTTATCACCTATGAAAGCAAAAGGAATTTATGGTTTATCAAAAATTTTAATTGAAAAACACCACGGAAAAGTTCCTCAAAATTTTAAAGATTTAGAAGAATTACCAGCAGTTGGACATAAAACTGCAAGTGTAGTTATGAGTCAAGCTTTTGGAATTCCTGCCTTTCCTGTGGATACACATATTCAGCGTTTAATGTACCGATGGAATTTAAGCAATGGTAAAAGTGTAGCGCAAACTGAAAAGGATGCAAAACGATTATTTCCCAAAGAATTATGGAATAAATTGCATTTGCAAATTATATTCTATGGCAGAGAATATTCGCCTGCCAGAGGTTGGGATATAAATAAAGATATTATTACAAAAACAATTGGAAGAAAATCGGTTTTAAAAGCTGAAACCGACTAAATTAACTCTGACAATTAACTACTTAACTTTACTCACTTACAAAATATTAATATGGCAAAAAAAGGAAGTGCAAAAAACACAAAAAACAAAGCATTACACTCAAAGTTAATGGAGCGTAAAAAAAATAAATTAAGAGATGAAAAAATTGCTCATAAAGAAAAATTGAAAGCAATTATTAAAAAATCTCAAGAAAAGAGCGATTCTTAAATGCTTTTTTTTTTAATATTTTGTTCTCAAAAAATTTACTTTCTTCCAAAAATCAATCAAAAAAAACAAGTCAACTTCAGTAACAAATGTTACCAAAAACACACCCATAAAACCGGTAAATAACACTAATTAGTATTATTTATTTAGTAAATTTACTGTACTGCTATATCCCCAAAAGAAAACACCATTATGAATATTGATGTTAAAACCTTATTCTATATTTTCTCCCTCGGAAATTTATTTATTATTTTTTTCTTTGCTGCCTATGTTTATTTTTATAAAGTAAAAAATAACATTCTCAATATCTTTATTATTGCTAAAGTACTATTTGCAATATTATGGGTTTTATATGCATTAAGACACGAAATATCAGATTTTTATAGTATTATTTTAGCAAATATATTTTTAATTTTCGCTATATATTTAGATTTATATTGCGTTACTTATGTTAACGAAACGTTTAATAAAAAAAAGTTTTTAAATACGTTAGCAATTCCTATTATTTTTTCAATTATTTTTATTTTAATAAGTAACTCTAACCAAACTATTAGAATAATTGTAATATCATTTTTTGTAGCTTTTTTTTATATTGTAGGCGGCTTAACTATACTATTAAAAGCTAACAAAACTAAAATACAAATAGCTGTAAGTTATTTATGCTTTATAATATGTTCTTTATTTGTTTACAGAATGTTTTGGGCATATTTTGAAGAAACTGCATTGGTTGTTTATCCTAATAGTGGTGTTCAGCTATTAACATATCTATTTTTAGTACTAGGGTCTTTTATTTTTCCAATGATACTTTTAATTATTTTAAAAGAAAAACAAGAACACGATATTATAATAAGTAATAATTCTTTAAAGCTTTTAAACAAAAATAAATCCAATTTTTTTTCAATTATTGCACATGATTTAAAAGGCCCGTTAGGCACCTATACAAAATTAATTGAACTACTTTTAAATAAGCATAAAGAAATGCCAATAAACCAAAGGGAAGAATTTTTAATGAAATTACATAACAGCTCAACCCAAATGTTTAATTTATTAGAAAACTTATTAAAATGGTCTAAAGTTGAATCTGGCACTACAAAAGTTCATCCAAATGATACAGTATTAAAAGATATTATAAATCCTGTTGCGCTTTTAATGAAAAATAGCCTTGATCTTAAAAATTTAGATTTAGTTATTGCTATTCCAGAAGAAGAAACTGTTTATTGCGATTATAATATGATTATGACCGTAATAAGAAACTTGTTATCTAATGCTATAAAATTTACTCCAAACAACGGAAAAATTACGATTCTTTCTAAAAAGGTAAATGATAATTATCTTGAAATACGCATAGAAGATACTGGTGTAGGAATTCCAAGTAAAGATTTAAATTCAATTTTTGATTTGAATAGTGATTTAAATACTAATGGAACAAACAATGAAACAGGAACCGGTCTCGGATTAAAACTAGCTAAAGAATACATTAAAAAAAATAATGGAACCATTGGTATTGAAAGCGTTGTTAATGTTGGAACTACTGTTTGGATTCATCTACCTACAAAAAAAACTTTACAAACCTAATCTACTGTATTTCAGTACTAAATTTTATTATTAATTTGTCTTAAAAATTGTTGTTATTATTATATTTTAATTAATTTTATATATGCAAATTATTATATTAATTAAATATTTTATACCATGGCAAAAAGTCACGATGCAAAGAAAAATGTAAAAAAAGAACCAGCTAAAACTGCAAAAGAAAAGAAAGCTGAAAAAAGAGACAAAAAACCTAAATACGAATAGGACACCTTCTTTTTAAGAATAAAAAAACCCATTTTGTAAAAAATGGGTTTAAAAGAACATTAATTCAAATGCAATTCAATATAGTTTTTGTTGGTTTTAATTACCCGCATTTGTTTCGAATAATTTAATAAATATTGAATAGTTTCTGGTCTAGGTTGCTCCTTTTCAGGAGTCTTTTGAGTGTAAAGTTTCATCATATACTATTGAATTATAGTAGTATAACGGCACTATTTTACAAATATTGTTAACTCACCAAAATTATATTATGTTTTTCTATAAGTTTTCTTAAATTAATTAAAGCATAACGCATTCTTCCAAGTGCTGTATTAATACTAACATCTGTATTTTCAGCAATTTCTTTAAAACTCATATCTTTAAATAAACGCATTACTAAAACCTCTTTTTGATCTTCAGGAAGCTCATCTATTAAGGCTGTAACATCATCTAAAATTTGATTTTTTATTAATTGTTTTTCAATATTTAAAACATCATCACTAATTACCGAAAAAATATCAAAATCATCAGTATTTTTAAATGTAGGTATTCTTTTTTGTCGTCTAAAATGATCAATAATTAAATTATGAGCAATTCTCATTACCCAAGGTAAAAATTTACCTTCTTCATTGTACGCACCTTTTTTTAATGTTTTTATAACTTTAATAAAAGTATCTTGAAATATATCTTCAGCTAAATCTCTATCAAAAACTTTTGACACAATAAAACTGAAAATTCGCTGTTTATGACGAATAATTAAAATCTCTAAAGATTTTTCGTTGCCGTTAATATAATTGTTTACTAAAACGCTATCACTTATAAGTGTACTTTCCATAATTCAAATACATTTTGGGGGTTAATATCCTCGTATTTATATTTTATATAAAAAGTAAAAGTGTTGTATAAGCGGTTTATTTTTGTGAATAATACTGCAAATATTGCTTATTTTTTTATAAATAGCAAATTTTTATTCCACCTTTTTCATATTTAAATTATTTAAAACCAATTAGTTTAACCTAAAAATAAATTATTGTAAGGTTCTTCTTAAAATAAAAATATACTCCATTTTATTCTTTAAATTTGTAATTACTTTAGCAACTATTACTATATACTTAAAAATGACTCAAAACATTTCTGCATTAAACCCAAAAGAATACATACTTATTAAAGGAGCTAGCGTTCATAATCTTAAAAACATTGATGTTGCTATTCCCAGAAATAAACTAGTTGTAATTACTGGTCTTTCTGGTTCTGGAAAATCTAGTTTGGCTTTTGATACACTTTTTGCTGAAGGACAAAGGCGCTATGTAGAAAGCTTATCATCGTACGCACGTCAATTTTTAGGCAGATTAAACAAACCAAAAGTAGAATATATTAAAGGAATTGCACCTGCCATTGCCATAGAACAAAAAGTAAATTCTACCAATCCAAGGTCAACAGTTGGAACATCAACAGAAATTTACGATTATTTAAAATTACTTTATGCTAGAATTGGTAAAACCTACTCACCTATTTCGGGTGATGAAGTTAAAAAACATACAGTAACAGATGTTATTGATGCTATTAAAAAATTTGAATTAAACACAAAACTTTTGTTACTAGCACCTGTTCACATTCCTGAAGATAGAAATGTGCTTCAAACTTTAAAAATTTTAGCCCAACAAGGTTATTCTAGAATTAAATATAAAAATGAAGTAGTAAGAATTGAAGATATTGAAAGTGAAATTGAACACAACTTTTATTTAGTAATTGATAGGATTGTTGTTAAAAATGATGAAGATTTCTACAATAGATTAGCTGATGCAGTGCAAACCGCTTTTTTTGAAGGAAAAGGCGAATGTATTATTGAAGATATTAGAACAAACAAGCAAACACTTTTTAACAATAAATTTGAGCTAGACGGATTGCAATTTTTAGAACCAAATACACATTTATTTAGTTTTAATAATCCGTACGGAGCTTGCCCAAGCTGTGAAGGTTATGGAAATGTAATTGGAATTGATGAAGATTTAGTAATTCCAAACACAACGCTTTCTATTTTTGAAGATGCCATTTTACCTTGGAAATCTGATTCGTTTTCAGAATATAAAAATGCTTTAATTAATAGTGCCTATAAATTTAACATTCCAATTCACAAACCTTGGTTTGAACTTTCTGATGATCAAAAAAAATTAGTTTGGAACGGAAATTCAGCATTTACTGGCTTACATGATTTCTTTAAATTTTTAGAAGAAAAAAGCTATAAAATTCAATACAGAGTTATGCTTTCTCGTTACCGAGGAAAAACAAAATGTAAAGAATGTAATGGAAAAAGATTACGTGCAGAAACCAATAACGTAAAAATTAATACAAAAAACATTAGCGATTTAGTTGATTTACCAATTAATGAGTTAATTGAATTTTTTAAAAATTTACACTTAGAAGAATTTGAACAAAAAATAGCAAAACGTTTATTAGTTGAAATCAACAACCGATTAGAATTTTTAAGCAATGTAGGTTTAAATTACTTAACCCTAAATAGAACTTCAAATAGCTTATCAGGTGGTGAAAGTCAACGTATTAATTTAGCAACTTCACTTGGTAGTAGTTTAGTTGGATCTATGTATATTTTAGATGAGCCAAGTATTGGTTTACACCCAAAAGATACTGAAAAACTTATTCAGGTTTTAAAAAACTTACGAGATTTAGGTAATACCGTAATTGTGGTTGAACACGATGAAGATATTATGAAAGCAGCCGATATGATAATTGATATTGGTCCAGAAGCTGGAACTTTTGGCGGTACTGTTGTTGCCGAAGGAAGCTTTAATGAAATTCTAAAATCAGAATCTTTAACAGCTCAATATTTAAACAATACTAAAAGAATTGAAGTTCCTAAAAAAAGAAGAGTTTCAAAATATAACATTAATATAATTGGCGCTAGAGAAAACAACCTGAAAAATATAAATGTAACTTTTCCATTAAATAGCTTAACTGTTGTTACAGGAGTTTCAGGAAGTGGAAAAAGTACCTTGGTGAGTAAAATATTATATCCTGCTATTCAAAAAAAAATTGGTGGTTATGGAGACAAGGTTGGTCAATTTACTGAACTAAAAGGAGATGTCAACAAAATTGAACATGTAGAATTTATAAATCAAAATCCAATTGGTCGTTCTAGCAGATCAAATCCAGTAACCTATATAAAAGCTTATGATGATATTAGAACTTTATTTGCTTCAGAAAAATTATCAAAAATAAGAAACTACCAACCAAAACATTTCTCATTTAATGTGGAAGGCGGACGCTGCGAAGTTTGTAAAGGTGAAGGAGAAGTTACCATTGAAATGCAATTTATGGCTGATGTGCATTTAGAATGTGAAGCTTGTAAAGGTGAACGATTTAAAAAAGAAGTTTTAGCCATAAAATTTCAAGGAAAATCTATTAACGATGTTTTAAATTGTACCATTGATGATGCCATTACCTTTTTTACAGAACAAAAAGAAACAAAAATTGTAAAAAAACTAAAACCTTTGCAAGATGTTGGTTTAGGCTATGTTACGCTCGGTCAATCATCTTCTACTCTTTCTGGAGGAGAAGCGCAACGTATTAAATTAGCGTCGTTTTTAGTAAAAGGAACACGACAAAGTAAATCGCTTTTTATTTTTGATGAACCTACTACTGGATTACATTTTCATGACATTCAAAAGTTACTAAAATCATTTAATGCATTAATTACCAACGGACATTCTATAATAGTAATTGAACACAATATAGACTTAATTAAATGTGCCGATTATATAATTGATTTAGGTAAAGAAGGAGGAAAAAACGGTGGGCAATTAGTATTTCAGGGAATTCCGGAAGATATGGTTAAAATTAAAAATTCTTACACAGCACCTTATTTGATTAATAAATTAAATTAAAATTAATTAGAGTAAAGAATCTGTATTTTTTTTACATAAAATACTTTATAACTTCTTAAAATAACATCAAAAAAAAAAGCTGCTTTGTTTTAAAACAAAGCAGCTTTTAAATATTTTTAAATTCAATAAATTTTTAATCAACTTCTAAAGTTGTTAATTTACTTTTTGCAAGCGCAAATTCAGGGAACAAACTAATGGCTTTTTCAAAACTAATTTTAGCTGCCGCTTTATTCTCTAAGTTTAATTCAATAATTCCTTGCAAATAAGAAATAGCTGGTTTTAAAGGCACATTTTGATTGTAATTTTTATTTACTTGAAAAGTTATAGTTGCTTTACCATCATCTGGCAATTGACCTGCTTTTTTAATTGTAACTAAGGCTTCATCATATTTTTTCATTGCCAATTGTAATCCAGCAACTTTATATGCGTGATAATTATTATTTGTTTTAGCAAATAAGTTTTTATACGACTCTAATCCCGCTTCCAAAGCTCCAATAGTTTCTAAAGAAATTGCGTTCATTTCTAACAACTCATTATCTTCCTTTGATTTTAAAATATCTTTAGTCACTAAAAAACAAGAAATATAATTACGCTCATTAAAATAAAGGTATGCTAAACTATCTTTAAAAGTACTTGTTGGTCCTTCCAAAGCAATTATAGAATACATTGAATTTGCCGCCGCATTCTTATCACCATATGCCAATGCTTGCTTCATTTTTCGCATTTCTAATTCTAAGTTATTAGTGGTTTGAGCAATGGCAACCGTTGTTATAATAAAAGTTAAAATGTAAATGATGTTTTTCATTAAATCTATTTTTTAAAATGAGTAGTAAAACTATAAAATTTTATTTTAATAATGATAAAATAAAAGCACTTAAAACAAAAAAGATCTGTAAAACAGACCTTTTTGTTTTGTTACATAGTTTAACTATAATTAGTACTTAAAAATTTATAATTCTAAACTCATTAATTCTTTTAAAATTAATAAACCTTAATATTAAATATTAAGTTAAGAGTAAACAAATTTTAGATATTAAAACAATCCTTCAACAGATAAATAACGTTCTCCCGTATCATATGCAAAGGTTAGAATTCTTTTGTTATTATACTGATTTTGAACTTTATAAATAGCAGCTAATGAAGCTCCTGTTGAAATACCTATAAAAAGACCTTCTTCTTTAGCTGCTCTTTGCACAAAAGTAAACGCTTCTTCTTTTGATACTTTTATTGAACCATTTAATATACTAACGTCTAAATTTTTAGGAATAAAACCTGCTCCAATTCCTTGAAGTGCATGAGGACCAGGTGCTCCACCGCTTATTACTGGAGAATCTGAAGGTTCTACAGCGTAAACTTCTATCGCTGGATATTGTTTTTTTAATTCTATTGCTACACCACTAATATGACCTCCTGTTCCAACGCCAGTTATTAAACTATCAATTCCTTCAGGAAAATCCTTTATTATTTCTTGAGCTGTTGTTTTAGCGTGAATGTCAGGATTTGCCGGATTGTCAAACTGCATTGGCATCCATCCGTTTAACTCATTTTTAATTTCTGTTGCCTTCTCAATGGCTCCTTTCATACCTTTTTCTTTTGGCGTTAAAACAATTTCAGCTCCATAAGCTGTCATTAATTTTCGTCTTTCTATTGACATAGATTCCGGCATAACCAAAATAATTCTATATCCTTTAATAGCTGAGACTAAAGCCAAACCTATTCCTGTATTTCCCGAAGTTGGTTCTACTATTACTGTTTCTTTGTTTAATAGTCCTTTTTTCTCTGCATCTTCAACCATTGCCAACGCAATACGGTCTTTAATACTACCACCTGGATTTTGCTTTTCTAGTTTTATCCAAACTTCTAAATTTTTATTAAATAAGTTATTTATTTTAACAACTGGTGTATTTCCTATTAGTTCAAGAACATTGTTTTTTCTCATTTCTAATGCTTTTAATTTTGTATTTGTAACAAAAGTAGCAAAGAAATATTAGCTGACCACAAAAAATCGTAGTGTAATTAAAAAATAAAAAGTATAGAAACAAAAGAGCTACCTCTTCTAAAGCAGTTTGACTTACTAATAAAAGATAAAAGAACTATTATATATGGTAAAAAGGCCAAGATATAAAAAAGACTTGGAACGCTTTCGTGATATCCTGCGAGCTTAATTAGCTTCTAAAAATGAAATCAGTGTAAAGTTTATAGATAGTATCTTTTCAAATACTGTAAAACCATATAACGTCGACTATTTAAAACTCGTTGTACACGTTTTAAAAAATATGATATCCGGCTTTTATAGATTAATTTTTATCGTACTTGGCCTGTAATGCTGTATTATTAAATAGGGCTACCGTTTTGATAGCCCTGAATGTTAAAATGTTTACTGTTTAATAAAATCCGAATTGTAAATTCCTTCAACATTGATTTTAGTGTCAGAAACTTTGGTAAACTCATAAATTACAATGTCAATACCATCTCCCTTTCTATGAATTGAGTAAGTTGAATTGGTTGACACATCATAGACACCATAAAAAGTAAAGGAAGAATCTGCAATAGATGTTTGTACAAAACTCATTTCAATACCATCCATTAAAATGTACATATCATTTGAAGTAAATTTAAAAGCAACATAAGTATAATCATTATCTATTACCCAGGTTCCTTGTATCCAACTTGGTGGATTAATTGAGATATTAGAACTTGTAGAATCGTCATCTTTTGAGCAAGAAAATAATACTAATGTTAACAGTAAAATAAGGGTGTTTTTCTTCATTTTTGTTGTTTATATTAAATTAGACAATACCTAAATCTATGCTAATAATACCCACTCCTATACATTGTTAGATTTTATCCAATACTCCTTTAATATATGAATTAAATTACATTTGGATAAACTAACAAAACACATCTATGTAAATAATAATTGTGTTATGAACAATGCATAAATACTAGCAATTTTTTTTTGGTTTTAAATGTATTAAAAATATTAAAAGAGAGTTGCGAGTTCAATGATTTTTATCAGTTGTTTTAAAAATAATTCTATAAAAACCTAGTATAGGCTTGCAAAGAACTAGTAATAAACTGAATGCTTAAAATTCAACATTTTAATTCCTTTCTATGAATGACAAGATCCGTAAAAATAATTCACCACCCATCTAAATTGAATAAAAATGAGTGGTGTTTTATAAGTAATTAGTCTATATTAGAGTATCCCTTCATCTGAGAAACTGTAGTTTTTTTTAATATATGAAACAATTAAGAAATCAATAACGGTTATATATATAAACTTTGCTACTTGCTTCATTTTTTTGGTTAGATCTTTGTCTGTTTGAGAAGGAATCAATTTACCTGAAGGGTGGTCAATTTTATTTTAAAAAACCAACAAATGTCAAATTTCACTATATTTACTCTCACACGATTCCATAAAAAAAGGCTCTTATCGCAAGATAAAAGCCTAATTTTCAATGTTTTTAAAAAGGGTGGAAGACCGGGTTCGAACCGGCGACCTTCGGAACCACAATCCGACGCTCTAACCAACTGAGCTACAACCACCATTTATTGAGGATGCAAATGTAATACATTTCTTATTTTTTGCAAATTTTTTTTTAAAATAATTTATCTAAAGATTTTATTGCAACGTAACGTTCTGTATTAAAGCCTTCTGCATGTTCTACTCCTACCAGTCTACCAAGATCCTGAGCCCTATATTCAACACTATTTAAGAAATTTTTACTTGAAATTGGTGAATTTGGCTCTTTACTATCTGGATTGTAAAATTGAGAACTATATGCATTAACCGCGGCCAATTTAATATCCATAAATCCGGTAACATCTACTACAAAATCTGGTTCAATATTTTTCCACTGTATATAATGGTACACCTGGCTAGGTCTCCATTTTTGCTGTTTTACACCATCTAATTCTGTTTCAATTCTTACTAAACCTGATAAAAAACAAGCATCAGAAACTAATTTACTTCCTTTTGGATGATCTATATGTCTATCATCAACAGCATTGCATAATACAATTGAAGGTTGATATTTTCTAATTATTTTAATAATTTCTATTTGATGTTCTTTGTCATTCAAAAAAAATCCATCAGCAAAACCTAAATTTTCACGAATTGATACACCTAAAATTTTAGCTGCGTTTGCAGCTTCAATATCCCTAATTTCTGCGCTACCTCTTGTTCCTAATTCACCTCTGGTTAAATCTAAAATACCCACTTTTTTACCTAAAGAAATTTCCTTTGCTAATGTTGCTGAACAACCCAATTCAACATCATCAGGATGTGCTCCTATAGCTAAAATATCTAATTTAATCATATAATTATATTATTTATTGGTACAAATATAGCACATTTTTATTGGAGAAATAAGCCAAAAAACCTAACAAAACACAATACTCTAATAAAATTTAAAAATACATAAAAATCACATAAACGGTATGTTTTTGTAAATAAACGGTAATTTTATTTGGTAGATTGAAATTTAATATTTACTTTAGCACTATAATTTCAAGGTAGTATTATTAATCTAATCCCAAAGACCATGAAAAAATTAACTTCTATAATCGTTTTTCTTTTCGTAATTGTTTCAATTGCGCAAGCTCAAGTTTCAAATTTGGAAAAAAATGCCTTAGTTGATTTATACAAATCTACCAATGGTGATTCTTGGAACACAACTTGGAATTTAAATTCAGACGTAAATTTATGGCACGGAGTAACTGTTGAAAACAATACAGTTGTTGCTCTAAATTTAAGTATGAATAATTTAAATGGAACTATCCCTAGCTCTATTAAAAATTTAAGTAACTTAAAAGTTTTAAATTTAGGTTTTAATAAAATTAATGGAACAATACCTACTGAAATTACTTTAATAAAATCCTTAGAAACTATTCAGTTATTTATGAATCAAATTGAAGGGACGCTTCCTTCTAACATAGGTAATTTAACTAGTTTAAAAGAATTGGTTTTATTTAATAATAATATTAGTGGTGTGCTACCAGCTTCTATATATGAATTAAAAAATTTAGAAGTATTACAAATTAGTAGTAATAAATTATCTGGAGCTATTTCTGATAAAATTTCAAACCTAACAAAATTAAGTACATTAAGCTTTTTTGATAATTCAATGTTTGGAAAAATTCCATCATCAATTGGTAACTTAATAAAGTTAAAAGAATTAGCGTTGGCAAATAATTTATTTGAAGGTACTGTTCCAACAGAACTTGCAAACCTTTCAAACTTACAAGTATTATTATTAAACGATAACCGATTAAGTGGAACTCTTAGTGAATCTATAAAATCTCTACCCCTTTTAACAATTTTAGATTATAATAACAACCCAAAATCTATTGAAATAACAACTCAAAGAGTAACTATTTCACAGTAATAAATCAACCCCCACAATAAATAGAGTTTTCAAGAGAAAATCACTCGTAATGAGTGATTTTTTTGTTTTATAGCTTTTTTAATTTAGTTGCATATGCAACTAATAATATTTTTAATATATATTTGCTTTTCACATATGAAAAAAAAGCTAGATAATTCCGATTTTAATAAAACTATTGCTCCTTGGATAGCACTAACCTATAAAATGTTAGATCAGCATTTAGCAGAACTCTTTTTAAAACAAAATGTTAATATTACAAAACAGCAATGGATTATTTTAAAAATATTAACCGAAAACAAAGAGGGAATTATTCAAAATGAATTGGCTTTTTTCACTAACAGAAATAAAGCATCACTAGCACGTCTTATTTCTGTAATGGAAAAAAACAACCTAGTAGAACGAAAAAATTCTGTAATTGATGCCCGAATTAATTTGGTATTTATTACTAAATATGGTTTTCAAGTATTTTCAAAAATGAAACCTCTTGTAATAAATTGTGTTAAATCTTTACAAGAAGGTTTATCAAAAGAAGAGATTCTTAATTTTAAAGCAACATTAACTAAAATTCAACATAACATAAAAAATCAATCCTTTTAACTTTTATAAAAATGAGAAAAACTATTTCAATTATACTTGCAATTTCGTTATTACTTATTGCCGCACTAACTGCAAAATACTTTATAGATAACAAACAAAAACCAAAACCAAAAGTTGATAAAATTGTAAAAACTGTTTTTATAAATGAGGTTAAAAATACTACAGTTCCTATTGTAATTAGTGCCAACGGAAATTTAATTGCTAAAAATAAAATAGAATTATATTCTGAAGTACAGGGAATTTTAATGAGTTCAAATAAAGAATTTAAACCTGGAACAACCTATGCTAAAGGAGAAACTATTATAAAAATTAATAGTGATGAGTTTTATGCAAATTTACAAGCTCAAAAAAGTAATTTGTATAATGCCATTACTGCAATAATGCCCGATTTAAAGTTAGATTTTCCTGAAAATTATAATGCTTGGCAAAATTACTTGGAAAATTTTGATATAAATAAAACCACTCAAAAATTACCACATTTTAAATCAGATAAAGAAAAATTTTTTATCTCTGGAAAAGGTGTAATAACCAGCTACTACAATGTTAAAAATTTAGAAGTTAAATTAAGTAAATACATTTTAATCGCTCCTTTTTCGGGTATTGTAACAGAATCTATGGTAAATCCGGGAACTTTAATAAGATCTGGACAACAATTAGGAGAATTTATTGATCCTACAATTTTTGAAGTAAGTGTTTCAATAAAATCAGAATTTAAAGATTTGTTACAAGTAGGAAAAGAAGTAACACTTTATAATTTAGAAAAAACAACTAGTTGGAAAGGAAAAGTAGTTAGAATTAATGGTAAAGTAGATACTTCTACACAAACCATTAAAGCTTTTATTGATGTTAGAGCAAATGATTTAAAAGAAGGCCAATATGTAGAAGTTGCATTACAAACAAAACCAGAAGAAAATGCCTTTGAAGTTGCCAGAAATTTATTAATAGACAATTCTAAATTATTTGTAGTGAAAGATTCTGTGTTAGATTTAGTAGATGTACAACTATTATTTGAAAATAAAAATACCGTTGTTATTAAAGGATTAGAAAACGGTACAAAAATTGTTTCTAGGCCAATTCCTGGAGCTCATATAGGAATGTTAGTAAAAATTTATAACGAAAACAGTTCTAAATAATGAGAAAAATAATCACTTATTTTATAAAGTTTCCAGTTGCAGTTAATGTATTTATTATTGCATTTATTGGTTTTGGTTTAGCTGGAGCTTTATCAATGAAATCTTCCTTTTTCCCATTAACAGATTCCAGAAACATTTCTATAAGCCTTACCTATCCTGGTGCGTCACCACAAGAAATGGAAGAGGGAATTGTGTTAAAAATTGAGGACAATTTAAAAGGAATTGTTGGTGTAGACCGTGTTACCTCGGTTTCCAAAGAAAATTCGGCAAGTATAAATGTTGAAATAATTAAAGGAAAAAATATTGATGTTGTTTTAGCTGATGTAAAAAACGCTGTTGATAGAGTTCCCTCCTTCCCTTCTGGAATGGAACCTCCAATAATTTCAAAAATTGAAAACATTAGATCTACCATTAGTTTTATTATTTATGGCGAAAATATTGACTTAGCAACATTAAAACAATATGCCAGAAATGTAGAAAATGATTTAAGAGGTATAGAAGGCATATCACAAGTAAGTCTTTCTGGTTTTCCAGATCAAGAAATTGAAATTGCAGTACGTGAAAATGATTTAATAGCCTATAATTTATCATTTTCAGAAGTTGCCAGTGCTGTTAGCAACTCTAATTTATTAGTTTCTGGTGGAAATATAAAAACCGATGCTGAAGATTATTTAATTAGAGCTAGAAATAAAAATTATTACGGAAACGAGCTTTTAAATTTAGTTGTTAGAGGAAATGAAGGTGGTAATATTATTCGTTTAAGTGATATTGCAGATGTTAGCGATACATGGTCTGAAGATCCGGACAGATTGTATTTTAACGGAAAAAAATCTATTGATATAACTGTAAGCAACACCAATAGCGAAGATTTATTATCTACTGCAGAAAGTGTAAAAAAATATATCGAAAAATTTAATCAAGAACAAAGCGAAGTTAAAATAGATATCTCTAGTGATAACTCCATTACTTTAAAACAACGTTCAGAATTATTATTAAGTAATGCTGTTATGGGTGTGTTATTAGTACTCTTCTTTTTGGCATTATTTTTAAATATAAGATTGGCATTTTGGGTAGCAACAGGTATACCAATTGCATTTTTTGGGATGTTTATTTTTGCTGCTAATTTAGGTGTAACCATAAACGTATTATCCTTGTTTGGAATGATAATTGTTATTGGTATTTTAGTAGATGATGGTATTGTAATTGGTGAAAATATTTATCATCATTTTGAAAAAGGAAAATCTCCTATACAAGCAGCAATTGATGGAACTTTAGAAGTTATTCCACCAGTAGTTTCTGCCATTTTAACTACAGTAATTGCCTTTTCAACCTTTTTCTTTTTAGATGGAAGAATTGGTGATAATTTTGGTGAAGTTGCCCTCATTGTAATTCTTACGCTTATTGTTTCGTTAATAGAAGCGCTAATTATTTTACCGGCTCACGTTGCCCATTCCAAAGCATTAGAACGAAAAGATAAAAAAAGAAATAAACTAAATACGTTCTTTTTTAAAATTAACCAAAAAGCTGAAGTTGTATTGTTTTTTGTGAGAGATAATTTATATGCTCCATATTTACAATTTTTCTTAAAACATAAATTATTAGGTTTTGCAATTCCAATTGCATTATTAATTTTTAGTATTGGCGGTCTTGGTGGTGGAATTGTAAAAACATCTTTTTTCCCTTCTATTGCAAGTGATAGAGTTTCTATAGATTTACAAATGCTACAAGGAACCAATGAAAAAATTACAGATTCTATTATTTCTGAAATTGAAAAAGCTGCTTGGGAAGTAAATGAAGAATTTACAGGAAAACAACTTAGTGGTGAGCCTATTATTCAAAATATTATTAAAAGAATTGGTCCTGGTTCTGCAAATGGAAGTTTAACCATTAATTTATTACCAGGTGAAGCTAGAGATTTTTCATCGCCAGAAATAACCAATGCCATTAGAGATAAAGTTGGCAAAGTTCATGGTGTAGAAAGTTTAACCTTTGGTTCTGGAGGTAATTTTGGAGGAAGTCCAATAGCAATTTCATTATTAGGGAATAATATTGAAGAGTTAAAAGCCGCTAAAGAAGAATTAAAAGCAGTTTTAAGCACCAATCCATTGTTAAAAGATATTTCAGATAATGATCCGGCAGGTATTAAAGAAGTAAGAATTAAACTAAAAGATAATGCCTATTTACTTGGTTTAGATTTACAAAATGTAATGACTCAAGTGCGCTCTGGATTTTTTGGCCTACAAACACAACGTTTTCAGCGTGGACAAGATGAAATAAAAGTTTGGGTACGTTATATTAAAGATGATAGATCATCCTTAAAAAATTTAGATGATATGTGGATTACAACACCATCAAAACAAAA
Source organism: Lutibacter sp. (assembly GCF_041596795.1). Lineage (GTDB taxonomy): Bacteria > Bacteroidota > Bacteroidia > Flavobacteriales > Flavobacteriaceae > Lutibacter. The sequence goes on from NZ_JBFHHX010000015.1 coordinate 15,858, forward strand.
TGTGCCTTTCTCTGAAATTGCAACCTACGAAATTGAACGTGGTGATGTGTTAATAAACCATTTAAATAGTAAACGAGAAATTCAAATTTCAGCAGATTTAAAGTCGCCCGATGAAAGTGCTTCCGACATATTAGATGAAGTAAAAACTACTATTATGCCAAATATATCATCTAAATATCCAACCGTTAGTGCGGTTTATGAAGGGCAAAATAGAGAAGCTAATAAAACAAAAGATTCGGCAATTAACGTTGGTTTTACCATTTTAGCATTAATATATATGGTAATTGCCTTTACCTTTAGATCGTATGAACAACCTTTACTATTAATCCTTTTAATTCCATTTAGTTTAATAGGTGTTGTTTGGGGTCATTGGTTTCATGATTTTCCAGTTAATATACTTTCTTGGCTTGGAATTATAGCTTTAATAGGTATTATGGTTAATGATGGTTTGGTACTTATAGAAAAATTTAATACCTATTTAAAACAAGGCATGAAATATGATGAAGCCTTATTACAAGCCGGAATTTCAAGATTTAGAGCTATTTTATTAACAACATTAACAACGGTTGCCGGATTAGCGCCACTTTTATTAGAAAAAAGCAGACAAGCGCAATTTTTAAAACCAATGGCTATTTCAATATCTTACGGTATGGCAATTGCAACCGTTTTAACCTTAGTAATGTTACCTTTATTATTATCCGTTTCAAACTCTATTAAAGTATTTATTAAATGGATGAGAACTGGTAAAAAAGTAACAAAAGAAGAAGTTGAAAGAGCAATTATTGAACAAAAAAGTGAAGAACATGAAACATATTAAAAATAACCTACTCATTTTATTATTTCTTGTATTTTCTATTGGTTATTCTCAAGAACAATTAACTAAAAAAGAGGCTGTTTCACTAGCTTTAGAAAATAATTATGGAATATTGCTTGCAAAAAACAATGTTAAAATTGCTGAAAATAATGCTAGTATTTATAATACAGGATATTTACCTAAATTAACTGCTTCTTCAGATGTAGATTATTCAAATACAAGCACAGATTACACATTGCAAAGCGGAACTAAAACAACCACCAATAACGCAGAAACAGCAACATATAGTGGCTATTTAAGCTTAAATTATACGTTGTTTGATGGTTTTGGAAGAGTGTATAATTATAAAAAACTGAAAGAATCTTATAATTTATCAGAATTAGAAGCTAAAGCTATTATTGAGAACTCTTTATTAAACGTTTTTGAATTGTATTTTGAAGTGGCTAGATTAACGGAAGATGCTAAAAATATTTTAGAATCTTTAACCATTTCTAAACAAAGATTAACACGTGCAAATTATGCTTTTGAATACGGACAAAACACTAAACTACAATTACTAAATGCCGAAGTAGATGTTAACAATGACAGCATTAACTACTTAAACATCAATCAATTATTAAAAAATTCTAAACGTGATTTAAATTTAGTGCTTGGCAGAAATATTTCAACAGAATTTAATGTAGATACTGCAATTTCTTTTGATTCATTATTTGAATTTGAGACTGTTTTAGAAAAAGCCAAAAACAATAATATTGAAATTCAAAAGTTAAATAAAAGCATTGTTTTAAATGCGCTGGATATTAAATTAAATAAATCTGATTTATTACCAACCTTAAGCCTAAACAGCTCTTACGGAATTAGCGAAACAGACAACGATAACTCTTATACCTACGCCAACTATTTAAACAAAGGATTAAGTGCAGGAATAAGTTTAAATTGGAATATTTTTGATGGAGGTACAACAAAAACGCGTATTCAAAACTCAAAAATTACAGCAGACAATCTTCAAATTGAAAAACAACAAGTAAACTCTAACTTAGAACGTGCTGTTGCAAATGCTTTAGAAACCTACAATAATTCTTTATTTATTTTAAAAGCAGAAGAAAAAAATGTAGAAACCAATATTCGTAATTTTTCAAGAACAGAAGAACAGTTTAAATTAGGTCAAATTACAAACATTGAATTCAGACAAGCTCAAATTAATTTATTAAACGCTAAATCTAGCTTAAATCAAGCAAAATATAATGCCAAAAATACTGAATTAACAATTCTTCAACTTACCGGAGAATTATTAAATATTGAATTTTAATTAATTTAAAACATATTTATTTAAAGGAGGTTTTTTAACCTCCTTTTTTTTGTCTAAAATTAAACGTAACAATCATAACTTTGAATTAAATTGACTAGAATCAATGACATAAATCATAATATTCTACTCTAACTCTTATTAAATTTATAGGATTAAAACAAAAGATTAACCAAAATATAAAATAAATAATAATGGAGACGATTCAAGAAGTCAAAACAAGAGTCTACAGATTTGGAAATAAATCTGCAGACGGAAATAGTAAAATGAAAAACCTTTTAGGAGGAAAAGGAGCAAACTTAGCTGAAATGAGCTTAATTGGCATTCCCGTACCTCCTGGATTTACAATAACCACAGAAGTTTGTACAGAATATAACCTTTTAGGGCAAGAAGCAGTAGTGAAAATGATTACTCCTGAAGTAGAAAAAGCTATTGCTAACATTGAAAAAATAATGGAAGCCAAATTTGGCGATAAAGAAAATCCATTATTAGTTTCTGTGCGTTCTGGAGCAAGAGTATCAATGCCCGGAATGATGGACACAGTATTAAATTTAGGTTTAAATGATGAAGTAGTAATTGGTTTAGCTGAAAAAACAGGAAACGAACGTTTTGCGTGGGATTCTTACCGTCGTTTTATACAAATGTATGGTGATGTTGTTTTAGGTATGAAACCAGAATCTAAAATAGACATCGATCCATTTGAAGAAATAATGGAGAATTTAAAAGATAAAAGAAAAATTGAATTAGATACTCAATTTACTATTCAAGATTTAAAAGACCTTGTTTTCGATTTTAAAATAGCTGTAAAAAAACGTACAGGTCATGATTTCCCAACAGACCCTTACGATCAATTATGGGGAGCAGTTGTAGCAGTATTTAATAGCTGGAATGGAGATAGAGCCGTTTATTACAGAAATATGCACGGTTACCCATCAGATTGGGGAACTGCTGTAAATGTTCAAGCAATGGTTTATGGTAATATGGGAGACAATTCAGGTACAGGTGTTTGCTTTACGCGTGATGCTGGTACTGGAGAAGATGTTTTTAATGGTGAATATTTAATTAATGCACAAGGTGAAGATGTTGTTGCAGGAACACGTACTCCACAACAAATAACAAAACTAGGTTCTATTAGATGGGCAGAATTAGCAAAAGTTGAAGAAGAAGAAAGAGTAAAAAATTACCCTTCTTTAGAAGAATTAATGCCTGAAATGTTTAAAGAACTAAACGAATATCAAGAAAAACTTGAAAACCATTATAAAGATATGCAAGATATGGAGTTTACCATTCAAGATGGTAAAATGTGGATTTTGCAAACCAGAAATGGTAAACGTACAGGTGCTGCTATGGTAAAAATAGCAATGGACATGTTAAAACAAGGTTTAATTGATGAAAAACAAGCCTTATTACGTATTGAACCAAATAAATTAGATGAGTTATTACACCCTGTATTTGATGCTAAAGCATTAAAATCAGCACATGTTATTGCACAAGGACTTCCTGCTTCTCCTGGAGCTGCAACTGGTCAAATTGTTTTCTTTGCCGATGAAGCAGATAAATATAAATTTACCATTTTAGCGCGTATAGAAACCTCACCAGAAGACTTAGAAGGTATGAATATTGCCAAAGGTATTTTAACTGCTCGTGGCGGTATGACTTCCCATGCTGCTGTTGTTGCGCGCGGAATGGGTAAATGTTGTGTATCTGGTGCTGGTGGCGTAAAAATTAATTACAAAACAAGAACTTTAATTGCCGATGGTAAAGTATATCATGAAGGCGATTGGATTTCTTTAAATGGTAGTACAGGTAATATTATTGAAGGAAAAGTAGCTACTGCTGAACCTGAATTAAGTGGTGAATTTGCTGAAATTATGGAATTGTCTGATAAGTACCGCACTATGGATGTTCGTACAAATGCAGACTCTCCAAAAGATGCAAAAATAGCTCGTACTTTTGGTGCTCAAGGTATTGGATTAACTAGAACCGAACATATGTTCTTTGAAGTTGATCGTATTAGAGCAATGCGTGAAATGATTTTGGCCGATACTGTTAAAGGTAGAGTTCAAGCATTAAACCAACTTTTACCAATGCAACGTGATGATTTTGAAGGTATTTTTGAAGCTATGGAAGGACTTCCTGTAACTATTCGTCTACTAGATCCACCATTACACGAATTTGTGCCTCACCAATTAGAAACACAACGTAGCTTAGCTGAAGATATGGATATTTCTTTAGAAGCAGTAAAAGCAAAAGTAATTGAATTAGAAGAGTTCAACCCAATGTTAGGTCACAGAGGTTGTAGATTAGGTATTAGCTATCCAGAAATTACTGAAATGCAAGCTCGTGCTATTATAGAAGCAGCTTTAAATTTAAAAGCAAAAGGTATTACTGCTAAACCAGAAATTATGGTACCTTTAGTAAGTACAACTGCTGAATTTATAAACCAAGAAACTATTATAAGAAATACTGCTGCAAAAGTTTTTGAAGAAAGAAATGATAGTATTGATTATTTAGTAGGTACTATGATTGAAATTCCAAGAGCTGCTTTAACGGCGCATTTAATTGCTGAAAAAGCTGATTTCTTCTCTTTTGGAACAAACGATTTAACACAAATGGCTTTCGGACTTTCACGTGATGATGCTGGAAAATTCTTACCAATTTATATTGATAAAGGTATTTTAAAAGGAGATCCTTTTGAAGTATTAGATCAAGAAGGAGTAGGCCAATTAGTACAAATGGGAACAGAACGTGGTAGACAAGTAAAACCAAACTTAAAAGTTGGTATTTGTGGTGAACACGGAGGTGAACCAAGTTCTGTAGAATTTTGTTTTAACACAGGCTTAAACTATGTAAGTTGTTCTCCTTACCGAGTTCCAATTGCAAGAATTGCAGCCGCTCAAGCAGCAATAAAAAAACAAGCATAGTTTAATTAAATTAAACTTTAATAGAGGCTAAGTAAAAAGTGAAATTTTCGTCAACCTGAACTTGTATCAGCATTACGGATTTCAAAACTTTTTAGGTAGCCTCTTTTTTATGCATTACCTAAAATCACAAATCAAGATTATTTTATAAGTACTTCAAACATTTCAACTAAATCTAGTATCTTCGTATTATGGTAAAAGTTGTTCTTCTTGGAGCTGGAAATTTAGCATATCATTTAACACACCATATGTTAAATAGTACAACAATTCAATTAATTCAGGTATATAATAGAAGCATTGAAAAAATTGAATATTTAAAAAATGATGTATCTATAACCAATAACTTAAATCAGTTAAAAGAAGCTGATATTTATATTATTTGTGTTTCTGATGCTGTAATTTCAGAATTATCATCACACTTAAATTTTCCTACAAAATTAGTGGTACATACTTCTGGAGCCACCTCTGTAAATGATTTAAAATCAAACTCAGAAAAAGGAGTTTTATATTTTCCGCAATCATTTTCAAAAGATAAAAAAATTGATTTTAATACATTACCTGTTTGTATAGAATCTACATCAAAAAATGGTTTTTCTTTATTAAAAAATTTTTCAAAGGAATTTTCAAAAAACACCTATTTAATTAATTCAGATCAAAGAAAAACTATACATTTAGCAGCTGTTTTTGTAAATAATTTTGTAAATCATTTATTTTATAACGCAGAACAAATTTGTAATAAACAAGCCATTCCGTTTGAAATTTTACAGCCACTTATAATGGAAACTGTAACTAAATTAGAAAAAATATCGGTTTACGATGCACAAACTGGACCTGCAAAAAGGAATGATACAAATACTATAAACAATCATAAAGCATTATTAACAAACACTCAATTAGAAATTTACACATTACTTACAAAATCTATACAAGAAACTTATGGGAAAAAGCTATAAAGAAATAATGCCTCAAATTACAACGTTTATGTTTGATGTTGATGGGGTTTTAACAAATGGAATTGTACATATTTCAACAACTGGCGAATTAACAAGAGCCATGAATATTAAAGATGGATACGCTTTAAAAACTGCAATTGATTTAGGGTACAATATTTGCATTATCTCTGGTGGAGCAAATGAAGGTGTAAGATTTAGGCTTTCAGCACTTGGTATTAAGGATATATACTTAGGTACTCACAATAAAATAATTCAGTTTAAAGAATATTTAGAAGATAAAAATATTAAACCAGAAGAAATTTTATATATGGGTGATGATATTCCAGATTTACCAGTAATGAAAGAAGTTGCTTTGCCATGTTGCCCAAAAGATGCTGTTCCTGAAATTCAAGGAATTTCTTCGTATATTTCACATTTCAAGGGAGGATTTGGATGCGTTAGAGATGTTATTGAGCAAGTTTTAAAGGTTCAAGGAAAATGGAATAGTTCATTTGATGCTAAATACGATTAACTTTAAATATATAATAAAATGAAAAAAAACTCTGTACTTATTTTTGCATTTAGCATATTATTTATGCTTTCTGCAAATTCACAATCTATTTTTGGAAAGTGGAAAACTATTGACGACGAAACAGGTAAAGAAAAATCTATTGTTGAAATATACAATGTAAACGGTAAAGCCTATGCTAAGGTATTACAAGTACTAGAAAAAGGTAAAGAAGATAAAGTTTGTGATTTATGCACCGGGGCCAATAAAAACAAACCTGTAAAAGGAATGGTAATTATAAATGGCTTATCTAAAGATGGTGATGAATGGAATGATGCAAAAATATTAGACCCTAAAAATGGAAAAGAATATAAATGCTACATTGCATTAGAAACTAATAACAAACTAAAAGTACGTGGCTATATTGGTTTTGCCCTAATTGGAAGAACACAATATTGGACAAGAGTTACCGAATAAATACGTTTATAGAATTAAAAAAAAACACGCTAAAATTTAGCGTGTTTTTTTTTAATTTTTTTCTTTTAACATTGGTACAAATCTAAATTTCCCCAATTCGTGTTTTTCAAAATCTTTTTCGCTGGTTCTTATAAATAAAGTCATTATTTGATCTTCATCACCAACCGGAATTACTAGCTTACCTCCTATTTTTAGTTGCGCCAATAAAGCATTTGGTACGGTTGGCGCGCCTGCAGTTACAATAATTCCATCAAAAGGAGCTTCTTCTGGTAATCCTTTATAACCGTCTCCAAAAATCATATTTTTAGGTTTGTAACGTAATTTGGGTAAAAATAATTTTGTTTTTTTAAACAATTCCATTTGTCTTTCAATGGTATAAACCTTTGCGCCCATTTCTAACAAAACAGCAGTCTGATATCCAGAACCAGTACCAATTTCTAATATTTTATGATTATTTTTTACCTCTAATAATTGAGTTTGAAAGGCAACCGTATAGGGCTGAGAAATTGTTTGATCTGCCGCTATTGGAAAAGCCTTATCCTGATATGCAAAATCTGCAAAACTAGAATCCATAAACAAATGTCTAGGTATTGCTGCTATAGCTTTTAAAACATTTTTATCTGTTATTCCTTTATCAGAAATTATTTTTACTAATTGATTTCTAAGTCCTTGATGTTTGTGGGTGTCCTTCACTAATAAATAAAATTTGAAAGGCTAAAAATAGGAATAAATGAGCAAAGATTGTTACTTTTGTTAACATTAAAAATAAACACACTTATTATGCTAAAAGCAGGAGTATTAGGTGCAGGACATCTAGGAAAAATACATTTAAGATTATTAAATCAATCCGAGAAATATGAATTAGTAGGTTTTTACGATCCTATTAAAGAAAATGCAAAAAAAGTTGAAGAAGAATTTGGATATAAATCATTTGATACCATACAAGAATTAATTGACGCTGTTGATGTTGTTGATATAGTAACACCTACATTATCTCATTTCGATTGTGCTAAAGAAGCTATTGAAAAGGGAAAACATATTTTTATTGAAAAGCCAATTACTAAAACACTTAAAGAAGCTGAAACTTTAATTGAATTATCAAAAAAACACAACGTTAAAGGTCAGGTTGGACATGTAGAGCGTTTTAACCCAGCTTTTTCAGCAGTTAAAGATTCTATAAAAAACCCAATGTTTATTGAAACACACCGTTTGGCAGAATTTAACCCAAGAGGCACAGATGTACCAGTGGTATTAGATTTAATGATTCATGATATTGATATTATTTTAAGCGTGGTTAAATCTAAAGTTGTAAGTGTACATGCAAGTGGTGTTTCTGTTATTAGCGAAACACCAGACATTGCAAACGCTCGTATTAAATTTGAAAATGGTTGTGTTGCAAATTTAACGGCTAGTAGAATTTCATTAAAAAATATGCGTAAATCTCGTTTCTTCCAAAAAGATGCATATATAGCTGTAGATTTCTTTGAAAAGGCTACAGAAGTTGTTAAAATGAAAGACGCGCCAGAAGTTCCAGGAGATTTTGATATGATTTTACAAAATGCAGAAGGAATTAAAAAACAAATTTATTTTGAAAACCCAAAAATTGAAGGAAACAATGCTATTTTAGATGAGTTGGAAACTTTTGCAGATGCAATTAATAATAATACAACTCCAATTGTTACCTTAGAACAAGGTACCGAAGCATTAAGAGTTGCACATATGATTATTAACGATTTTTAATCAGTATATTTTTAAAAGTTGATATTTATATAAATAAACTTTTTACAAGGTATGCTAACTAAATAAATTAAAATTATGAAAAATATAGCAGTAATTGGAGCTGGAACAATGGGCAATGGAATTGCACACGTTTTTGCACAAGAAAATTATACCGTTCATTTAATAGATATTTCGCAAGAAGCCTTAGAAAAAGGTTTAGCAACTATTATAAAAAATTTAGATAGATTAGTTGAAAAAGAAAAAATAACAGTTGAAACTAAAAAGCAAACCTTACAAAATATAACAACATTTACCTCAATAGCCGATGGTGTAAAAAATAGTGATTTAGTTGTAGAAGCGGCTACTGAAAATGTAGATTTAAAATTAAAAATATTCACTCAACTTGATGAATTTGCACCTAAAAATACCATTTTAGCTTCTAACACCTCATCTATATCCATAACCAAAATAGCATCTGTAACAAAAAGGCCAGAAAAAGTAATAGGTATGCATTTTATGAATCCAGTTCCTATTATGAAATTGGTTGAAATTATTAATGGTTATACTACTTCCAAAGAAGTAACTGAAACTATTATAAAACTTTCAGAAAAATTAAACAAAGTTCCGGTTGCTGTAAATGATTATCCTGGTTTTGTGGCAAATCGTATATTAATGCCAATGCTAAATGAAGCTATTGAAACTCTCTATAACGGCGTTGCTGGTGTTTATGAAATTGATACAGTTATGAAATTAGGAATGGCACACCCAATGGGACCGCTACAATTGGCAGATTTTATTGGTTTAGATGTTTGCTTATCTATTTTAAATGTTTTATATGATGGCTTTAAAAACCCTAAATACGCACCTTGCCCATTATTAGTAAATATGGTGCAAGCTGGCAAACTTGGTATTAAATCTGGTGAAGGTTTTTACAATTATTCACAATCTAAAAAGGCTGAAGTAATAGCCAACCAATTTAAATAAAATAAAAGAGCCGCAAATTTTGCGGCTCTTTTATTTATTATAAATATTTAAGGAAAAAATCCATCATATCTTCTTTTAACTCATAATGCATTTTAACAAAAGTTTTCATTTCATCTTTTAACATTATTTGTTTTTCTTGAAACAGAACTTCAGGTCTTTCATCAACTTTTGCATGAGCCAGTTCGCGCTTTTTCATCCTAATTCTATGTCTTAAATGACCCATTACCTCACGTTCACGAATTATTTTATTTTGAAATCCTTCCAATCTAATCATCACATCTTTTCCTAAATCACGAATAGCTACATGTTCTAATTTTTCCTCAAAATAATCCATTTCACTTTCTTGAAATTTCAACTCTCTTTTCCAAACATCCAAATTGAAGTTTAAATCACTTAAGAATAATATCTGACTTTCCATACGCTTATATGTTTTTAAATTTTTATATTATAAAGTTCACACTTTTTAAATAATATATGTCTGATATAAATCATAAAAAAAAAATATTATCAAAAAGTGCTTGTATAAATATACAAAAAAAGGCGTTTTAAATAAATTAAAACGCCTTAAAATAATGATAAATTTTAGTTGTTAATTATCTTCCTTTTCATCTTCCTCCTTAGAAGTTTTATTCCAAATTTTTATTTCATCTTTAATAGTCACACCTTTAATAATTTCTACATTAATTCCATCAGAAATACCTAATTCCACATCTCTTCGTTCAAATTCTTGATCTCCCGTTTTTACTTCAACAAATGGAGATTCTGTTTTTTTATCAAATTGTAATAATGCCTCTTTAATAGATAATACACTATCTTTCTTTTCTAAAACTATATCTGCATTTGCACTATAACCAGCTCTTACAAAAAACTCATCATCTAAAGTAACATCTCCTTTAATTTTAAATTGAACTGCACCATTTTCCTCGGTTCCTTTGGGAGCTATAAAATTTAATTTTGCAGGATATTTTTTCTTTTCAATAGCACCTAATGAAACTTCTAAAACGGTTCCATTTTTAATTTTTCCTACTTCAGCTTCATCAACTTTTCCCTCAAAAATCATTTTTGTCATATCAGCAATAGTTGCAATGGTGGTACCTGCATTAAACGTATTACTTTCAATAACTTGTGTTCCTTTACGTACCGGTATTTCTAAAATTGTACCAGAAATTTCTGCTTTTACATAGGTATTTGCTGTTTTCCCCATTCCTGCAGCAGAACCTTTTTTAATAATGTCTAAATTATTTTGAGCATTATTTAAATCTTGCTTTGCACTATTAAAGTTTAATTCTGTAGTTTCAAATTCTTGACGCGATATAACACCTTTTTCAAATAGCGTTTTATTTCTATCGTATAATGTTTTTGTGTTATTATAGCGTAATTGTGATGTTTTTACTGAACCTTGAGCGCTATTTAATGATGCAACATTAGGTACAACTCTAATAGTTGCTATTAAATCACCCACTTTTACAACCGCTCCTTCTTCTACAAATATTTCTTCGATAATTCCAGAAACTTTAGGTTTAATTTCGGCTTCTTCTAATGGTATTACTTTTCCAGTTGCCACTGTTTTTTTAACAATGTTTGTTTTAAATGGTGTTTCAGTTTCATATTGAATTGGAGATTTGCTATTTTTAGCTCCAAACCAAAGTAAAATAGCTATTAATGCTACTGCTATTGATCCAAAAATTATAGTTTTTTTCATTAGTTGATGATTTTCGTGTTTCTATTTGTTTATTTAAAATTGAAATATTGAATACTACTATTCATTTTTCATTATTAATTCTTAATTATTCTTCTCTTAATGCTTCTATTGGCCTTATACTTACTGCAGTTTGTGCTGGTATTAACCCAATTAATGTTCCTAAAATAACCAGCGTTGCTGCTGCAATTAAAATTACAGGAATATCAACTGTTGGATTTGTTAATGCTGGTTCTTCTCCTTTACCTAGAGTTGCGTCTATTATCATTAAAACCAAGCCTCCAAAAATAATTCCTAAAGCACCTGCTACACTTGTTAAAAATACAGATTCCATAATAATTTGACGCTTAATTTCCCAAGGTTTAGCACCTAATGCACGTCTAATTCCAATTTCTTTGGTTCGTTCTTTAACTGTTATTAATAAAATATTTCCAATTGCAAAAACACCAGCTATTAGTGTTGCAATACCCACAAACCAAGTTAAAAATTGCATACCTGTTAAAAACCCTGTTACTTTTTTAATTTCTTTTCCTAAATTAAAGCTTCCAAAGGCTCTATTATCTTCTGGATGTACTTTATGTAAATTTCTTAAAAGCAACTTAACATCAGCTTCAATTTGTGTAATATCAAAACCTGGCTGTCCAGTAATCATCATCCAACCAACACTATCGCCTCTATTGTAAACTTGTTGAAAAGTAGTAAATGGTATATGAATATTTCCTTGTGGTCCTCCGCTACCAATCTGACTTTCTTTATACATACCAACAACATTGTAATTAATGTCATTTATTTTGATGTATTGTCCAATTGGAAACTCATCTTTATCAAAAAGTTGTTTGTAAATTTCTTCTTCTATTACACAAACTTTCTTTTTTTCTTTAATATCATTATTATTAATAAAGCGTCCATACACCATGTTTCTTTTTTGTACTTTATCAAACTCTGGATAATCTCCAAAAACACCAAAATTTCCGGTTTTAAATTTATTCACGGCTAAGGCTTGTGTTTGATGACGAGGCACAACAAACTCTAACCCTTTTATTTCACCTTTAATACTCTCTAAATCAGACATTTTTAGTGTTAATCCTTTTCCTTCCTGAAAACCTTTAAATGGTTTACTAGTTTCTTGTGCCCAAACAAAAACACTATTTGTTGCAAAGTCTCCAAATAATCTATTAAAATTATTTTCAACTCCTTTGGCTGCACCCAATAAAACTACTAGTAAAAATATACCCCACATAACCCCAATAATGGTTATTCCAGTACGCATTTTATTTTTACGAATACTGCTGTAAATTTCTTGCCAGGTGTCTGTATCAAATAAAAATTTAATCATATTATTCGTCGTTTAATGCTACAATTGGTTTTATACTTGCTGCTCTTTTTGCTGGAATATAACCTGCAATTGTTCCTGCTATTATAAGTACAATAGTTGCTCCAACAACCACATAGGTTTCAACACTTGGGTTTAAAATAAAATATTTTTCTAAGCTATCACCTAATGCTCTTAATGCAAAAACACCCACCATTAAACCCGTATAACCAGCTAAAGCGGTAATAAATATAGATTCCATTAAAATCATACCTATAATGGATTTTGGTGTTGCTCCCAAGGCTTTTCTAATACCTATTTCTTTGGTACGTTCTTTTACTATGTACACCATTATATTACTAATTCCAATAATACCTGCAACCAATGTTCCTATTCCTATAAACAAAATAATTACATTTAAAACGGTCATAAATTGTTGTACATTTTTAGTTCCTTCGGCATAATTTCTTACTCTAATTGCCGATTGATCACGCGGATCAACATTATGTTTTTCTTTTAAAACTACAGTAAGTAAATTACTAAATGCTAATGCTTCATCTACACTTAACTTAGAGTTAAATGTTAAACCAAAATAATCTACCTCATCATTTGGTTTGTACATTCCTTGAATTGTAGTAAATGGTGCATAAATATATCGTTCATCATTATCTCCTCCTGGGTCGCTAAAAACACCAACTACTTTATATGAAATACCATCTAAATTAATGTTTTTACCCAAAGCTCCTTTTGCTCCAAATAAATCTTCTTCAACAAGTCTTCCTATAGCAATAACTTTTGCACGCCTTTTAATATCTATATAACTTAAAAAACGACCTTCAATAATTTCTGCAGACTCTAAAGGTTGGTAATCTGGATAAACTCCTCTAACGGTGTACCTATTTTGTTCTCCTTTGTAAATGGCCTGTACATTATAACGCTGAATATTAGGACTAAAAAATTGAATTTCTTTTGAAAACTTTTCATTTATAAATTTAGCATCTTCATTTCTAAATTGAATTTGTCTACCACTTTGTAAACCTTTATATGGTTTTGTAGTACTTCCAGAATTTATATATACCGAATTTTGAGAATCTCCTGCAAATTGTTTTTCAAAAGTATGTTTCAATCCATTACCAATACCAAATAACAAGGTAAATAACAAAATAGCAAACGCAATTGTAAAACCAGAAAGAATGGTTCTGAGTTTGTTTTTATTAATGGTTTGGAAAATTTCTTGCCAACGATCTAAATCAAACATAGCTTATACTTTTGATTTCTTTAACGTTTTTTCATCACTTATAATTACACCATCTTTTAAGCGTACAATTCTATCTGTTTCCTCAGCAATATCTTCTTCATGTGTAATTACAAAAACAGTCATCCCTTCTCTATTAATTTCTTTCAACAACTCCATTACAGAATGTGATGTTGAAGAATCTAATGCTCCTGTTGGCTCATCTGCCAATACAACTTTAGGTTTAGTAACCAAGGCCCTAGCAATGGCTACACGTTGTTTTTGGCCACCAGAAAGTTCGCTTGGTAAATGGGTTGCCCAATCTGCCAATCCTACTTTTTCTAAATATTGCATGGCAATTTCATTGCGCTCTTTTCTTCCCATTCCTGCATAATATAATGGAAGCGCCACGTTTTCTAGAGCATTTTTATAATTAATTAAGTTGAATGATTGGAAAACAAATCCTAAAAATTTATTTCTAAGGATGGCAGCTTTTTTTTCATCTAAATTTTCAATTAATTGACCATTTAAATAATAGTTACCAGAATCATGACCATCTAATAAACCAACTATATTTAATAAAGTTGATTTTCCTGAACCCGATGAACCCATAATGGCTACAAATTCACCTTCTTTTATATGTAAATCTAATCCTTTTAAAACATGAAGTGAATCTTTTCCTATTGGATATGATTTATGAAGTTTTTCAATCTTAATCATTTGGTTATTGTTTTTACTAATTTAAAAATTGATGTTGAGAGTTGCTACTAATTTTATGTTAAAAACAAAATTATGTATTTTTACTCTATGAACAATTTTGAAGGAAAATCAATCGTTTTTTTTGATGGTGTTTGCAATTTATGCAACGCTGCCGTTAATTTTATTATTAAACATGATAAAAAAAAACATTTTTTATTTGCCTCTCTTCAATCAGACGTTGCAAAAGAAATTTTGTTACAGTATAATTTAAAAAAAATAAATTTAGAGTCTATTATTTTACTTGAAAATGAAAAAATATATCTAAAATCTACGGCAGCATTAAAAATTGCAAGGAAATTAAATCATGGATTTTTCTTATTGTACATTTTTATGTTAATACCTAAATTTATTAGAAACTATGCATACGATTATATAGCCGCCAACAGATATAAATGGTATGGTAAAAAAAGTAGCTGTATGTTACCTTCAGACAATATAAAAAATAGGTTTTTGGATTTTTAAAGAACCTTCACTTTTTTAGGATAATTATCATCCCATTCTTTTACTTTAGGCTTATGTAATTTCCCTAACCATTTTGCTACCATCATTGAAACTGATGCATCTCCCGTAACATTTACAGTTGTTCTACACATATCTAAAGGTCTGTCTATAGCAAAAATAAGTGCCAATCCAGCTTCTGGTATTCCTGCTTGCCCCAAAACAATTACTAACATAACCATTCCTGCACCAGGAACAGCCGCAGAACCAATACTTGCCAACGTAGCTGTTACAATAATACCCAACTGAACACCTAACGATAAATCCATTCCAAAAGCTTGTGCAATAAATACAGCTGCAACGGCTTGATATAAACTTGTACCATCCATATTAATGGTTGCTCCAATAGGTAATACAAAACTACTTACTTCCTCATCAACTCCAAGATGCTCAGTAACTCTTTCCATTGTAACTGGTAATGTTGCAGCACTACTACTTGTAGAAAATGCTAACAATTGGGCTGGTGAAATTCCTTTAAAAAATGTAGATGGATCTTTTTTTGCAATCATCCAAACCATTAAATTATAAAATCCTATCATTAAAATTAATCCTAAAACTACTGTAAATGCATACCAAATTAAGGCTTTAAATAAATCTATACTCGGCGATTCAACTACTAAAGCTGCTAACAATGCAAAAACTCCGTACGGAGCTGCTAACATTATTAAATCAATCATTTTTAAAATTACCTCATTAAATCCATCAAAAAAGTTTTTTACAGGTTTCGATTTTTTTTCAGGTATTAATATTAATCCAATACCAAAAAAGATGGCGAAAAAAATAATTTGTAGCATATTTTTATTTTCAGATGCCGCCCCAAAAATATTATCTGGAACAATATCTACTAATGCTTGTAATGGCGCACTTTCTTTTTGCTTAAATGCTTCTTCTGAGTATTTTGCAGCATCACCACTATAATTATCAACTAACTCTTGACGTGTTTCTTCTGAAATTGAGTTTCCTGGCTTTACTACATTTACCAAAACCAACCCAATTGTAACAGCAACAACTGTTGTAACAAGATACAAACCAATGGTTCTGCTTCCCATTTTAGATAGTTTAGAAATATCTTTTAAATCTGACACTCCTTTTATTAATGATGCCAAAATTAGCGGCACTGCTATTAATTTTAATGCGTTTATAAAAATAGTACCAAACGGTTTTACCCAATCTTGTACAATTTCTTTACCTTGATCAAATTGCGTCATTAACAACCCAATTAACACTCCTAAAGTCATTCCAATTAATATTTGCCAGTGCAATGCTATTTTTTTCATTTAATAATTTTAAATTTTATGGAAAGATAAAAAATATGAACAGAATAAGTCTTTTTAAAGCAAAAAAAAAGCACATATGTGCTTTTTTTATACAAAATATTCAACTAAATATTAAAATTGATATCTTAATGATAAAGCTAAATCTAAATCTGTATCACTATAATTTCCTAGCAATCCAATTTCTGGTCTAAAATCTAACGATATTAATAATGGAATATCAAAATCATATTCTATACCTATATTTCCATCAGCATTTAAAAATACACCATCATCTTTTGAAGACGTGTTATCATTATTACTCCAAGATCCAATACCTGCTCCAAAACCAGCGTACCAATTAAAGCCTCCGTCAATTTGCCAAACCCATTGGTAAATTCCTGTTAATTTAAAAGCATCGTCTTCGTTTGATCTACTTCTAAAACCAAGATCCACCTCTAACCTATTAACGCTTGAAAGTTGTTTTTGATAGGAAATTTCACCTCCAAAACCTGCATTATCCCCAAAACGTAACCCAATAGCATTATCGGCTATTTGTTGAGCACTTATTACACTACCAAAAAAAACAGTTGCAGCTAAGAATAAAAATATTTTTTTCATAAAATTAAAATTTAAAATTTGATTTGATTAAACAAAATTAATGCCATAATCAATTAACGTAAAGTTATTTTAATTATTTTGCGGTGACTTATTTCAAATTGCTGTGTCACATTAACAAAAATATTAATTACATTAACATAAAAAATAAAAAAATGGCAGGATTATTAGATTTATTAAATAGCGACTTAGGAAAAACGTTGGTAAACAATGCAAGTTCGCAATTAGGACAAGACAAAGTTAAAACAGCATCCGCTTTATCAACAGCACTTCCTTTAATTTTAGGCGCAATGAAAAATAACGCATCTACTCCACAAGGAGCTGAAGGTTTGTTAAGTGCTTTATCTGGTAAACACGATGGTAGTTTGTTAGATAATTTAGGTGGAATGCTTGGAAACAGTGATATATTATCTGACGGTGCAGGAATTTTAGGACATGTTTTTGGCGGAAAACAACAAAATGTTGCCAATGCTGTTAGTAAAAAAAGTGGTATGGATGCTAATTCTGCAATGAGTCTTTTACAAATGGCAGCACCTATTGTAATGGCATATTTAGGAAAAGAAAAACGTTCGCAAAATGTAAATGATGGAAATGGTATTGGAGATTTATTAGGTGGACTTTTAGGAGGAGGCGCTCAGCAAGAGCAAAGTTTAATTACAAAAATATTAGATGCTGATGGAGATGGAAGTGTTGTAGATGATTTAATTGGAATGGCTTCTGGAGGAAAGAAAAAAGGTGGAATTGGAGGCTTATTAGGTGGTTTATTTGGAAAATAATAATTGAAATAAATACTTTAAAAAGGGGGAAGATTTTATCTTCCCCCTTTTTTATATAAGTTTTCTATTTAAAATATAAATGTATTTTTGCGCATGAAAATTATTCAAATGGAAAAATTAAAAAAACGCTGGGGATTAAAATCTAACTTTCAAATAGTTTTAATACTATTAGTTTTTTCTATAAATGGTTCTTTTGCAGCATATATAGCCAAACCATTAACAGAACTTATTGGTTTAGATTATGAAACAACAAACCCTTGGTTATTTTGGCCAGTACGTATTCTTTTAATTTTTATAATTTATCAGATTACTTTACCAATGGTTGGATTTTTCTTTGGGCAATTTAAGTTTTTCTGGAATTTTTTTACAAAAAAGATGTTACTTCGAATGGGTTTTAAACGTTTTATGAAAGATGTTTAACCTCTTCTTTATCTTTCTTTAAAATAAATTTATAAATCCATGTAAGTGTAAATGTGGGTAATAAATCTGTACCAAAAATACCAGCTTCCTCAACAAAAGAAATAATACTTCCAATTTTCCCTTCCGCTCCTTTATACATTTTATAAATTAAAAAAGCTGAAACTGGTGCCCATAAAACATCAAAAGTTTCACCAATAAACGGCACCATAAAAGATAACATTCCTATAGCATCAAACAAGATACTAAATAGTAATAATTTGTATTTTTTTTGCATAAATAACTGTTTACATTATTTATAACAATTAAGATGCCAAGAATTTAATCTTTTAATTTAGACTTAAATTCTTTAATAAATTTTTCTAATTTAGGATTAATAACAGCAACACAATACCCTTGCGTTTTATTGTTATTGTAATAATTTTGATGATAATCTTCTGCCTTATAAAAAGCTGTAAACTTTGTAACCTCCGTAACTATTTTAGCATTAAATACTTTTGCTTCAGTAAGTTCTTTAATAAATTTTTCTGCCGTTAACTTTTGAGCTTCAGAATGATAAAAAATAGCAGATCTATATTGCGAACCTACATCATAACCTTGTTTATTTAAAGTTGTAGGATCGTGTGTGCTAAAAAACACTTCTAATATTTCCTGAAATGTTATTACGTTTGAATCAAATTTAATTTCAATAGCTTCAGCGTGGCCAGTTCTTCCTGTTACCACTTCTCTATATGCAGGATTTTTAATAGTACCTCCAGAAAATCCTGAAGTAACAGACTCTACTCCTTTTAATCGTTGAAAAATGGCTTCTGTACACCAAAAACAACCATTTCCAACCGTTGCAATTTCTATTTTTTTATTCATTTTGTTTTTTTTAGTAATGGTAGATTGCGCTATAGATTCCGACAA
>NZ_JBFHHX010000016.1:0-34839 GCF_041596795.1 Lutibacter sp.
AGGTAAAGTTGAAGCTGCAGATAGAGTTAGAAATATGGTTAAGCAAATGGATGAAGAAGGTTTTGGTAACTGTACCAATACTGGAGCGTGTGAAGTTGAATGTCCTAAAGGAATTTCTTTAGAAAACATTGCACGTATGAATAGAGAATATTTAAAAGCTAGTATTATTTAGTTTTTAAAATATATAAATTTAGAAAAACCTGTTTCAGAAATGAAACAGGTTTTTTTATTAATAAATAATAATTAATTATTGTTAAACAATAATTATTATATTTACAGTTCTAAATTATTAGTTTATGAAAAAGTTAAATATTTTAAAAGTTATTGTAGATATTATGTGGATTCTTGCTATGTTTTCGGTTCCACTTATTTTATTTTTATTCGTGTTTATTTTTATTAGTGATGATATTAGCACCTTCAATATTAAAATAAATGGGTTGGAACTTATACAAACAAGTATTCTAACAAAAATAATTTTAGGAGTGATGTTATGTACATATTTTTTATTAATTTATTGTATTTACTTATTTAAAAAAATACTTAGAAGTTTTCAAAAATTAAAGATATTTGATGAACAAGTAATTGTGAACTTCAATAAAATGGGATTTTTGTTAATAACAGCATCTTTATTATATGGTGGATCTTCATTTGTATACAATACTGTTTATTATAAAAAGCTTAGTTTGGAAATTGGTTTTAACTCGTTTTTAATTATGCTTTGTTTTGGGTTTTTCTTTATTGTTTTAAGTGAAATATTTAAAATATCTAGAAATATGAAAGATGAAAATGAACTAACAATTTAAGTATGCCAATTATTGTAAACTTAGACATTATGCTTGCCACTCGAAAAATGAAAAGTATTGAGTTGGCGGAAAAAATTGGCATAACAACCGCAAATTTATCCATCTTAAAATCTGGTAAAGCTAAAGCTATTCGGTTTTCAACATTAGAGGCAATTTGTAAAGAGTTAGATTGTAAACCTGGTGATATTTTAGAATATTCTTCAGAGAAATCAGATGATATTTAGTACATTTAATTACAAAAATTTAAACAAAATGCCTACCTATAAACACAGGTTTCAATCTAAATTACCCGAAGTTCCACAATCAATATTTTCGGTTATGAGTGCCTTGGCACATAAAGAAAACGCGGTTAATTTATCGCAGGGATTTCCAGATTTTGAAAGTGATTCTAAATTAATTCAAATGGTAAACAACGCAATGATTAATGGTAAAAATCAATACGCACCAATGCCAGGAATTTTTAGTTTACGAAGAGCGATTTCTGAAAAGATGGAGCTTTTATATGGTGTTTCTTACAATCCTGAAACTGAAATTACGGTTACAGCCGGAGCAACACAAGCAATTTTTACAGCTATTGCGGCAAGTGTTAAAAAAGATGATGAGGTTATTATTTTTAAACCAGCATACGATTGTTATCAACCAACTATAGAATTGTTTGGAGGAAAAGCAATTTCGGTACAGTTAAATCCAGAAGATTTTAAAATTGATTGGGAATTGGTTAAAAGCCTAATTTCTGATAGAACCAAAATGATTATTATTAATACACCACATAATCCCTCTGGAAGAATTTTATCAAAACAGGATATGTTACAATTGGAAGCAATTTTACAAAATACCAATGTTTTATTATTAAGCGATGAGGTGTACGAACATATTATTTTTGATGAAGAACAACATCAATCAGCCGCTTTGTTTCCTGCGTTGGCTGAAAGAGCTTTTATTGTTGCATCTTTCGGAAAAACATTTCATAATACAGGATGGAAAACGGGTTATTGTTTAGCGCCTGCTGCGTTAATGAAAGAGTTTCAAAAAGTGCATCAGTTTAACGTTTTTAGTGTAAATCACCCAACACAAGTGGCTTTGGCCGAGTATTTAAAAACACCCAACAATTATTTACACTTAAGTAATTTTTATCAGCAAAAAAGAGATTTATTTTTAAGTTTAATTAAAGATTCTTGTTTTACATTTGTTCCATCAAAAGGAACCTATTTTCAATTATTAAATTTTAAAAATATAACTAATGAAACCGATGTAGATTTTGCAATACGGTTAACTAAAGAGCATAAAATAGCGTCTATACCAATTTCAGTATTTAATGAAGCTGGGTTAGATAGCAAAAATTTGCGTTTTTGCTTTGCCAAAACCGATGAAACATTAAAACAAGCTGCAGCTATTTTATGTAAAATATAATTTGTAATTTACAATAACAATAAATAAAAATCAGAAAAATGAAAAAAATAAAAGTAGTACTAACTGCAATTCTCTTAGTTGCCTTTACAATGGTTCAGGCTCAAAATATTGAATATAATGGCGTAAAATATTTGGTAAAAAAGAATGCCATATTTGTAGATAAAGTGGATGTTACAAACACCCTTTCATTGGAAGAACAAGCTTCTATTAAAAATGCATTAAGCGAACAAATTTTAGCTGAAAAAAGATTAAAAGAGGCTGAAAAGGCTCAAAAAGAAGCCGAAAAAGCACAGAGAAAAGCTGAAAAAAAACAAAAAGCAGCTGAAAAAAAACAAAAGAAAGCTGAAAAGGAAATAAAAGCAAAAGAAAAAGCCAAACAGAAGTACGCTGATGCTCAAGAAAATTACGAGAAAGCGTTAAAACGTTCTGAAAAATTACGTGACAGAGGTAAATTATCTCCTGTAGATGAAGTTAAATGGCAAAAAAAATTAGAAGGTTATAAAAATAAAATAGAGAAGGCTAAAAGAAAATTATAGTCCATTGTTTTTATGGGTTCATTTATAAAATTATCAATACTTCAATCTACACTTACTTGGCATAATAGTAGCCAAAATTTGCTTCATTTTTCTGAAAAAATTTGGCAGATAAATGAAGCAGTTGATATTATTCTATTGCCAGAAATGTTTACATCAGGCTTTAGTATGGAGCCACAAGAAATTGCCGAAACTATGGACGGTTTGGCAATTAATTGGATGGTAAAAACGGCAAAAGATGTTAATAGCGCAATTGCAGGAAGTTTGATTATTTTTGAAGAAGGTAATTACTACAATAGGTTTGTATTTGTGCATCCGTCTGGAGAAATTAATTACTATAATAAACGCCATTTATTTACATTAGCTGGTGAAGATAAAATTTATAAAGCTGGTTCAAAAAAAGTGATTATCACTTATAAAGGTTGGAAAATTTGTCCGCAAGTTTGTTATGATTTACGTTTTCCTGTTTGGGCTAGAAATGTTGAAGATTATGATATTTTACTGTATGTAGCAAATTGGCCAAAAGCGAGAATTTATGCTTGGGACAGTTTATTACCTGCAAGAGCAATTGAAAATATTTGTTATGTAGTTGGAGTAAATAGAGTAGGTGTTGATGGGAATAATTTAGCGTATAACGGACATTCTTCTGTGTTTAATTGTTTAGGTGAAAAACTTGTTGCAGCTAAAGAAGATGAAGAAATGATGATTTATGTTACTTTAGAAAAAAATCATATAAATGAAACAAGAACTAAGCTTAATTTTTTAAATGATAAAGATACTTTTGAAATTATATAAATAAGTGGCTGTCTGAAAAGAATTGAAAGCCGTCATTCTGAATTTGATTCAGAATCTCATTATATTTAATAATTATGAGAACATGAATCAAATTCAGGTTGACGAATATTTTATTTTTCAAACAGCTTTTTTGTTAAACCAACGGATTCATCCATTTAAACTGAAAATCTGTTTTAGGAACCACAATTCTTTCTGTAATTCTATACATACGTTCAGGAAGTTTTAATAAATAATCTCTTGCTTTTTCAGCTTCAGAGGTTAAACCAGTTATTTTATCTATTTCCCAAGTTGTATTTAGTTTTTTAATAATATCTACATAATCAAAACCAGTATATACACCAACGCGTTGTGCTACTGCCGAAAATTGATCAAAAAGGCTACCTTTTGCTTCAGATGAATGGCGTAAATGCATTGCTGGCATTACAATTTTGTGTTTCATCATGTGTTGAAAAGCTAACATCATTTCACTTGGATCGTGCTGAAAAATTTGTTTTACAAACTCGGTATAAGCCAAATGGTGACGCATTTCGTCTCCAGCAATTATTTTAGACATTTTAGCTAGCATTTTATGCCCATTTTGGCGGGCAATTTTAGCAACGTTGTTATGTGAAACGTACGTAGCTAATTCTTGAAAACTAGTGTATACAAAATTTTTGTAAGGATCTCTTGCGGTTCCAATATCAAAACCATCACTTATTAAATGTTGCGTAGTTATTTCAACTTCACGCATATTAACTCTACCAGAAAGGTATAAGTATTTGTTTAGAACATCTCCGTGTCTGTTTTCTTCGCCAGTCCAAGCGCGTATCCATTTTGCCCATCCATTATCGCTGCCATTATTTGAGTGTTGTGATATTCCTTCAACATCTAATAACCAAGATTCGTAGGTTGGTAAAGCTTCTTCAGTAATGGTATCACCTACAAGAACAGCCCAAAAATCGTTATGCATATCTTTAGATAATTCTTGAATTTCTTTCACTTCATCTAAAAAAGTAGCGCTTTGAGAGTTTGGAAGAAAATCTGTAGGTTGCCAAATTTTTTCGGGTGTAATTAAAAACTTTTCTACAAAAGTATCTATGTTTTTTTCTAAGGTCAGCATTACCTCTAACCTCACATTATATTGTGACATTTTTTTTGATTTTTTAGTTTAGTAACTACTAAACTACACTATTTTTTATAGTTTTCTCAACTTTTTCAAAAAGTTTATCAAATTCTAAACTGTCTGCTTTTATAGCTTCGTGAAATTCAAAGGTAACATTTAATCCAATTCCAAGTGGAAACATGCCGTTTTCATTAACTTTCCAGCAGTTATTAATAGTTACTGGAATAACGTAGGCCGAAGGTGCAAATTTAGTTAACATTTTTAATCCATTTTCAGAAAAACGCTTTGGTACACCATCTTTACTGCGTGTTCCTTCAGGATAAATTACAGCCGTGTATTTGTTTTTTTCAATGTACTGAGCAAATTCTTTTATGGCAGATAACGATTGTCTTGCATCTTTTCTGTCTATTAAAACAGAACCTCCATGTCTTAGATTGTAGGAAATACTAGGCAAACCTTTTCCTAGCTCAATTTTAGAAATAAATTTTGGATGGTATTTTTTAAGATAACACGACATAGGAGAAATATCGTGCATACTTTGGTGGTTAGATACTATAATAATAGGTGCATTTTCAGGAAATTTGTACTTATTAATAAATTTAATTCTATTTCCTAAAATTAATAGTAAGTATGTAAAGGTGCAGTTCATTAAATCTACTGCAATTTTATGACCTTTATACTTTCCAAAAGTAAACCCTATCCACTGTAATGCGTGGAAAAATAACAATAGTATTCCATAAAAAAAATAGAATATTATTGATAAAATATATGATAGTATTTTTTTCATAATTGTAAAAAAAAAATGAGGCTTTCTAAAAAGTGCAAACTTTTGTCAACCTAAACTTGAATCAAATTTTCATATTGGTTGTTAATAACCTTGGTGATATTCTGAAACAATGACTTTAAAAGAACCATTTAGAAAACCTCAAAATTAATTTATTTTAGTTAGAAAACCATTGCGACCAAGGGATTCTGCTTAATATTAAAATTAATGCAACTCCATAAAAAATAGCTATAGTTTTAAATTTTTTAGCACTTGTTGCTATTTTTTTGTGTTTAGAAAAACCAATAGTAATTAAAATAATAGCAATAATACCTACTAATGGATGTTCAATTAATATTTTACGTAAATCACTATTTTTCATTACTTCTCCCATACCAATGCTTCTCATTGTTAGGTAAAAATCGGACATGTAAAATGCAACAAATCCAATAAGTAATTGAATATGTGAGGCAATTAATGTAAATAATGAAATTTTTAAATCTTTAGTCCCAAATTCTTTTTTTGAAGTTAATCCAATAATAGCATTAACAAATGCAAAAATTAAAATAATTAATACAATGTAAGCCCAATAAGAATGAATCATTTTAGTCATAAGTAGTTCTATTTTTTTTAGTTGAAGACAAAAGTAGCAAATTTTAATTAGTTTTAAATTTTTCATTAAAAGTTAACGTTTATATTATTCAGAAAACTAAATTGTTATTTAAATAATTGATAAATTTGCGTATAACTTTTTTTATATTCAATTTTACGATTCTAAAAAACAAATCATTACAAAGTGAAAAAACTACTACATTATTTCTTATTTTTTTTAATTACAACCCCTTTATTTAGTCAAATTCCAGCTTATTATAACGATGTGAATTTAACAGCAACGGGAAATGTACTTTTTACAGAATTATCTAACAAATTAATCGCTACACATAGCGGAATTCCTTATACAGGTTCGCCTGTTGATGTATGGGATGCTTGTGATGCTGCAGATGAAGATCCAGATAATGCTTCTAACGTGTTACTTATTTATGGTTATGATGATGCTGATGGTGTTTTTTCAACAGATAGAAGTAGATCTAAATTAGACCATGCAGGCTCAACATACATAGCTGGTAAATGGAATAGAGAACACGTGTTTGCAAAATCTTTGGCAAATCCGGCATTGGTAGCTGAATCGGGTTTGGTAAGTCCGGGTTCAGATGTTCATAATTTAAGACCTGCAGATCAAGATAGAAATTCTACAAGAAGTAATAATAAGTTTACCGATGGAAGTGGTTTTTCTAGAATTATTTCAACCAATGGAGGTTGGTATCCTGGAGATGAATGGAAAGGAGATATTGCGCGTATAGTACTGTATATGTACACACGTTATAACGGAGATGGTTCTCAAAGTTCCGAAACCAATTGTTTGCCTATAAATGTTGGGTTTGGAACTGTAAATAGCACTGACTCAAATATGGTAGATTTATTTTTACAGTGGAATGTAGAAGATCCTGTTTCAGATTTTGAAGCCAATAGAAATGAAGTTTTAGCAGGTATACAAGGAAACAGAAACCCTTTTATTGACAATCCATACTTAGCAACACTAATTTGGGGAGGACTGGCAGCTGAAGATAAATGGAATATGGGAGGTTCTTCTGATGCAGAAGTGCCATCAATACCAACAAGTTTGGTAGCTTCAAATATTACAGATACAAGTGCTACAATTTCTTGGAATGCTTCAACCGATAATGTTGGAGTATATGATTATTTGGTGTTTGTAAATGGTGTTTATACCAAATCTACAACAACAACATCAATTAGTTTATCAGGTTTAACAGCAGATACATCGTATCAAATTGCAGTAAAAGCTAGAGATGCTTCAAATAATATATCAGAACTTAGTTCATCCATTACGGTAACAACACTTGTTGGACCATTAGTTTTATTTACTGAAACATTTAGTGATTGTGCAAGTGTTTTATTTTTTGCATACAATGAAGCTAGTACCAAAAATTGGGCTTGTGAAACACAATATGGTGAAAATAATTCTGGATCCTACGGAATTAATGGATATCAAGAAGATGTAGCAAGTAAAGATTGGTTAATTACCAAAAGTCCTATTGATTTTGAAGCTAAAACAGGCGAAAAGTTAAGTTTTTACACCGATGCTGCATATGGTAATTCTCCATTGGATTTGGTGTATTCGGCAGATTATGATGGATCAAGTAATCCAAGTAGCTTTACGTGGAATGCAGTTCCAAATATTGCAACACTTGTTCATAATAATACAAGTACTGAAGTAATTTATTCCTTTTCAGATGTAGATATTAGCACAATAACAGGTACTGTTTATTTTGCGTTTAAATATTATTCAAACGGAAATCCAACACGATGGACTGTTGATAATTTTAAAATTACTGCAGACCAGAGCGACGATGTTGATAATGACGGAGTTTTAAATGTTAATGATAGTTGCCCAAATACACCTTCAGGTGAAACAGTAGATGAAAATGGTTGTTCATACGGGCAATTAGATGATGATAATGATGGTGTTGAAAATAGTATTGATGCTTGTGCAGATACTCCAGCAGGTGAAAGTGTAAATGCTACGGGTTGTGCAGAAAGCCAATTAGATGATGACGATGATGGTGTAAATAATAATTTAGATTTATGTCCTAATACACCAGATGGTGAAGTTATTGATGCCAATGGTTGTTCATACGGGCAATTAGATGATGATAATGACGGAGTTCAAAATAGTTTAGATTTATGTGAAAATACTCCAGCGGGAGAAACTGTAAATGCTTCTGGTTGTGGAGCAAGTCAACTAGATGATGATAATGATGGTTTTATGAACAATGTTGATTTATGTCCAAACACACCTGCAGGGGAAACTGTTGATGCCAATGGTTGTTCATACGGACAATTAGATGATGATAATGATGGTGTTGAAAATAGTTTAGATTTATGTACAAATACACCATCTGGTGAAAGTGTAAATTCCACAGGTTGTGCAGAAAGCGAGTTAGATGATGATAATGATGGTGTTATGAACAATGTTGATACATGTCCAAATACACCTACAGGAGTAACTGTAGATGCTAATGGATGTTCAGAAGACCAACAAGATGATGACAATGATGGTGTTCAAAATAGTATTGATATTTGTCCAAACACGCCAGCTGGTGAATCAGTAAATAGTAAAGGTTGTTCATCAAGTCAATTAGATGATGATATTGATGGTGTAATGAATAATGTTGATACGTGTCCTAATACTCCATTAGGTGATGTTGTAAATGCTTCTGGTTGTGGTGAAAGTCAGTTAGATGATGATAACGATGGTGTTACAAATGATATAGATAAATGTCCAAATACAACTAGTGGATCTACCGTTGATGCTAATGGTTGTTTAACATTAGGATATAATAACTTTAGTTTTGAAACAATAAGTGAAACTTGTACCGATAAAAATAATGGTCAAATTAAAATTACAGCACAAGCTACTTATAGTTATATAGCTACGGTTAATGGTACTGAGTATAGTTTTACAAATAATAGTTTAACTATAAATAATTTAGAACCTAATGTTTATAGCGTTTGTATTTCTATTATTGGTGAAACATTTACACAATGTTATGAAGTAACAATTAACGCCGGAACATCAGTTTCAGGTAAATCAAGTCAATCATCAAAGGCAGTAACATTTACTATAGAAAGTGGAACGGCTCCATATAGCGTTTTTGTAAATAACGAAGAGGTTTTAACTACAAACGAAACTGAATTTTCTGTTGAAAACGTAAAACAAGGAGATCAGGTTCAGGTTAAAACTGCAGTTGTTTGTGAAGGTGTTTTATCTAAAACAATTAATTTGTTAGATGGTATTTATGCATATCCAAATCCAACTAAAGGAAATGTTGAAATTGTTGTAACTGATGCTAATGAAGATGTGTATGTAGAATTGTATAATATTCAATCGCAATTAGTTTTAGCAAAATCTTATAACGTTGAAAATGGTAAAATTCAATTAAATATTGAAGATAAACCAACAGGTATTTATATTGTAAAAGTTATTTTGAATAAGCAATCACTTATTTTAAAATTAATAAAAGAGTAAAGCGTTTTTCTAATTATAATGATGGAAATATTCAGATAAACAATCCGTTTATCTGAATATTTTTTTTATGTAATAATATTACGAATGTACAAGTGTTGTTGTGAATTAAAGAATTTGATGTAGCGTTAATGTAAGTACTTCTATTCTTTGTTAATTATACATTCAACAACAGAGGAAAT
Source organism: Lutibacter sp. (assembly GCF_041596795.1). GTDB lineage: Bacteria > Bacteroidota > Bacteroidia > Flavobacteriales > Flavobacteriaceae > Lutibacter. The sequence continues at coordinate 9,694 of NZ_JBFHHX010000016.1, forward strand.
GTTCCTGTTTTTTAATGATGGCATATTGTTTTATAAAAATAAGATGACAAATTAATACTAATCATTAATAAAGTGGCGTAGTAAATTAAAGGTTCTTTTTAGGTCTATTGGTAGATGATTTTAGTTTATTCAATAAATACAAACCAATTATCTAACTACGTAGGGAAATAGTCATTTTTACAATGTTGGTTTGTTATTTTTCTTGCATAGAATGATAAAGTAAAATCTGACAATCTAAACAGTTACGCATTGCAATTAAATATCTTTTTTAGCATACTAATGCTATTTTAAAGTAGTACTAGAAACGAAAAAATTAAGCCTCTAATTCTAGAAAGTAAAAACTTGTACTTGCCCTTTTGTGTAGAGTAATTTCATAAAAAAACCACGCTAATTAGCGTGGTTTTCTATAATAGTTGTTATGGTTGGTTATTCATTCCAAACCCATTCACCATTTTCTTTAATTAAATTTCTAACTACGTCATTTGTGCCATTATCATATAGTAAATAAGTGATAAGGTATTTTTGACCGTCTTCAGCTGTAGGATCTTTATAATCTAAAAGAACATCTAACGAATATAAAATTTGAGCATCAGACCAGTTATAGTCGTAATCATTGTATTTAGCTAAACTAGTTAAACTTACGTTAGCGAAGAAACTATTTCCAGCCAATGCAGTTGACATATACGCATAATCTGCACTTACTAATGTATATTTAATTGTGTTATCTGGAACCCAATTAGTACCATCAAATCCAAATTGTAATGATGTTGCAATTGTAGAAGTGTAAGCTACCCAAGCTCCATCTGTATATGTATATAAATTACCTCTTGTTCCTGTTGAGCCAGAAGTGCTTGAATAATACTTGTAAAGTACTTTCATAGTATCTCCATCTAAGGCATAAGGATAGTTTATTGTTAAAAATTTAGTAACATAAGTATCAATACTCATAGTGCTATCAAAGTTATTATATTTTCCAGGTTGACCAGAAGATGTTCCCATAGAATCATAATCGTCAGCTGTTAAAGCATATGCATCAGTAGCAACTGCCCAAGCACCACTTGAGTACTTATAGTAACTTTGTTTTAATTCTTTTGTTCCTATTACTTCATCAGCAAGTGTAGCATTGCTCATAATTGCAGACCAAGAATTTGCAACACGTAATCCATCAATAGTTGCACTTGGACCTGAAGTTCCACCTTGTCTAATTGCAATTTTTTGAATTGAAGAACCAGAATTACCAGTATTTGTTACAGTTGGTGTACTTGGTTCTTTAGAAGTTGGAGCTGTTAATACATATAAATTTGATGTACCACTTGTTGTATTGTAAGAAGCTACTAATAAATAAGTAGTATTCAAATCATAAGAAGTTGTGCTGTAATCTACTGGGGTAGAAGTTGCTCCTATTCCAAATAAGATTTTACCAGCGCCATCAGTTTTTGCACCAACCCTCGCTGAATATCCATAAGAATCATCCATAAAATGCAGGAAGTAAGTACCTGATCCAACTGAGCTTAAATTAACAAGAGCACTATAATATACAGTACCAGTAGTTATAGCTGCTGGCAATACTTTATTAACATCTTCAGCACCATCACTTGATATTGTAGCAGAACCACCAATATTTGTAGAAGGATAATTAGACATAGTTAAACTAGTAGTAGCATACCCAACTAATCCACTACCAACATTTGCATGTGCTGTCCAATCAGTTGAAATGGTTGTTAAATTACCAGCTGTAGCGCCCAACGAAAAATTTTCATCAAGAGAAACAGTTGGAGTAACAACATAAGCATCTCCTGTAAATTGGTAGTAACTTGCAGCTGCATACATTCCTTCAGAAGGAGAAGTAATACCACTTGTAAGTATACTTGGTAAATATGTTGATGGAGTTGCAGTAGATTGAAAACCTAATAAAGTACTTCCACTTAAAGAATAATCTGCCTGAGTTAAAGTATAATCTTTTGTACTAAAAGCACTACCAATATATAAATTGTAATTAATTAAAATTGAAGAGTTTTTAGCCCAATAGTCATAAGCACTATTACTTGCAATAAAATCAGCTAACATTGTTTTAGCTTCGTCTTCAGAGTTGAAGCTTCCATATGTTAATCCAAGATCATCATAATCATCATCAGTTAATGTGTATTCAGCACTTCCAACAATACTTCTAGGATCCGTTGTGGTTCCTGAAGCATCTAATTCATCATATACATCCTCCATTGGATCGCAGGATATAAAAGTAAGGCTAAATGCCATTATTAAATAAATAAATTTTTTCATTGTTTAATATTTTTTAATTAGAATTTAAGTTTAGCACTGATATTAAATGTTCTTCCATATCCGTACCATACTGATGCAGAACTAGCGTTATGACCACTACCATCAGTAGCATCTGCAATGTATTCAGTATTAAATACGTTATTCATTCTAGCAGTTAGTGTTGTGTCAAATTCACCAAATTTAAAACCGTATCTTATACTTGCATCAAATAATCCATACTCAGGAGCTTTCCAAGGTTGAGTAGTACCAGTATCAGTTGTTCTATTATTAGGTTCAAAATCAGCATAATAATCACCAAAATAGTTGTAATCTATTGTGAAAAATGTTTTGTCCATTAACTCATAATTTAAACCAAGTGCTGCTGTTGTTTGAGCTGCATCACCTACTTTTAAACCTTTAATATATAAGTTGTAAGGATCTCCAACAGCTTCTTGACTTTCATTATAAACTTGAACATTTTCAATGTTGTTAGTCCAAGACCAATCTCCAATTGAAACCATACCAGTTAAAGTAAGTTTATCAGAAGCTTTATAAACAGCATCAAGTTCAATACCTTGGTGAAGAGCGTTTACACCTAATAAATTTACAAAATAGTCTTCATCGTTAGCTGAGAAGTTATCAGTAAATGTTCTGTCATCCCATTGTGTTCTGTAAAGGTTTACGTTTAAAGATAAATTTTCATTTCTAAATCCATAACCAATCTCAGCACTAAATATTTTTTGATTTTCAGCATCTTCGTTAATGTTTTCTGCTTCGTTATCAAAAGCTAAGAATACAGCATCAAATCCACCAGCTTTTTCAAAATATCCAATATTTGCAAAAACGTTATGGTTGTCATCTAAGTTGTAATTTACTCCACCTTTAACACCATATCCTATAAAGCTATATTTGTCAGTTTCTTGATTAGGGTCACTGTCTAAATAATTGAAATAATCAACTCTTTTAAAAGAAGAATTAGATACAGATGCTGAAATAAATGATGATAAATTATCTTTATTATACTCTAACTGAGTAAATAGACCTTGCCATCCAACTTCACCATCATTCCAATAGTCACGTTTATCACCTACTTGTAAAGCTCTATCAGGATTGTTAACATCGTTATCATCATAAGCAAATGAACCACCTAATAAATCGTATACTTCAGAAAAGTGCTTACCAGTATATGTTCTTAAATCAAGACCTGCAACCAAAGCAAGGTTATCATTTAAATCTGTTTTAAATGTTGATAAAATACCATACCATTCATGGTCGTTTCTTGAAGCTCTTAAATAAGCTGCAGATCCTAAACCTTGTGTTCCTCTTTCTTTGTTAATTTCAACAATATTATCTAAGTCTACAGGTTGGTCATCAGCACCAAGTCTAACATTAAATAAAGTACTTGCATCATCACCAGCAGTACCACTTCCACCTCCAGTTCCCCAAGAAGCATATAAAGCGGTAGATAAATTTGATTTATCACTAATTGTCCAATAGTGGTTTAAAGATGTTTGAGATTTGTGATAGAAGTTATTTTCTATAGATGTTACTTGTCCATTTTTAATACCCCAATCTGGATTAAATTTAATTCCACTTTCTGCATTTCTGTAAGTCTCAATAGAACTTCTATTTTGTCTTTGTCCATGTATTTGTGGTGCCCCAAAAGAAGTGAAAGATAATTTGTGATTTTTTCCTATTTCTTTTGAAATATTAATAAAGTAATTGTAACCTTCAAATTCGGTTCCATCTACATAACCATTACCACTTGTTTTAGCTCCAGATGCAGTAACAGCAAAACCATTGTCTAACAAACCAGTAGAAACAGTAACTCCGTATTTTTGGTAACCATCGTTACCAACACCAACTAGAACATTTCCACCTTTTTCAATGTCTGTAGTTTTAGATAAAATGTTAATTGTACCACCAATAGAAGGTACAGCTACTTTAGAAGCTCCTAAACCTCTTTGTACCTGCATAGCACTAGTTACATCTGCTAAACCAGCCCAGTTACTCCAGTAAACCCAACCGTTTTCCATGTCGTTAACAGGAACTCCATTAATCATTACAGCAACATTTGAAGATTCAAAACCTCTAAGGTTAATTCTACTGTCTCCAAAACCACCACCTGATTTAGTTGCATAAACACCAGGAGTAGATTTTAAGATTTCAGGAAATTCCTGAGATCCCAATTTGTTTTCAATAATATCTGCCTTAACAGTAGATACGGCAACAGGTGTTTTTCTGTCGATTGCAAAAGAAGTAGCAGTAATTACAATTTCATCTAAAGATTCAGCAGAAGGTTTTAGCGCAATTGTTCCTAAATTAATGCTTTTTGTAAACGTAAAAGTTTTAGTTTCATATCCAACAAATGAAACTAGAATAGTACCGTTTGAAACGCTTGTTTCAAAAATAAAATTTCCATCAAAATTTGTGGAAACTCCAGAAGTTGCTCCTTTAAGAATTACGGATGCACCTGGTAATGGTTGATTAGTTTCGTCAACTACTTTACCAGTAAGTTTGGTTTGCCCAAGAATGACAGCTGTTGAAAACAACATTACCATCACAAGCCAATTTTTAAAATTTCTCATTGTGTAATTTGAATTTGAATTAATGTGTTGCAAAAGTGCGAATTTTTGTTTACTCATTTTTTAAATAAATGTTAAATTTTAACATTTATTTAAGAGCGTTTAAATATACAAAAATCACTTGTTGCAATTGAAAATCAGCCAAATAAATATTAACAAATCTTAAGAAAAACTTAAGAAATTGTTAAGAACTCAATGAGAAATTTTAATTTTTTTTTATAAGTTGCTTGTTTTTAGGTATTTATTGGCTAATTCTTTCCCTAGCTCAACTCCGAACTGATCGTAACTATAAATGTTCCAAATAATTCCTTGAACAAATATTTTATGTTCATAGAAGGAAATTAGACTTCCTAAAGTTTTTGGTGTTAACTTATTAATAAGAATTGAGGTGCTTGGTTTGTTTCCTTCAAAAACTTTATAGGGTAATAATGTTTCAATTTCATCCATTTTACCTGTAGTTTTTAAATCTAAATGTGCCTCTTCTTTTGTTTTACCTTCTGCTAAAGCTTGTATTTGTGCAAAAAAGTTAGCCATTAATTTGTTATGATGATCTGTATCACCGTATAACGATTCTTTAAATCCAATAAAATCGGCAGGAATTAGTTTAGTTCCTTGGTGTAATAACTGCATAAATGCATGTTGAGAATTAGATCCTGGAGCTCCCCAAATAATATTTCCTGTTTGGTAATTTACACGGTTTCCATTTCTGTCTACACTTTTACCGTTACTTTCCATAATTGCTTGTTGCAAATACGGTGCTAACTTGCTTAAGTATTGAGAATATGGTAAAATTACTTCAGATTCTGAGTTAAAGAAATTTGAATACCAAATACCTATTAAACTTAAAATTATTGGTGCATTTTTTTCGAATGGTGTGTTTTTAAAATGTTCATCCATTTCAAAAGCTCCAACTAAAAGGTTGTTGAAGTTTTTAAAACCTACGGCTAAGCTAATAGATAAACCAACGGTACTCCATAGAGAAAAACGGCCTCCAACCCAATCCCACATTGGAAAAATATTGTCGGTTGCAATTCCAAAAGCACTTACATTTTTTAAATTAGTAGATACAGCAACAAAATGTTTTGGTACAGCATTTTCTGAAGCCGATTTTAAAAACCAGTTTTTAATTGTTGTAGCATTTGTTAGTGTTTCTTGTGTTGTAAAAGTTTTAGAAACAATTACAAATAATGTAGTTTCTGGATTTAAGTTTTTAATAACCTCTTGTACATGGTCTCCATCAATGTTAGAAACAAAATGTACATTTAAATGGTTTTTGTAATATTTTAAAGATTCAACTACCATATCTGGACCTAAATCTGACCCTCCAATACCAATATTTACAACGTCTGTAATTGATTTGTTAGTGTATCCTTTCCATTCACCAGATATTACTTTATTGGAGAATGCTTCCATTTTTGCTAATGCTGCTTTTACATCGGGCATTACATTTACACCATCTGTAAAAATTTCATTATTATTTTGATTTCTTAAAGCAGTATGTAAAACAGCTCTTCCTTCGGTTTTGTTAATTTTTTCACCTGAAAAATAAGCGTTCATAGCGCCTTTTAAATCAACCTCATTGGCTAATTCTACTAAATAACCTAAAGTTTCTTCTGTTATTCTGTTGTTTGAATAGTTAAATTCAAATTCGTTAAACTGAATTGTGAATTTATTTTTTCGATCACTATCAGCATTAAAAAGAGTTTTTAAATGCGTATTATTTATAGTTTTATAGTGTTCGGTAAGTTTTTTCCAAGCTTGTGTTTCGGTTGGGTTAATGTTTTTCATTGTATAAGTTTATGATGTTTATAAATGAGGACTTTTATTTTTTAAATTCAATCGAGTCCAATTGTTTTTTAATAGGTTCTATATATTTTAAATATGCAGGTTTTTTCTCTTTTTTCATTGGTTCTGAAGCTGGTAATTTTTGATTTAATGGATCTACTTGAACACCGTTTTTCCAAAATCTGTAACATACGTGTGGGCCAGATGTGTTACCAGTCATACCAATATAACCAATTACATCTCCTTGTTTTACGTATTGACCAACTTTAACAGCCCTTTTACTCATGTGTAAATATTGTGTTGAGTAAGTTCCGTTATGTTTAACTTTTACATAATTACCATTTCCACCAGCGTATTTAGATTCTATCACTGTTCCGTTGGCTGTACTTAAAATTGGTGTGCCCACTGGAGCAGCGTAGTCAGTTCCTTTATGTGCTCTTATTTTGTTTCCGTAAAAAGCAATTCTTCTATTTAAATTATAACGAGAAGAAATTCTACTTACTTTAACCGGAGCTTTTAAAAATTGCCTTTTCATGGTGTTTGCCACATCATCAAAATAATCACTTGCTTTTGTTACCGAGTCTAAAGTGTATTTAAAAGCATAAAAAGGTTTATTGTTATGTTCAAAAAATGCGGCTTTTACTTCTCCAATACCAACTGGAATAGTATCATTAATGTAAAGTTGTTCGTAAATTAATTTAAATCTATCATTCTTTTGAAGTCTGTAAAAATCGATAGACCAACCATAGATATCTTCCATTTTGTAAGAAAGGTACGGACTTAAGCCTTCATCTTGCATAGCCATTGTTAGATTGCTTTTTATAACACCCGAAACTTTTTTTATTACTTTTTTTATGGGTTTAGATTTATTATGAGCAACAGGAATAGAGTCTCTAAAATCGATAACTGTATAGTTAACTTTAGAATCTTGATAAATAAATACCAAAGCTTGTTCTGTAGAATCCTTTTTAGCTAAAATAGTATAAGGTTTACCGGCTTTCATATTACGCACATTAAATGTGTCTCGTACTTTATTTACAATATCTAGTATTTTAGCGTAATCCACATGATTTTTAAGTAAGATATCACTAAAAATTTCACCACTTTTTACTGTGTCGTTAATTACTTTAAAATCATTTAAAGTAAATCCAAATTCATGAATAATTTTAGGTTGTGGAACTATAATACTTGCTTGTTGATTGTCATTTTTACAGGCAATAATAAGAACGAGGGAGATAAGCGTAATAAATTTTTTCAATGGGTAAAACTTTAAATATTAAATATGATAAAAAATTAAAATGCGAAAGTACAATTTAATTATTTAAAAATAATGTTAAAAGGATGTGCTAAGCCTTTAAAAGCATCTAAATCTGCTCTTAAAGAACCCACTGCTAAATTTGCTTTTATTAATAAAGGAATTTTGTTTGCATCATCACTTACCCAAACAGTTACACTTTCTTGAGCTTTAAAAACTCTACCAGCCTGCACTAATGGTCTAAATGCTATTGCTTTTACTTTACCAAATTTGGTTTTTATAATTTCTTTTTCTAAAAATTGTAGTTTAAACACTGTTATTTCATCATCCATAAACATTTGCAATTCAATATTATCGCCTTCTTTTAAATTTGAAATATCTTGATTTCTTAAAAAATATAATGCAGATAGCATATCTTGAATGTCGCTGCTTATTTTATGTTTTTCTACAGTTTTGTGTTTGTGGTTATTTACGGTTGCCAATTGCGTATCATAGTCAAAAAATATTTCTTGATCTTTGGTGTAGCCACCTTCATTTATTTTTCTGATAAAACGATACGGTTTTAAAGTTTCTTTATACATGAAAGTTTGATAATCATCTTCCACTTTAAAAAATAAACTTACTAGCCCGGTAGATTTTCCTTTTCCTAAAATGTGAAACGCTTCTTTACCTTTATTACTAGTTCCTTTTACTTCCATTGTAGAGTAACCTGCATTTAAAAAATTGCTATAACTCATTCTAAATTTTAGCCATTCGCCACTTTTAAAAGCATTTTTTTTATCAGGAATGCTATTTTTAACCGATTGCCCAAAAGAAACAATGGTAATAAATAAAGTGAAAATTAAAATTAGTTTTTTCATTTAGTAGTAAATATTTTATTTTTAAAAATACAAGAACTGTACCAAAAATAGAGAAAAAGGTTTATGTAAGATGTTAAGCTTATAATAAATCTAATTTATGATGTTTTTGTTTTTTGTTATTTGATAAGTTTTAATAAATTAAGAATAGTTGCATTTTTCTTCATAAAAAAAGAGCAACTTAGGCTGCTCTTTTTATTATTACTAAAATGAAATACCGTTTATTTCAATTACCCTTTTTATTTGTGGTGCGTGCCTTTTTATAGTTGCTTCTACACCATTTTTAAGTGTCATTTGGTTTACAGAGCATCCTAAACAAGCGCCTTCTAGTTGAACACTAACGGTATCATCAGTTATTTCAACAAGCGAAATGTTACCTCCATCAGCTTCCAAATAAGGGCGAATTTCTTGTAAAGCATTTTCAACGTTTAGTTTTAATTCTTCTATTCCCATATGTAAATTATTTTGTACTACATCCACTCATTGTTGTAATTCTTACAATTTCTGTTGGAGGTAAATCTTTATTTCTTTTTACTAATTGCGACAGTGTATTTTTAGTAATTTCTGCAAAAGCATTTTCTAAAGGTGTGTTATTTTGTAATGCTATAGGATGTCCAACATCTCCAGCTTCTCTAATGCTTTGTACTAAAGGAACTTCTCCTAAAAATGCAGTGTCAATATCTTCTGCTAAATTTTTTGCACCATCTTTTCCAAAGATATAATATTTATTGTTTGGAAGTTCAGCAGGTGTAAAATAACTCATATTTTCAACAATTCCTAAAACAGGAACATTGATAGTTTCTTGTTTAAACATTGCAACTCCTTTTTTAGCATCTGCTAAAGCAATACTTTGCGGAGTACTTACAATTACAGCTCCGGTTACTGGAACAGATTGTACAATTGATAGGTGAATATCTCCAGTTCCAGGAGGTAAATCAATTAAAAGAAAATCTAAATCTCCCCAATGTGCATCAAAAATCATTTGGTTTAACGCTTTTGAAGCCATTGCTCCACGCCAAATTACTGCTTGGTTTGCATCTGTAAAAAATCCAAGAGATAATATTTTTACTCCGTAACTTTCTACAGGTAACATTTTTGAACGACCATCAATTTCTACAGAAAGTGGTTTTGCATTTGCTACATCAAACATTAAATGTGTTGATGGCCCGTAAATATCAGCATCTAAAATACCAACTTTAAAGCCCATTTTTTGTAATGAAATAGCCATATTAGAAGTAATGGTAGATTTACCAACACCACCTTTACCAGAAGCAATTGCAATAATATTTTGAATTCCAGGAACTTTTGGTTTTTCTGGTTTAAAAGGTTCGTTTTTAGTTTCTGAACTAACATTTACTTTTACATCAGCTTTTACATCAATTTCTTGATGAATTGCCTTCATAATTTCAACTTCAACTTTCTTTTTTGCTTGTAATGATGGGTTTGCAATAGTTACATCAACAATAATTTCTTTGTCAAAAGTTACTATATTTTTTACTGCTCCGCTTTCAATTAAACTTTTGCCTTCACCTGGTGCTGTAATGGTTTCAAGGGCTTTTGATATATCTTTTTTGTTATATGCCATGTTATTTATATAAAATCATTCTAAACAACAAAGATACAGAGTTCTATTGAATATTAAAAGAAGCGATTTAAAAAGAACTGTAGAAGTTGTTACAGTGGTATTAAATTAATTTACAGTAAGTTCTATGGAAGGATCCCAAAATACTGATTCAAAGTTTTGGATTTGATTTTCTTTAATAATAATCCCTTCGTTTTCAAGTAATTGCTGCATTAAATTTGTGCCATCAAAATGATGTTTCCCAGTTAATAATCCTTTTCTGTTTACAACTCTATGAGCAGGAATGGTTTCATTAGTATGTGAAGCGTTCATTGCCCAACCAACCATACGTGCCGATCGAGTAGCACCTAAATACGTTGCAATTGCTCCGTAGCTTGTAACTCGCCCAAAAGGAATTTGTTTAGCAACGCTGTAAACTTTTTCAAAAAAATTATCAGAAGTTTTCAATTTAATAGCTGAATTAATGTTATTAGCGCAATTATTCCGGTAATTCCACCTAATATAACATTAATATTTCTAGAAATCAACCCCATTTTCTTTTGTATTAAACTGGCTGAATTGTTGTAAATACTTAATAAAGCAAAAGTTCCTATACCTGAACCTAGTACAAAAATTAGAATGTTAACTTGAGTAAAGTCCATCCAACCATTTGATTTTAAAGTGCTGCCAACACTGCAGTAATAAGGAATTGCTAAAAGGTTTACTGACGATAATAGTAGGCCAAGTGTAAAGGTATTTTTAATTTTAGATTTTCTTTTAATTTTCTGGGTTTTCTTTTCTTTTATTCCTTTATAAAAAAAGAATATAGAGAGTAATGAAAATAAAACTACAGCAATTAATTGGAAGGACTCTCCAATAGAAGACCTATTATGTATATAGTTTGTAAAAATTAGAGAAAAGTAGGTTTGTAAAAATATAATAATAGATACACCAAAAGCAAAATAATAGCTTTTTCGTTTTCCTTTTTCTAGGCTAATTTTTAAAGATGTTAAATTTAATAATCCAGGAGGAGTTGCCGCTACAAACGAGGTGAGAAAACCTAAAATAAATTGTAGCGCCATATTAATAATTAAGTCTAAATTGGATATATGTTATTGGTTTTTCTTTTTCTAAATATTGACTTTCATAAAAAGTTTGTGTAGAAATAACTTCTTGTGGAGAATGAAAGTTTTTATAAATATCATGATGCGCATATAATATCTCATGACCTTCACCGTGCAATAAACCTAAAGTGTAACCATGCATAAATTCACTATCGGTTTTTAAGTTTACAATACCATCTTGTTTTAAAATATAATGGTATCTTTTTAAAAACTCTTGATTTGTTAATCTATGTTTGGTTCTGGTATATTTTATTTGTGGGTCAGGAAAAGTAATCCAAATTTCGGTAACTTCATTTTCTCCAAATAATAAATCTATCAATTCAATTTGAGTTCTAATAAAAGCTACGTTAGGTAAATTTTCTTCAAGAGCTGTTTTTGCGCCTCTCCAAAACCTTGCACCTTTAATATCAACACCTATATAGTTTATATTTGGATTTTTTCTGGCTAAAGCAATGGTATATTCACCTTTGCCGCAACCAAGTTCTAAAATAATAGGATTGTTATTTTTAAAATGCGTATGCCAATTTCCTTTTAAAGGAAAGCCATCAAGAACCTCTTTTCGAGTTGGTTGAATTACATTTGGAAATGTTTCGTTTTCACGAAATCTTTTCAATTTATTTTTGCTTCCCACAGTTTTTTTTGGGTTTAATTTAAAAGAAAGAGCGTATAATTATTCGTTTCCTGCTTTTTTGTATTTTCTTATTTCACCCATCCAATAAAAAAAGGCGATAAAAGTAATTACAATAAATATCCAACTAATGGTACTTTGTAACCACCAATTATCCATTGCTCTTAAGGCATTAAAAGGGGAAAACAAAACGTTTGTAAAAAAATCACCAATCGCTTTAAAAATATTGTTTGCAATCATATCTTAATTATATTTACAGGCAAAAGTATAAAATATAGTAATGATAGCAAATTTTTTTAGTAAAAGTAAACCAGTTAATATTTTTAACTTAGTAATACTGTTGTTTTTATATTTTGTTGTTGGGTCTTTTTTAGCAGCGCCAGAAACGTTATTATTATCTTATTTTTTAAGTAAGTTGTTCTTTTTTATTGGCTTTGTTATATTTTTAATTGTTGCAAACTTTATAATTAAGAGAAATAATTTAACGTTAGATAATTTGTATGGCCTTTTGTTAATAGTTTTATTGTTAGGAACCTTTAAAGAAACCATGTTCTCTAATAAAATTATATTTTCAAATTTTATATTGCTTTTAAGTTATCGAAAAATTTATAGTCTTAAATCTGGATTAAATATTGCTAAAAAACTTTTTGATGCTGGCTTTTGGATAGGAGTAGCTACAATAATTTATCCGAACAGTATTTTGTATCTGTTTTTAATTTTTACTGCAATTATTATTTATCAAAAAACTGATTTTAAAAACTTTTTAGTTCCGTTAGCTGGATGCATAGCACCATTGTTTTTATTTTTTACCTATAATTTTTATTTTGATAAAACCGATGCTTTTCTTAGTATTTTTAGAGTAAATATTGGATTTGATTTTACCGCATACAATCAGTTAAAAATTTTAATACCATTAGCATTTTTAATTACCATAACCTTATGGTCTTTAGTTGTAGTTACGCCAAAAATAGTTTTGATAAGTAACAATTTAAGAATGTCATGGAATGTTCTATTAAATCAGCTAATAGTTGCTACAGTTGTAGTTTTTATTGCGCCTATTAAAAATGGATCAGAATTATTATTTCTATTATTTCCGTACGCTATTGTAATATCAAATTTTTTACAAAAAAGTCAATCATCAAATTTTAAAAATCTGATATTGTACATATTTTTTGCAATATCAATAGCAGTTTATTTTTTATAACTTTTCGCCAAAAGCTAAATCTCCGGCATCTCCTAAACCTGGAACAATATAACCGTGACTGTTTAATTTCTCATCTACAGTAGCAATCCATAACTTGGTTTCTTTTGGTAAATTGTTTTTAAGATATTCAATTCCTTCATTAGAGCCAATTACACAAGCAACATGTATTTCTTTAGGTGTTCCGTGGTTTTTTAATCCTTCAAAAACACTAACTAATGATTGGCCAGTTGCTAACATTGGATCGGCTAAAATTAATGTTTTACCTTCTAAGCTTGGCGATGCAAAGTATTCTACTTTAATTTCAAAATCGGTTTCATTAATATGTTTTCTATAGGCAGAAATAAATGCGTTTTCAGCATCATCAAAATAATTTAACAAACCAGTATGTAATGGTAATCCAGCTCTTAAAATGGAACATAAAACAATATCTTTTTTATGCGTTTCCATTATTTTAGTTCCTAAAGGAGTAGAAACTGTGCTTTTTTCGTAGTTTAAAGATTGGCTAATTTCGTATGCTAAAATCTCTCCAATTCGCTCAATGTTTCTTCTAAATCTTAAAGAATCTTTTTGAATGTTGATATTTCTAATTTCTGAAATGAATTTATTAAGGATAGATTTTTTAGAGTCGAGAATGTTGATAAGCATATTTATAAATTTTTCACAAAAATAGCCATAATTATTATAATTATCGAAAGTTAATCTTGTAATTTTTTTGTATATTACTAATTCTAAAAAAAAAAATACTAATTAATTTAAAAGAGAAAAAGTTATGGGATTATTTTCATTTATTAAAGATGCCGGTGCAAAAGTATTTGGTATAGGAAAAACTACTGCTGAAGAAGCAGCCGAAACTGCAGAGAAAAAAACAGAAATTGCTCGAGAAAAAGCAAAAAAATTAATTAATGCTATTACAAAATTAGGTTTTCAAGTAAAAGATTTAAAAGTAGGAGTAAAGGCCGATGTTGCAACTATTTGGGGAGAAGCGGACTCACAAGCTACACGAGAAAAAGTAATTTTAGTTGTTGGAAATACCGAAGGTATTGCAACGGTTGATGATCAAATGACTGTGGCTATACCAGAACCTGAAGCTCAATTTCATACGGTTGTAAAAGGTGAATATTTAAGTAAAATTGCTAGAAAATATTATGGTGATGCTATGAAATATCCTGTAATTTTTGAAGCAAATAAACCAATGCTTTCAGATCCTGATAAAATTTATCCAGGTCAGGTTTTAAGAATTCCAAATTTGGATTAACAATTTTTGGAAATTAAATTCGGTTATTTAAAAACTAATAAAAAGGCGTCATTCTAACCTTGTTTCAGAATTTTACCATATTGATTATAATTAATCATGAGAACCTGAAACAAATTCAGCTTGACGAAAACTTTGGTTTTTAAATAGCCGATTTTTAGTTTAAAAGCTTGTTAGCTATTTCTTGTGGTTCAATACTTCGCATTACATCATCATAACCTTCACAAACTTTATTGCCATAAATAGAACAAGGTATGTTTGGGTATTTTTCTAAATCTGGTAAAATAGCATTTTCCATTGGCTGATTAAAAGGTGCAAATCCAGTAAACGGATGTGTAATTCCCCAAACAGTAAAGGTTTTAATGCCAAGCATTGCAGCGAAATGTGCATTTCCAGAATCCATACTTAACATTTTATCTAAGTTAGAAATTAGAATTAATTCTTGCGCTAATTTTATTTTTCCAGCAACATTTAAAGTATTGTTATATTTTGAAGCTAATTTTTCTAAAATATCAATTTCTTTTTGTCCACCACCAAATAACAAAATTTTAATATTCTCTTGTGTAGCAAGTTTTTCAATTACTTGTTCCATTAAATCTATTGGGTACATTTTAGAAGCATATTGAGCAAAAGGAGCAATACCAATCCAAGTTGCTTTTTTTTCTCCTGTAATTTTTAGTATTTCTGAAGTTAAATCTAACTTTTTTGGAAACTTTGGTTTAGAAATATCTAGTGTAAATCCTAAATTTCTAAAAACATCGGCATAACGTTCATGGGTTGTTTTTAGCTGTTTAAAAACTTTATTTTTTGTGGCCGTAAGCGCTCTTTTTTCGCTTCTGCCTTTATCTATAAAAGCTACTTTTTTAAATGACAAACCAAAGAAAGTTCGCAATATTTTAGATCTTAAAACATTGTGTAAATCGGCAACAGCATCAATATTTAATAATTTTAGCTCTTTATAAAGTTTATAAATTCCAAAAAAACCTTTGTGTTTTCCGCTTACATCTGCAGCATAAAAAGTCACGTTTTTTAAATCATCAAATAAAGGTTTTAAAAACGGTTTTGAAACTACAGTAATTTTTACAGTTGGGTTTTGTTCTGTAAAAGCTCTTAATACAGGTACTGTCATAGCAACATCACCCATTGCAGATAATCTAATTACTAATAAATGTGAATTCTTGGTCAAAATAAGTAAATTTGGTAGCACAAAAATAAGCAAATGTTTTAGCAACTAAAATTTTAAGGCGACTTAGATAGATTAAAAAATCGCCACTTTTTAGAAATTGCTTAAATTTGCTCAAATAATCAAATGTACATGATACAATCTATGACCGGATACGGTAAAACCGTATTACAATTGCCTACCAAAAAAATTACGATTGAGTTAAAATCGTTAAACAGTAAAAATTTAGATTTAAACGTAAGAATTCCTTCGTATTACAGAGAAAAGGAGTTAGATATAAGAAAAAGTTTAGCGGCAGATTTAGAAAGAGGAAAAATTGATTTTTCTATTTTTATTGAAGGAAATGGAGGCGAAGGTTCATCAAAAGTAAATGAAAGTGTTGTAAAAGAATATATGAGTCAACTTAGAAATATTGTTGATTCTGATGAGATTGAATTATTAAAAATGGCAGTTCGTTTACCAGATTCTCTAAAAACAGAAAGAGAAGAAATGGATGAGGATGAATGGAATCAAATTGTTGAAGCAATTGCAGAATCTGTTGTGAAAATAAATAAATACAGATCTGATGAAGGTGAAGTATTGCGTAAAGATTTTATTTTAAGAATTTCTAATATTGAAAAATTATTAGAAGAAGTTGTTGAAATTGATCCAGAAAGAATTGTGTTGGTGAAAGAAAAGTTACGTAAAGGAATTGCCGAATTAGAAGCCAAAGTTGATGAAAACAGGTTTGAACAAGAATTGATTTATTATATAGAAAAATTAGATATAACAGAAGAAAAAGTACGTTTAAAAAACCACTTAGATTACTTTAAAAAAGAGTTGAGTACCAATGATTCTAATGGGAAAAAACTGGCGTTTATTACGCAAGAAATTGGAAGAGAAATAAACACTATTGGATCAAAATCTAACTATGCAACTATGCAAAAATTAGTGGTTCAAATGAAAGATGAATTAGAGAAAATTAAAGAGCAAAGTTTAAACGTTTTATAAAAGTGGAACCATTGAATACTACAGGGAAACTTATTGTTTTTTCAGCACCTTCAGGTTCTGGAAAAACAACTATTGTTAGGCACTTACTACAACAGCCAGAACTAGGATTGGATTTTTCTATATCGGCTACATCAAGAGAAAGCAGAGGAACAGAAGAACACGGGAACGATTACTATTTTATATCAGCCGAAGAGTTTCAAAAGCATATAAAAAATGATGATTTTATAGAATGGGAAGAAGTGTACACTAATAATTACTACGGAACTTTAAAAAGCGAAGTTGAGCGCATTTGGAAATTAGGAAAACACGTAATTTTTGATATTGATGTTGTGGGCGGATTAAATATTAAAAATAAATTTCCAGATCAAACCTTAGCTATTTTTGTACAACCACCATCTATTGATGAAATGGAACGAAGACTTCGTGGGCGACAAACAGACAGCGAAGAAAAAATAAAGGAACGTGTTGCTAAAGCTGAAAAAGAGCTAAAATTTGCCAAAGATTTTGATGTTATATTAGTAAATGACAATTTAGAAACAGCAAAAGAAACAGCGTATAAATTAGTTAAAAACTACATTAAATAAATGAAAATTGGTTTGTTTTTTGGCACCTTTAATCCAATTCATGTTGGGCATTTAATTATTGCTAATTATATGGCCGAATTTTCCGATTTAGATGAGGTTTGGTTTGTAATAACACCACAAAGTCCGTTTAAACAAAAAAAATCGATGTTAAGTAACCATCATAGGTTGGCACTTGCAAATATTGCAGTAGAGGACTTTCCAAAATTAAAAACAACTGATATTGAATTTAAATTACCAGAACCAAATTACACCATAAATACATTGGTTCAAATTGAAGAAAAATATCCCAATCATCAATTTTGTTTAATTATGGGTGAAGACAATTTAAAAGGCTTTCAGAAATGGAAAAATTACGAAACAATTCTTCAAAATTACGAGTTGTATGTGTATCCAAGAATTTCTAATGGAACAACTGATAGTCAGTTTATAAATCACCCAAAAGTACATAAAGTGGCTGCTCCAATTGTAGAAATTTCATCAACATTTATCAGAAAATCAATTAAAAAAAATAAAAACATACAACCTATGTTACCCGAAAAAGTTTGGAATTATATTGATGAAATGAACTTTTACAAATCATAATTTTAGCGAAGTTTTAACAGTAACTCAAATTCTGTTGAAATTTAATTAACGATATTTCGTTGAATATTGGATTGAATTAAAATATGGCAAAAAAATCTAAAAATAAAGGAAGACTTCGAAAGAAATTATTTAATAAATACCGTTTAGTAATTTTAAATGAAGAAACTTTTGAAGAGAAGTTAACATTTAAATTAACTAGGTTAAATGTGTTTGTTTTTGGTGGTTTATTTTCAATTTTATTAATTATAGGAACAACCTATTTAATTGCTTTTACGGGTTTAAAAGAATATATTCCAGGGTATTCTTCAACAAAATTAAAAAAAGAAGCTACACATTTGGTTTATAAAGTAGATTCTTTACAACAAGTATTAGAAGTTAATAATTTATACCTTGGAAAAGTTAAAGACTTACTTACAGGAAAAGTTTCTGGAGTTATGTTTAACAAAGATTCTGTTTTTCAGGCAGTTCAATATAATAAAGATAGTATAAATTTAAGTCCAACAGATCAAGATTTAGAATTTAGATCTGAGATTGAAAGGATTGATAGATTTAGTATTTTTGATGAAGCTTTAAAAGAAACAGAAGTGGTATTTTTTGCTCCAGTTATTGGTACTTTAACAGATGGTTACAACCCAAGAACAAAACATTTTGCAGTAGATATTGCTGTGCAAAGTAATACACCTGTAAAGTCTATTGCAGACGGAACAGTTATTTTTGCTGAATGGACTGCAACTACTGGTCATGTTATAATTATTGAGCATTCTGGAGGTTTTATTTCTGTTTATAAACACAATACGGCGCTAACTAAAGAACAAGGAGATTTTGTGCAATCTGGAGAGGTTATTGCTTCTGCAGGAAACACTGGAGAATTAAGCACAGGACCACATTTACATTTTGAATTATGGAGCGGAGGTTATCCTGTAAATCCAACCTATTATATTGATTTTGAATAAATAATGAACATTAAATCTATTTTAGCAAAACCATTTGCAAAACAAGTATCTTCCAGAGTTTATAAATACAGTAAAAACGCTGTGGAAGTTCAACAAAAAGTCTTTTTAAAATTAATTAAACAGGCTAAATTTACCGAGTTTGGAAAAGATCATCATTTTTCTGAAATAAAAACATATGATGATTTTAAAAAGCATGTTCCTATTGCAGATTATGAAGATATTAAGCAATATATAGAAAAAGTGAAAGATGGAGAAGAAAATATTTTATGGAAAGGAAAGCCATTATATTTTGCTAAAACTTCAGGAACAACTTCTGGTACAAAATATATTCCGCTTACTAAAGAGTCCATGCCAACCCACATTGAATCGGCAAGAAATGCTTTGTTAATGTACATTAACGAAACTAAAAAGTCTGATTTTTTAAATGGAAAAGTAATTTTTTTACAAGGAAGCCCAGAATTACAAGAAAAAAATGGTATTAAAATAGGTCGTCTTTCTGGAATTTCGGCACATTATGTTCCAAGTTATTTAACCAAAAACAGGTTGCCAAGTTGGGAAACCAATTGTATTGAAGATTGGGAGGCTAAAGTTGAAGCCGTTATTGATGAAACTATTAACCAAAATATGACCCTAATTGGAGGAATTCCTTCTTGGGTGCAAATGTATTTTGAAAGAATTGTTGCCAGAACGGGTAAAAAAGTAGGCGAGGTTTTTCCAAACTTTAATTTGTTTGTGTATGGTGGTGTAAATTATGAACCATACCGAAATAAATTTGAAAATTTAATAGGAAGAAAAGTTGATGCTATTGAGTTGTATCCGGCTTCAGAAGGATTTATAGCCTATCAAGATAGCCAAACTGAAGAGGGTATGTTGTTGGCGGTTAACAACGGAATTTTTTACGAATTTATTCCTGCTGAGGAATTTTATAATGAAAATCCAACTAGAATTTCATTAAAAGATGTACAACTAGATGTAAATTATGTAATTATTTTAAATACCAATGCCGGACTTTGGGGCTATAATATTGGCGATACCGTTAAATTTGTTTCTCTAAATCCACCTAGAATTGTGGTTTCAGGAAGAATAAAGCATTTTATTTCAGCTTTTGGAGAACACGTTATAGGTAAAGAAGTAGAAGACGCTATTAATAGTCAAACTATAGATACTTCAATTACTGTGAACGAATTTACTGTAGCGCCACAAATTTCGCCAGAAAGCGGATTGCCTTATCATGAATGGTTTATAGAGTTTGGTAAAAAACCTGATAATTTAGAGCAATTTGCTTTAAAAGTAGATAAAGCTTTACAAGAAAAAAACAGCTATTATTATGATTTGATAGTAGGAAAAGTATTACGTCCTTTAAAAATTACCTGTATTGAAAAAGGAGGATTTAATAACTATATGAAATCAGTTGGAAAATTAGGAGGCCAAAATAAAGTTCCAAGGTTGGCAAACGATAGAAAAATTGCAGATGAACTTTTAAACTTTAAAGAAAAATGAAAGTAGTATCAGTAAATTTAGGTGAAAAGAAAACCATAAATTACAAAGGTAAAATAGTAGAAACGGGCATTTTTAAATTTCCAGTTGAGAACGCTATTTTTTTAGGTGAACAAGATGTTGTTGGCGATGCTGTTATTGATAGAAGATACCATGGCGGAGTTGATCAAGCTGTGTATGGTTATTCAGAAAATCATTATAAATTTTGGAAAGAATTATATCCAAATTTAGATTGGCAATATGGAATGTTTGGTGAAAATTTAACCATCTCTAATTTAGAAGAAACAGTTTTATGCGTTGGAGATACCTATAAATTAGGTGAAGTTATTTTAGAAGTTACAAAACCAAGAGAACCATGTTTTAAATTGGGTTTGCGTTTTGGAACGCAAGCAGTTTTAAAGCAATTTTGGAATTCTACTAAATGTGGTGTGTATTTTAAAGTGTTAAAAACAGGAAATGTAAATGCTGGAGATACACTTGTTTTAATAAAAAAAGCCGTTGATACTCCTACAATAGCTGAGGTTTATGATACAAAAAAAGAGGTTGACTAAGAAATGAATTTTTCGTCAAACTGAACTTGTTTCAGGTTCTTATAGTGATTGATTTAGGTATGATGAGATGCTGAATTCGAAGACTCACGAATTCCCTATTATAAAATAAGAAATGGATGAGTAAACAAGTTCAGCATGATGGATTTCAAGACTTTTAAGAAAGCTTTGTAAAATAAAAAAGGTTCGCAAGTGCGAACCTTTTTTTATATTAAAGAAAAGTTTGGTTAAATTCTTTAATTATTTTTTAGCTAATAAATCTCTTATTTCAACTAATAAATCTTCTTGTGAAGGTCCTTTTGGCGCTTCTGGAGCAGGCTCTTCTTTCTTTTTGGTTTTATTTATAGCTTTTATCATCATAAACATTACAAATGCTACAATAATAAAATCAATAAGGTTAGTTAAAAAATCACCGTATAAAACAGCTACTTCACCAGTAACAGCTCCGGCTTCATCCATAACCCCTTCATTAATTACATATTTTAATTCTTTAAAGTCTGATTTAAAAATCAAACCAACAAGTGGAGATACAATTCCACCAGTAAATGAAGATACAATTTTGTTAAAGGCAGCACCCATTACAAAACCTACTGCAATGTCAACAAGGTTTCCCTTCATTGCAAAATCTTTAAATTCTTTTAACATTCCCATTTTTTATGTTGTTTTAGTTAATTACAGCTAAAATAATAAAAAAACATGAATGTGTTAACATTTTTTTAACACTCTTTTAATCCTTTGAGAAATAGCTGTTAATAATTCATAAGGAATGGTATTTGCTCGTTTTGCAATTGTTTCCATATGTTGCTGATCTCTATAAATTAATACTTCATCACCTTCATTACAGTCAATACCAGTTATATTTACCATAATAACATCCATACAAACATTGCCTACAATTGGAGCTTCTTGGTTATTTACATAAATAAAGCCAACACCTTTACCAAACTGTCTGGAAATTCCATCGGCATGGCCAATTGGAATTGTGGCAGTTTTAGTGGTTTTTTCTGCAATATAAGATCTGTTATAACCTAAACTTTCTCCTTTTTCAATAGTGTGAATTTGTGAAATTACAGATTTTAAAGTAAGGGCATTTTTTAGTTTTGAGGTTTCGTTTTTATCGTTGCCAAATCCGTATAAGCCTATTCCTAATCGCACCATTTCAAACTGAGCTTCTTCGGCATAATTAATTATACCAGAGGTATTTAACATATGTTTAAAAGGAGTGTTTTTTAACTGCGGAATTAATTCATCGGCAATAGATTTAAAATCATTTATTTGTTGTAAAGTAAATTCGCGTTCATTTAAATCTTCGCTAGCAGCTATGTGCGAGAAAATAGATTTTACAAAAATGTTTTCTTCGTTTTTAACAATTGAAACAATTTCTGAAATAGCTGTTTTATTAAAACCTAACCTGTTTAAACCAGTATTAAATTTTAAATGAATAGGAACATTTTTAAGTTGCTCTGTTTTAACTATTTCAATTAATGATTTTAACAATGCAATAGAATACATTGTTGGTTCTAATTGGTATTCAATAATTTTTGAAATATTACTTTTTTGAGGGTGTAAAACCAAAATAGGTTTTTTTATACCAGCATTTCTAAGCGCAATTCCTTCATCGGTATAAGCAACGGCAAAATAATTTACTTTAGGTTCTAAATAAGCTGCAATTTTTTGTGCATCACTTCCGTAACCAAAGGCTTTAACAACCAGTAAAATTTTTGTGTTTTTATTAAGTTTAGATTTAAAGAAGTTTAAGTTGAAATCAATAGCGTTTAAATCTATTTCTAGCGTTGTAACATGGCTATTTTCCATTGTTGTTTTGTTGGGCTTTTTTTATTTTTTCTTCTTGTATTGCTTTGTAATAAGCGGCTCTGCTTAAAGGTTCATATTCTTGCGTTTCACCTAATAAAACCAATTCTTCACTTGCTGCTGTTCTATGGCTGTAATGTGCTAAATTTCCGGTTCTTGTGCAAACTGCGTGAACTTTTGTAACATATTCGGCAGTTGCCATTAGTGCAGGCATTGGACCAAAAGGATTTCCTTTAAAATCCATATCTAAACCAGCAACAATAACTCTAACTCCTCGGTTGGCTAAATCGTTGCATACTGCTACAATTTGATCATCAAAAAATTGTGCTTCATCAATTCCTACAACATCAACATCATTTGCTAATATTCTAATATTTGCCGATGATGGAACTGGTGTAGATCTAATTTCGTTGGCATCATGTGAAACTACTTTTTCATCATCATACCTAACATCAATAGCAGGTTTAAAAATTTCTACTTTTTGTTTTGCAAACTGGGCACGTTTTAATCTACGAATTAGTTCTTCTGTTTTACCAGAGAACATAGAGCCGCAAATAACTTCTATCCAGCCAAATTGTTCGGTATGATTTACTGTATTTTCAAGAAACATTTTGTAAATTCACGCTTGAAAGGTTATTGTAATTTTTTTACTTTTAATTTAAATGATAGAAAAAATAGTGATTATTTTTTTACATTCGTTATAAATTAGTTTAAAATGAAATTTCATTTTTTAAAACATACAAATTTAGATAAAATTTATTCATCAAAAATCATTTAACAAATCAACTTATGCACAAAAAAATAGAATCTGAATTAGTGAGTCTGGCACACAGCATTTTAAAAATGGAAAATAATGGCGATATTCAAGTTTTACATAAAAAAGCACAGGAAATTTATGAAAAGCTATGTGTATTAAAATTTGTTAATGAATCTTTAGATTTCAAAACCACCGAAATTGAAACTGAAAAAGAGGTAGTTTCAGCCAAAGAAGTTGCAGAAGTTGAAAAAGTAGATGAGAAAATTGAAAATATTGTTGAAGTTGATGAAGAAATAACTGTAGAGTATGAAGAGGAAATTGAAATTAAAGTGGAGCTAGAGGAAAGTTTTGATGAAGAAATAATTTTTGAACCAACACAAAAGGAATTAATTTCTGAAGAAAAAATAGAAGAGGTTTTTTCTGTAAAAAGCACACAGGTTAAAAACGATGAAGCGGATTTGCCATCGTTAAAAATTACCTTGGAAGAGGAATTTAAAGATGCTATTTCGGCTGATATTGCTACTAGTTTATTTGAAAAAGTAACAGTAGAATCTCCAAAAATTGAAAAATTACCTAAAGAAGAGCCTAAGAAAAAATCTATAAATGACGCATTATTTAATAATAATATTCAGGTTGGATTAAATGATAGAATTGCTTTTGTAAAATATTTGTTTGACGGAAGTCAGGAAGATTTTAACCGAGTTTTATCGCAATTAAATTCATTTACAGAGCTAGAAGAAGCAGTTTCTTTTTTAAATGATTTCGTAAAACCAGATTATAATTGGAAAAATAAAGAAGAGTTTGAAAATAGATTGATGAATTTAATAGAACGTAAATTTTTATAAGAGTACATGAATTATGAATTGCTAGAAAAAGAATTAAAGAAAAGGTTAAATTTTAAGTATAAGTGGGGGAGAAAGCAAAACAATAAATTAGATACTGATACCAATTTTATTTATAAAATAATTGAATTTGAAGCTGTTTTAGCGGAAATTGATTCAAAATTTAACAATACTCTAAAATATGAAGAGCTTAAAAATTATGCCTTAAATAGATGGTTTAATTTTTGGTCTGCTAAAGGAATAGAAAGTATTTTTTGTGATGCTAAACTTGTGGTTCCTCATCAAAATTCTAAAGATAAATACATCGATTTTTATATAGATTCTATTCCTTTTGATCATAAAACAACTGTATTTCCTACTGGTTTTAAAAAATCTGTTCCATATGCTATAGAGCATAAAAGAGAATTAATAGAATGGTTGTATAAAAACCAAAGTCAGCAACAACGAAAACATTTAAAAAATAGAATTTTTATTGTTTTAATTGATTTCAGCGAGAAAAAAGAACACTGGAAATTAAAAGCGGAGGTTTTGTGGCTTCAAAAAATTATTTCAACATATTTAAGTACATTTACCGTTGGAAAATTAGAAACGTTTTACTTTCAAAATAACATTGTAAAATCTGATATTATTTGGGCAATTAAATAATCTCAAAATACGCAACTATTGAATTATATAGGATCTAAACACAAACTTTCTTCGTTTTTAAAAAAGTCAATAATAAATGTTGTTGGCAAGGATATCTCTAACCTTATTTTTTGCGATTTATTTGCCGGAACAGGAAGTGTTGGTAGAAATTTTAAACCATTGGTAAAGCAAGTAATTGCCAATGATGTTGAGTTTTATAGTTATGTGTTAAACAGAAATTATATTGGAAATATATCAGAATTA
>NZ_JBFHHX010000017.1:0-34169 GCF_041596795.1 Lutibacter sp.
TATTTCTGCAAGTTATTTAGATAAAAATTTAAATTTTGATGGAAGAGCTAAATTATGGTTTTCCTTGTTGAATTCTGAAAATAAAATACTACAAAAAATACCATTTTCTCTTGGAAACAACAGTTTTAATGTTTCATTATCCGATATAAAACCAGGTGATTATAGGTATATTATAAATGTTGAAAATCAGAAAGAAACATTTTCAGGAACGTTTAAAGTACTTCCATTTGATGTTGAGCAACAATTTAGTAATGCTACATCCGATAATTTAAAACAATTGGCCATAAATACAAAAGGGACTGTTTTTTACAACAATCAGGAGAATAAATTAGTACAACAGTTAATAGATGATCCTCAATATAAAAGTATTCAAAAATCGTCTATAGAAAAAACTCCGTTAATAGATTGGAAGTGGATTTTAGCCTTTATTGTTGCGTTATTAACTATTGAATGGTTTACCCGAAAATATTTTGGTAAAATATAGTTTACCAATCAGTTATAAATTAAATTAATACTTGTATCAATATTAATTATTGAAAAAAATGTAATATTTTAATTTTATTTTGAAATATTTATAGTACAGAAAAATTCTCAAATATTTTGTTGTTATTTATGGGAAAAATAGGTGCTTTTATACTGTCATTTACTATTTTAATTCAAAGTTTTAGCTTTGAAATAGGTGATATGTATAAAATATCCACTTTTGTAAATCACGTAAATAGTCATATTAATAATGGTGATAATTTTGCTGATTTTATTGATTTGCATTACGGATATAAATCAAATTCTCATCAAAATAAACACAAAGAACATAAAGAGCTTCCTTTTAAACATCAACACACAGATGCTCAAATGCAGTTGGTGTTTGTTTTAAACAATATAAATTTTAATTTAAAAACGTCTGAGTTTGTTTTTCAAAATAAGAATTTCAACTACAAAGAGCCGTTTTCTAATCAATTCGTTTTCAACTTTTTTCAACCACCACAAAAGTAACATAACTTCGTTTTTTTATTAATAAATTTGAGAATCATCGTTTTGGTTTTCAATACTACGCATTACTAATTAAATACATTATGTTACAAAAAATTATTAAGTTAAGCATTGATAATAAGTTAATTATATTATTAATGACCGCTGCAATTTTTGGATTTGGGTTGTTTTCACTAACGCAAATATCCATTGGTGCAGTGCCAGATATTACCAATAATCAAGTACAGGTAATCACTACTTCCAGAAACTTATCTACACAAGATGTAGAGCAATTTATAACCTATCCTGTAGAATTGGAAATGGCAAATTTACCTGGAGTTACTGAAATAAGATCCATTTCTAAATTCGGATTATCGGTAGTTACCATCGTTTTTGAAGACAATATAGGAACCTATTTACCACGGCAGTTAATTGCTGAAAAAATAAAAGCTGCTTCAGAAAAAATTCCAGAGGGATTTGGAACACCAGAAATGGGACCAATAACTACGGGTTTAGGCGAAATTTATCAATATACGTTAGAAACAAAACCTGCATTTAAAGGAAAATATTCGCCAATGGAACTAAGAACCATTCAAGATTGGGTGGTAAAGCGTCAACTTTCTGGTATTCCGGGTGTTGTAGAAGTAAATACTTGGGGTGGTTATTTAAAGCAATATGAAGTTGCTATAAATCCAGAGAAACTAAAATCGATGAATATTACCCACGCAGAGATTTTAGAAGCCATTGAAAAAAACAATAGTGTTGCAGGTGGTGGTTATATAGAAAAAACCAACGAGAGCTATTTTGTTAGAGGTGAAGGAATGATTAAATCTATTGAAGATATTGAAAATATTGTAGTTAAAAACGTAGAAGGTGTTCCTATTTTAATTAAAAATATTGCCGATGTGAATTTTGGAGCAGCCAACAGATTTGGAGCAATTACCGGAAATGGAGAAGGAGAGAAGGTGCTAGGACAAGTTATGATGTTAAAAGATGGCGATTCTAATAAAGTAATTGATGCAGTAAAGCAACGCGTTGCTGAAATTCAAAAAACATTGCCAGAAGGTGTTTACATCAATGGATTTTTAGAAAGAAGTGAGTTAATTGGAAAAACAACATTTACAGTTGCCGAAAATCTAATTTTAGGTGTACTAATTGTAATTTTTGTAGTTATTCTATTACTAGGAAGTTTCCGTTCTGGTATTGTGGTAGCATCGGTAATTCCGTTAGCATTATTGTTTACAATTTCATTAATGTACATTTTTAAAATTGATGCCAATTTAATGAGTTTAGGAGCTATTGATTTTGGTATTATTATAGATGGTGCGGTTATTATTGTAGAATATATTGCATTTAAAATTACCAGTAGTAGAACAGAATTATTGGAATTATCTAAAGAAGAAAGTCAGGAAAGAATTGATGAAATTACTTATAAAAGTAGTTCTAAAATGATGACTTCAGCCGTATTTGGACAGCTAATTATTTTAATTGTATTTATCCCAATTTTATCGTTAAGTGGTGTTGAAGGAAAAATGTTTAAACCAATGGCAATGACTTTTAGTTTTGCTTTAATTGGTGCAATGTTTTTATGTTTTACGTATGTTCCTGTAATTTCTTCCATTATTTTAAAACCTGAAAAAGTTACTAAAAACAATGTATCAAAAAGAATTATGGCCTTTTTTTATATGCTATATGAACCAGTAATTCAATGGTCGTTAAAACATAAAAAGGCAGTAATTGGGTTGTCTTTAGTATTATTAGTGTCTACTATAATTTTATTTACCAGAATGGGAGGAGAGTTTATTCCTACGTTAGATGAAGGAGATTTTGTAATTCAACCAGTATTAAAAACAGGAACAACATTAACCAAAACTACTGAAATTACCACTAAAATTGAACAAATTTTATTAGATAATTTTCCTGAAGTAGATCAGGTAGTTTCCAGAATTGGCGCAGCTGAAGTTCCAACAGATCCAATGTCTATGGAAGAGAGTGATGTTATTATTAAATTAAAACCTAAAGGAGAATGGGTTTCTGCAGATTCTAAAGATGAATTAGCAGATAAATTTAAAGAAAAATTAGCCATTATTCCTGGTATTGATTTTGAATTTACGCAGCCTATAGAAATGCGTTTTAATGAGTTAATTACGGGAGTTAGAGCAGATGTTGCTGTAAAAATTTATGGTGAAGATTTAGCAATTTTAGCATCAAAAGCAGATGAAATTAGAACCAAAATTTTAAATGTTGAAGGTGCTTCAGATATTATTGTTGAAAAAATAGATGGTTTACCGCAAATGACGGTTTCTTACAAAAGAGATAAAGTAGCACGCTACGGTTTAAATATTAAAGATTTAAATGCAATAGTTTCAATGGCTTTTGCAGGAACAACTATTGGAAATGTTTTTGAAGGTGAACGAAGGTTTGATTTAGTAATTCGTTTACAAGCAGATTATAGAAAAAACATTGAAAGTTTAAAAAATTTATATGTCGATACGCCATCAGGGTATAAAATTCCACTGCACGAAGTTGCTGAAATAAATTATACAAAAGGTCCAGCAAAAATTTCTAGAGATGATACAAAAAGGCGAATTGTTATTGGTGTAAATGTTAGAAATAGAGATATGGAATCAGTAGTAAAGGATATTCAAACAATTGTTGATGCTAATGTAAAACTTCCAGCAGGATATACTGTTTCTTATGGCGGACAATTTGAAAATTTAAACAGTGCAAAAGCACGCTTAAAGTTGGCAGTTCCAATTGCCTTATTAATGATTTTTATTTTGTTGCATTTTGCATTTAATTCTATTAAAGATGCTCTGATGATTTTTTCTGCAATTCCACTTTCTGCAGTAGGAGGCGTTTTATTTTTGTGGTTGCGTGGTTTACCTTTTAGTATTTCGGCAGGAGTTGGTTTTATTGCTTTATTTGGTATTGCGGTTTTAAATGGTATTGTATTAATAGAGCATTTAAAAGAATTAAAAAAACAAGGTTTTGATGATGTTCATGAACGAATATTAAAAGGAACTAAAGAACGTTTACGACCTGTTGTATTAACAGCAGCTGCAGCAGCATTAGGATTTTTACCAATGGCGGTTTCAACAAATGCAGGAGCAGAAGTTCAACGTCCGTTAGCAACAGTTGTTATTGGTGGTTTAATAACTGCAACTATTTTAACATTAGTGGTTTTACCAGTTTTATATGCAATTTTCGATACTAAAACAATAAAAATTAAGCGCAAACATAAAACGCCCAAAGCCTTAATAATGTTATTGTTAGTAGTGCCAATTGTAAGTTTTTCTCAAACAAAAACAGTTTCATTAAGTGAAGCTATTGATATTGCTATAAAAAACAATAAAGAGTTGAATGTTAAAAGATTAGAAGTTAACAAAAGTGTTAAACTAAAAAATGCAGCTTTTGATTTAGATAAAACCAATATTTATTATTTAAAAGATAGAACCAATTTAGGAATAGATGGAGAACCTTATGAAACGTATGGTGTTAGTCAAACTATTGAGTTTCCAACAGTTTACTTTGCCAAGAATAAAGTTGGAGCTATTTCTAAAAATTTAGCAGAAATTAATTATGAATTAGCTGAAAATGAGTTAACTAAAAATGTTTCAAAAGCTTTTTATCAATTACTTTATTTAAATAAAAAATTAGAACATGTAGTATTTATAGATAGTTTGTATAATAATTTTTCTGCAGCAGCAAAAAGAAAATTTGAATTGGGAGAATCTAACTATTTGGAAATGATTACGTCACAATCTAAATTTAAGCACTATCATATGCAGTTAAATCAGCTTAAAAATGATATTTCTATTGCCAATGAAAATTTGAGTGTTTTGTTACAAATTGATGAAAAATTAGAAATAGTTAAAAGCGATTTTAATAAAATTAGTGTTATAGAAGTTGATTTAAACAATCATTTATTGAACCAGTATTCTACTGAAAATAGCAGATTATACAAAGCAACTAAAGGATTAGAAATGCAACAGCTATTGCCAGATTTGCATTTTGAATATTTTAAAAGTGAAGATTTATTTGCAAATACTTCAGTAAATAGTTTTCAAGCAGGCGTATCAATTCCGTTAGCTTTTTGGGGAAAATCTAGTAAAATAGCAGCAAAAAAAATTGAATATGATATTGCAAAAGAAAATGCTTTTGATGTAGACTTTAAATTGAAATCTAAAAAAGCAGTTTTAGCAGAAGAACTTCAAAAAAATGAGACACAACTAAATTATTTTAATGAAAGTGGAAATAAATTGGCAGAAGAGATTTTAAAAACAGCCACTTCAAGTTATAAAAATGGTGAAATAGACTTTTTTCAATACATACAAAGTATTGAAAACGCGAATCAGTTAAATATTGAGTATTTATCATATTTAAACGCATATAACCAAACTGCTTTGGAAATTAATTACATAAACCTTTAAAAATCAATTATGAAAAAAATTATAATATATCAAATAGCCATCATTTTCTTTATAGGAATTATTTCTTGTACAAGTTCAAAAAGCAATGAAAATGATGCGGTTCAAAAAGAAGAAAATTCAACAATAATAGAGGTTTCTGCAGCTCAATTTAAAAGCGAGCAAATGGAACTACAAAAAATAGCTCCACAACAATTTTCTGAAAGTGTAAAAACAAATGGTTTTATTGATGTTCCTCCAACAGATAGAGCAATGGTTAGTGCTCCAATGGGAGGTTTTGTTAAAATTTCTCATTTATTAATTGGTGAGCAAGTAAAAAAAGGACAATTGTTGTTAACCTTAGAAAATCCTGATTTTATTGAAATTCAACAAAATTATTTAGAATTAACGGAGAAATTAGCCTATTTAAAAAGTGAGTTTGAGCGTCAAAAAACATTGTTTAATGAAAAAATTACTTCAGAAAAAAACTTTTTAAAAGCAGAAAGCGATTATAAAAGTGCGGTAGCAAATAGTAATGGCTTGGCTCAAAAATTACGTTTAATGAACATAAATCCAGTTACGGTTAAAACAGGAAAATTTACAAGTACCATTCCTATATATTCACCTATAAACGGAAGTGTTTCACAAGTAAATGCAAGTGTTGGAAAATTTATGAATGCATCGGAAGTATTGGTAGAAATTATAGATGATAAGCATAAACACATTGAATTGGTTATTTTTGAAAAAGATGTTTTAAAAGTAAAAGTAGGTCAAAAAATTAGGTTTAAATTACCTGAAAATTCAGAAAATTCTTACAATGCAGAAGTTCATTTAATAGGAAAATCTATAGATGAAATAAACCGAACAGTAAAAGTACACGGGCATTTAGAAAATGAAAAACAAGAATTTTTAGTGGGTATGTTTGTAGAAGCTGAAATAATTACCAATGCAGTTGAAAGATTAGCATTACCAATAGAAGCTTTTATTGAAGAAGATATTACTTTTTATATTTTAGTATTGCAAGAGCAAAAAGATAATACTTATTATTTTGAAAAAATGCCTATTCAAATTGGGTTTAAGAATGAGAATTTTGTAGAAGTTATAGATAAGCTAAATGTTTTAAAAGACAAACAAATTTTAATAAAAGGAGTTTTTACGCCAATTGAATAAGAAAAGTGTATAAAACCACTAATTTTTTTCAAAATACTATTATATCAATTCTGTTTTGTATTTTTGATAAAATTTAAAAAATAAACTACAAATGAGTAACGGACAATTACAATTGCCTAAAAATTTAATGCCTTTAATATTATTAGGAATAATATTAATTATATTCCTTTCAAAATCTACCGTAACAATTGAAGCAGGTGAAGCAGGTGTGTTATGGAAACGTTTTGATAATGGAGTAGTGGTAAATGATCCTCCACTAAATGAAGGGTTTCATATTGTGGCACCTTGGAATGAAGTGATAGTGTATGAAGTACGTCAGCAAGAATTATTTGAAAAAATGAAAGTACTTTCTTCAAATGGATTAGACATTATTTTGGAAACTTCAGCTTGGTATTTACCTAAATATAACGAGTTGGGTAAATTACACCAAGATATTGGAGAAAATTATTTAGAACGTGTTATAAAACCGGCATTGCGTTCTGCGGCTCGTTCAGTGGTTGGACGTTATACACCAGAACAATTATATGCTAGTAAAAGAGATGTAATTCAGAGTGAAATTTTTGAAGAAACCAAAAAGATTTTAGATGCACAGTATGTACAGTTAAATGAATTATTGGTTAGAGATGTAACTTTACCATCAACAATTAAAGATGCAATTGAGCGTAAATTAAAGCAGGAACAAGAATCTTTAGAATATGAATTTAGATTGGTTACTGCCGCAAAAGAAGCTGAAAAACAACGAATTGAAGCGCAAGGTAAAGCAGATGCCAATAGAATATTAAGTGCATCATTAACTGATAAAATTTTACAGGATAAAGGTATTGAAGCTACATTAGAACTTTCAAAATCGCCAAATAGTAAAGTTGTAGTTATAGGAAGTGGTAAAGATGGAATGCCAATTATTTTAGGAAATAACTAATAGTTATTAAAATTATATAAAAAAAGCCAACTTAAACGTTGGCTTTTTTTATGGATTTTATTTGTTCAAAAGAGAGTGAAGAAACATATTTATAGGCATTTTGCATAGCATCTTCAACTGTAACACCTAGTTCCATAATAGATGAAATTATTTTAGGGTTTAATTTTTCTTGTAAAATTTCTTTGTCTTTTATAACACCTGTAATAATAGAAAAAGGGATTTTTTTATTGTTGCAAACATCACTAATACCTTTAACAACTTTACCTTCTAAAGTTTGCTTATCGGTACTTCCTTCACCAGTAATTATAAAGTCAATTCCTTTTTGTAACTGAGATTTAAAATTTGTTTGTTCTAAAACAAATTCAATTCCTGGTTTTAATTTTGCGTTTAAAAAAGCAACAGCACCAGCTCCTAAACCACCAGAAGCTCCTCCACCTTCAATTTTTGAAATGTCAACATTTAAAAATGAGTTAATTTTTTCACTTATATTTTTTAAACCATTATCAAGCACTTCAAGATATTTAAACGAAGCTCCTTTTTGAATTCCGTACATATATGCGGCTCCTTTTTTTCCAAAAAGTACGTTTTTAACATCGCAAACAACAGTAAAATTTATAGCGCTTAAATCAAATAAAAGATTTGTGTTTTTAATTTTATCAATATTTATAAGGTTTATTCCTATTGGTTTAATTAGTTTATTTTTAGCATTGTAAAATTCATATCCTAAAGCGCTTGCCATTCCAATTCCGGCATCGTTTGTTGCACTACCACCAATAAATAAAACAATGTTTTTAAATCCTTTTTTAAGTGCATCGGCAATTAGTTCGCCTGTACCAAAGGTTGATGTAAAACAACAATTTTGTTCATGATTTTTTAATAATTTAAGTCCTGATGCGTTGCACATTTCTATATACGCGGTATTACTAGAAACCATATAATTGGCTTCTATTTTGTTGAAAATGGGATTTTGAACAATAATGGATACAGTTTTTAGTGTGAAATAATTTTGTAATATATCTAAAGTTCCTTCACCTCCGTCTGCCAACGGATGTTTTATTACTTCTATAGATGCATTAAATTTATGAATCCCTTCTTCTATAGCATTGCATACTTCTTGAGCAGAAAGTGAACCTTTAAATTTATCTGGAGCAACTACTATTTTCATTTTTAATTTTACTTTATTTATTAAATTTATAAGTAATTAATAAAATATGCTACTTTTAAAATAAAAAAAAGCCAACTTATAGTTGGCTTTTTTTGCGTTATTTTTAAATTAAATTAATTTTTAGAATCGCTTGTTAAACTATAACTAATACTAAAAATAATTTGTTCTGGTCTTGTATCTATCTTAAAATCAGAATTGTTAGCGGCAAATTCGGCTTCATTTTCATTAAGTCCTCTTTCATATCTAACATCAATTCCTAATCTTCCTAAATCTAATGCTACACCTAAATTTATACCCATAGAAAATTCATTTTCTACATTGTCAAAATCAATTCCATTTAAATTATTATCTAAAATATATTGAAAAGAAGGTCCTGCAAAAACACTTAACGGACCAATTAATTCAACACCTAATAAAACTGGAGCATCAATTTTAGATAATTCAAAATCTTCATTATTTAAATTCAATTCATATTCACTGGTAGTTTTTGTGTACACTAATTCCGGACGAATATAAATGCTTCCTAAATCTATTTTTCCATAAAATCCAAAATGATAACCAGATTTAGCTTTAGATTTATCTTTGAAAATAGATGTAGTTTCTGTAGTGAATTCTTTTAAATCACCATTTGAGTTGTAGCTTAATCCACCTTTTAAACCAAAACTACTTTGGCTGTGTGCAAATAATGCAATAAATAAAAGAGTTACAGTTGTAAAAAGAATTTTCTTATTCATAAAATTAAATTTTAAAGTTAGTTCTTTATAAACGCAATAACTATGCCTTTATTTTCTTGCAATTACTTTTTGAACAGCTTCTATAATAGCTTTGTCGTTTAATTTATACTTTTCCATTAATTGAGCTGGTGTTCCAGATTCTCCAAAACTATCATTTACAGCTACAAATTCTTGAGGAACTAATTTATTTTGAACTAAAGTTCTTGAAACACTTTCTCCTAAACCTCCAATAACATTATGTTCTTCAGCGGTTACAATACAACCAGTTTTTGCAACAGATTTTAAAATTGCAGCTTCATCTAAAGGTTTAATAGTGTGAATGTTAATAACTTCGGCACTAATTCCCATAGCTTCTAATTGCTCACTTGCTTGTAAAGCTTCCCAAACTAAATGTCCTGTAGCTACTATGGTAACATCAGTTCCTTCAGTTAATTGTATAGCTTTTCCAATTTCAAATTTTTCATTTTCAGGCATAAAAACCGGCACAACTGGTCGTCCAAAACGTAAGTAAACTGGGCCGTGGTGCTCTGCAATTGCAATAGTTGCAGCTTTAGTTTGGTTATAATCGCAGGTGTTAATTACGGTCATACCAGGTAGCATTTTCATTAACCCAATATCTTCTAAAATTTGGTGAGTTGCACCATCTTCACCTAATGTTAAACCAGCGTGAGACGCACATATTTTTACATTTTTATCAGAATAAGCAACAGCTTGACGAATTTGGTCGTATACTCTTCCTGTTGAAAAGTTTGCAAAAGTTCCTGTAAATGGAATTTTTCCTCCAACTGTTAATCCAGCAGCAATTCCAATCATATTTGCTTCAGCAATACCTATTTGAAAAAATCTTTCAGGATTTTCTTCAATAAATTTTTCCATTTTTAAAGAACCAATTAAATCGGCACATAATGCTACAACATTAGGATTTGTTCTTCCTAATTCCGCTAAACCTGCTCCAAATCCCGATCTGGTATCTTTCTTTTCTGTAAATGTGTATTTTTTCATTCTTTGATTTATTAAAACGGGTCAAAAATAATGATTATTAATTAGTACTTGCTACAATTTTTTTAATTCTTCGTGTAATTTGTTAACAGGAAGCCCCATTACGTTAAAATAGCTTCCGTTTATGCTTGTAACACCTATAAAACCTATCCATTCTTGTATTCCATAAGCACCAGCTTTATCAAAAGGTTGATAATTTTCAACATAAAAATTAATTTCTTCATCACTTAATGTTTTGAAATTTACTATAGTTGTATCTGAAAATACAATTTGTTTAGAAAAAGTTTTTATACAAACTGATGTTATTACTTGATGGCTTTTACCTGATATTTTTTGAAGCATTTCAATAGCTTCCACTTTATTTTTAGGCTTTTCCAGTGCTTTATCATCCAACCAAACAATGGTATCAGAAGTAATTATTATGTCTTTTTCTTTAATTGTTTTATCAAAAGCTTTGGCTTTTAAAATTGCCAAATAATTGGTAATTTCTTCACCTTTTAAATCTGTGGAATATACTTCATCTACGGGTTTAATTTCTATAGAAAAAGGTATGTGTAATTCTTTAAACAACTCTTGTCTGCGTGGTGAAGCAGATGCGAGAATAACGTTGTTATTTTTAAATTTTTCTGAGATCATATTTATTGTGTAAATGATAGTATTATAAAAATATTAATTCCTAAAAACATTACAATTTTTAAAAGAACACTTATTTGATGAAACTCTTTTTTCGATTTTAGTTTAGGAGTTTTAAAAGTAATATACAGCATTGGAATTACATTAAAAAAAAGCGTATACAATGCAATTATTTTATATGTTGACCTGAATTTTGTAATAAAATAAACAAGAATAATTATAAAAATTACTTGTAAAATTGTTACAAAATACTGGGTTCTATATCTGCCAATTAAAATTGGTAAAGTGTTCATATTTAGTTTGTAATCTCCATTTATGTCTTCAATATCTTTAATTATTTCTCTGATGAGATTTATAAAAAAAGCAAAAAATGAAATTATTAAAACAGTGTAAATCACAAAATTATAATCGCTTGTTTTTGTTGAATTATTTAAATCGAAAATAGCTAGCATTAATACGTTAATTGTAACTAAAAATGAGACTACTAAATTGCCAATTAAAGGAAGTGATTTTAATTTTTTTGAATAAAAGTAGAGTAGAAGTGCAGCGCCAATAAATACAAAACTTAATGTAGGTTTTTTAATACTTAAACTTATAAAAACTCCTAAAATTATACCTGCAGAATTTAAATACAAATACCATTTTTTTGCGGTTTCTTTAGCAATAACTGTTGTAACAAATACTTTGTTGGGTTTGTTAATTTTATCAGCTTCAATATCAAAAATGTCGTTTATAATGTAACCTGCAGCCGTAATGCATAAAATTGCAATTACTAAAAATGAAAATTGAACTGTTGATAGTTGGGTGTTTACTAAAAAATAAGGAAAAAACAGAAATTTAATTACTAGTTGAATGTATAAAATAAGCAGTAAATTTTTCCATCTTATTACATTTAAAAAAGCGGATAACTGCATTTAAATTAATTAAAATTCTTTTTTACTCTATCTAAATCTCGTTTATTATCGCGATCTTTAATTACATCACGTTTGTCGTAATTCTTTTTTCCTCTACACAATGCAATTTCTAATTTTGCCCAACCTTTTTCTGATAAAAATAACCTTAAAGGAACAATGGTTAAACCAACATTTTGAACTTCTTTATATAATTTTTTTAGTTCATTTTTATTCAGTAATAATTTACGTTCACTTTTAGGACTGTGGTTATATGCGTGACCGTATAAATATTCTTCAATATACATGTTAACAGCAAATAGCTCGCCTTTTTCATTAAATTCACAAAAACTTTCTGTTATACGCGCTTTACTTTCGCGTATAGATTTAATTTCGGTTCCTGTTAACTGAATTCCAGCAATATATTTGTCTAAAATCTCGTATTCAAAACGAGCTTTTTTATTTTTTATGTTGATATTCTTTTGCATATAACTGCAAATGTACTACAATTTACAGTGAAAATTAAATGGTTTAATTCAAGTTTTTAAGAAAAAAAGAAGCTCATAAAATTAATTATGAACTTCTTTCATGAAAAGAGCTGTATTTAATTAAATTTATAGCTAATACCAGCTATAAAATAGAAGGTACTTTTTAAGTTTTCTTTTTCAATAGTATCACCATTTATAACCAAAGTTTCGCTTTGTGGGAATGATATTACTGGTATAAAGGAGTATGTAAACGACTTTGTTATATACCAAAAAGGTAATTTTAGATCTATTGCCATTGTTTTAAATTTTTCACTTTCGTTTATTACAAGTTCAGTAATAGTAGTAGTTTCATCATCTACGCTCATTAAGTCTTTCGCAGTATAACTTGCTTTTGAGGATCCGGTACTTGTTCCAGTTCCATTTCCATCACCTTCACCAGTTCCAGTTCCCGTTCCAGTTCCATTTCCATCACCTTCACCAGTTTGAGTTCCCGTTCCTGTTCCTGTTCCTGTTCCATCTCCATCTCCTTCACCAGTTCCTGTTCCTGTTCCATCACCTGTTTGAGTTCCAGTTCCGGTACCAGAATTTTGAGTTTGTTTTTTTACATAATAAGCTTCGTAAAAATTTTGAGAACCAAAATGCACTCCTATAGTTGGTGAAAACTGAAATTTATTATTTGTACTAACAAAATCGTGACTTATAGCGGTCGATAAAAAGAAATCGGAAGTGTTATTACTGCTAAAATAATTACTAGCCATTAAGGAAATATTAAACAGATTTAAATTGTATTTTAAATTAGCAGATATATCTGATTCTACTTGTGATATTACATTATAACTTTCATCATTAAAAAAGTATTTTGATGCGGAAACATCAACATAAAATTTAGTATTACTATAATCAATACCAACGGTTAATAAATATAAATCAATTCTGTTTTGGTCTTTTTGTGTTAAGTAAGAAAATGAACCTGTTCCGTAAAAACCAGATTTATGATGATATGTAATTGAAGGATTAAGGTAAGGAGCAGCAATAGAATCTTTTCTACCCATAAAAACCGCGTTGCTTATAAAATTTAAATCAAGTGATGCGTACGATTTGTTTTTAGTTGATTTAGCAGCTTCTATTACATCTTGTCCAAATAAAATAGTTGTAAAAAATATAAACAGCGCTAATAAATTATATTTTACTTTTATATTTTTCATGATGAAGGTTTTTGTTAATTTAAGATGGGCTTTTTAGAAAACCCATCTTAAATTGATTGATAGTTAATTGCCAGAAACTTTTTTCATATTTTTTTGTTGAATAGGTGTAGTAGTTTTAGTTTTAACTTCTTTTTGAGTCATTGTTTTGTTGGTTTTTATGTTTTTTTGGGCCACCATTTTTTGATGCATATAAGTATTTTTAAATAACTGACCATCCATATTTAAACATTCACCATCTTTTAAACGTAACTGTTTTTTATCTTTGTTTTGATAAGTTCCATCAGGATTTACAACAACTCCATTATTCATTTTAAATTGGTTTTGTAATTTATTTTGATATTGATTTTTAATTTGATACAATTCGCCATCAATTAACATTACATGATATCTATTTTTATTACGAGCCTGAATTTGAGCTTGAGTTAAATCTTTATTTTCTTGTTTAATTTTGTATTGATATTGGTATTCGTTTCTGTAATAAATACCATCGCTATCTAAACAAGATCCGTCTTTTAATTGTAATTTAATTTGATCTCTTGTTTGAAAAACACCATCAGTATTTACAATTGTTCCATCATTTAATCTAATTGGATCGTGTAGTTTAATTTGATCTCTATCTCTTATTTGAAGTACATCTCCATCAATTAACATAATACGATCTCTGTCTTGATCTTTTGTTTGATCTTTAATTTGATCTTTGTCCTGAGCCATTAATCCTGCAGTTGCTATAACCACAAACATTAAAAAAATAATTAATTTTTTCATCTTTTTTAATTTTTAAATTATTAGTAATGAGTTTTATCAATAAGTAAACAGATAAATTTCATTTCAACTTTAGTGGAGTGATATATTTATTGTTTTAAACAATTATGAATTGTTGTTTTCATAATTATTTTGACCGTTCACGCATTTAGACCTTAAATAAGAGAAATAGTTTAATGCACTAATGTTACAAAAATAAAAATACAAGATGTAATTAGCTGGTAATAAGTAAATTAAAAAGTATTAATTTGTATTGTTAATGTGGAATTTTTAAAAGTAGATCTGAGGTTTTACCATTTAAAACGGTAACTATATATAAATTAGAGTAATTAGTTTCAGCAATATCAGAATACTTTTTTTTACCAATTATTTTATTTATAAATGAAGGAATTGTGTTACTATGCCCCACAATTAAAACAGTTTTTCCTTTGGTTTTTTGTATAAACTCTTTTGAATTTTGATTTTTAGGATTGTATAATTGAATTTTTAAACCTTTGCTTTTTGCCGTTGGAGAAGCAGTAGAAAGTGTTCTTTTTAAATTTGTTGAATAAACCAAATCAAACTTTACATGTTGAAATACTTCACTCCAATAAATAGCCCTTTTTTTTCCTTTTTTTGTTAGTTCTGGATTTTCATCAGATGTTTTTAGAACTTTTTCTGCGTGACGAATAATATAATAGGTTGTTGAATTGGTATTTTGTGCTTGTATTGATATTGAACAGATAAGAATTATTGCTAAAAATAATTTTTTCATTAAAATTTAATTTTGGATTTTAAAAGTTAATATAAACTATTATTTTAAAAATTAAACAGTGTTATTAATATTTTATTTCTGATTTAAATAAAAAAGCGCAGCATTTGCCGCGCTTTTTAAAGTAATTTTACTGTTATTTTTTATTTAACATCAATTAGTTTTACCGGTTTTGGTTTTGCAATATCTAGTTTTGGAATAGTAATTTGCAATTCGCCATTTATATAGGTAGCCTCAATTTTGTCGCTATCAACTACATTTTTAGGCAAGGTAAAACTTCTTTTAAAAGATTGATAACTGTACTCTTTACGTGTATAATTTTCGTTATCATCATTTTGTTCAAATTCTTTTTCAGATTGAATAGTTAAAAGATTATTATCTAAATTAATTTTGAAATCTTTTTTATCCATTCCAGGAACAGCAACCTTTACAATAAATTGTTCATCATCCTCCTTAATATTTACAGCAGGCAATGTGGTGTTTGTTCTTGAAAAATTTGAACTAGACCAATCTCTAAAAAAATCATCAAATACTGTTGGTATTACTGGAATACCTGAAGTTTTTACTAACATAATTTTATAATTTTAAGGTTAAACATTTCTATTTAATTTACCTAATTAAGAACAAAATAAATACCAAACTTAAAATTATGTCAATTTTTCATTTTCAATGAAAAAATGTCAGTATATAGTTGACAGTTAGTAGTTTAAATAAAAAAAGACGCATAAAAATTATGCGCCTTTTTAAAATTTTAGTTTAATAATTTTATTTATTTCTAAACACAATTTTCTCATCAAAAGCATCTAGTAAAATGTGGCTACTAGCAGTTACTTTTCCTGACAAAATTTCTTTAGAAAGTTCATTTAAAACTTCTTTTTGGATGACTCTTTTTACGGGTCTAGCTCCAAATTGTGGATCAAAACCTTTAATAGCCAATGCTTGTACAAGATCTTCTGTATATTCTATTTGAATATCTTGTGCTTTTAACATTTTTACCAAGCCATTCAATTGTAATTTTACAATTTGTTTTATTTCACTTTCATTTAATGGAGTAAACATTACAATTTCATCAATTCTGTTTAAAAACTCAGGTCTAATAGTTTGTCTTAATAATGTAACTACCTCTAATTTAGTTCTTTCTGTAATTTCATCTCTATTTTTCATGTCCATTTTTTCAAAACGCTCTTGAATAATTTGCGATCCCATATTAGAGGTCATAATTATAATAGTGTTTCTAAAATCGGCCAATCTACC
Organism: Lutibacter sp.; assembly: GCF_041596795.1. Lineage (GTDB taxonomy): Bacteria > Bacteroidota > Bacteroidia > Flavobacteriales > Flavobacteriaceae > Lutibacter. The sequence continues at coordinate 16,349 of NZ_JBFHHX010000017.1, forward strand.
TTTGTTGTCTGTCAATCTTCCTTCATCTAACACTTGTAATAAAATATTAAATGTATCAGGATGCGCTTTTTCAATTTCATCAAGCAAAATAACAGAATATGGTTTTCTTCTTACAGCTTCCGTTAATTGTCCGCCTTCATCATAGCCAACATATCCTGGAGGCGCTCCAACCAATCTGCTTACCGAATGGCGCTCTTGATATTCACTCATATCAATTCTTGTTAAAGAGTTTTCATCATCAAATAAATATTCAGCTAGCGCTTTTGCTAATTCTGTTTTACCCACACCTGTTGTTCCTAAAAACAGAAATGTTCCAATTGGTTTTTTAGAATCTTGTAATCCAGCTCTTGAGCGTCTTACAGCATCTGCTACTGCAGCAATTCCTTCTTCTTGTCCAACCACACGATTGTGTAATTCGTCTTCAAGAAGCAATAGTTTTTCACGTTCGCTTTGAAGCATTTTACTTACAGGAATACCAGTCCATTTTGCCACAACTTCTGCAATATCATCTCTGGTAACTTCTTCTTTTATAAGTGCAGTTCCTTCGTTTTCAGTTAAATCTTGTTGCAATTTATCTAATTGCTCTTGTTCCTCTTTAATTTTGCCATATCTAATTTCGGCAACTTTTCCGTAATCTCCATCGCGCTCGGCACGTTCAGCTTCTAATTTATAGTTTTCTATGGCTTCTTTACTTGCCTGAATGTTGTCTACTAATTCTTTTTCACTAACCCATTTGGCGTTTATTTCGTTTCTTTTTTCCTTTAAATTGGCTAATTCTTCTTTTAAACTAGCTAATTTTTTTTCATCTTTTTCACGTTTAATAGCTTCAATTTCAATTTCAATTTGCATAATTTTTCTATCCAAAACATCTAATTCTTCTGGTTTTGAATTGATTTCCATACGCAATTTAGCAGCAGCTTCGTCCATTAAATCAATAGCCTTATCAGGTAAAAATCTATTTGAAATATAACGTTGCGAAAGTTCAACAGCAGCAATTATGGCATCATCTTTAATTTGTACTTTATGATGATTTTCATATTTTTCTTTTATTCCACGTAAAATTGAAATAGCACTTTCTGTATCAGGTTCATCTACTATTACTTTTTGAAATCTACGTTCTAACGCTTTATCTTTTTCAAAATATTTTTGATATTCATCTAGTGTTGTTGCACCAATTGCTCTTAGTTCTCCACGTGCCAATGCAGGTTTTAAAATATTTGCTGCATCCATAGCACCTTGTCCACCACCAGCGCCAACTAATGTGTGAATTTCGTCAATAAAAAGTACAATTTCACCTTCAGCAGAAGTTACTTCTTTTACAACTGATTTTAAGCGTTCTTCAAATTCACCTTTGTATTTTGCACCAGCAATAAGCGCTCCCATATCTAAGGAATAAATTTGTTTATCTTTTAAATTCTCAGGAATATCTCCTTTTATAATTCTATGTGCCAATCCTTCTGCAATGGCAGTTTTACCAGTTCCAGGTTCACCAACTAACATTGGATTGTTTTTGGTTCTACGCGATAAAATTTGAAGAATTCTTCTTATTTCTTCATCTCTACCAATTACTGGATCTAGTTTTCCGTCTTTTGCTAACTGATTTAAATTTTTAGCGTATTTGTTTAAAGAATTATAAGTTTCTTCCGCACTTTGTGAGGTTACCTTACTTCCTTTTCGTAACTCATCAATAGCTGTTTTTAAACCTTTTTCGGTAATTCCGGCATCTTTTAATATTTGAGATGTTGTATCTTTTGTAGTTAAAGTAGCCAGTAATAAATGTTCTATGGATACAAATTCGTCACCCATTTTTGAAGCTTCATCTGTAGCATTGTTTAGCATTTTTGAAGTATTTCTGGATAAGGTTATTTCACCACCAGTTACTTTAGCATAACTATCTAATGTTTTGTCAATTAAGCTTTTAAGTAATTCTATATTAATTCCTAATTTTTTAAAAATAAAAGGAATTACATTTTCATCAACTTCAAAAATTCCTTTTAAAATATGTGAATTTTCTATTTGTTGATGTCCGTAACTTTCTGCAAGTTGTTGTCCTTTTTGAACAGCTTCTTGTGATTTTATTGTTAATTTATTAAAGTTCATAACTATTAATTTTTTTTGTTTCTATATTTGTAAAGTCAAAAAATATTCCACAATACATAAATGCTTTAAATAAGTCATTTTGTCTTGTTTTTTAAGAGTTTATAGACATTTTGACGTTTAAAACATGAATTAATATGAACTGGATTGCATTAACAAACATTAATCAAATTAAAGAAATAAAAGATAGTTTAGACAATACTTTTAGCGCTATTTTTAAACATAGTACGCGTTGTGGAATTAGTAGAATGGTGTTAAAAAACTTTGAAAACGAATTTGATATTCCAGCAAGTGAGGTTACTATGTATTATTTAGATTTGTTGAATTTTAGAGATTTATCAAATGCAATTGCTACAGATTTTAATGTAATGCACCAATCGCCACAATTAGTATTAATTAAAAGTGGAAAAGTAATATACAATGCTTCCCACGGAGATATTTCTGTTGATAGTTTAAAAAATCAATTGAGTAAATAAAAAATAGGCTGTTTAAAAACTAAAATTTCGTCAACCTAAACTTGATTCAGGTTCTCATAATGATTGATAATCAGTACAATGAGATTCTGAAATAAATTCAGAATGACGAATTTCAATTTTTTTTTAAACAGCCTCTTTAATTTTAAGGAATGTACGTTTAATTATATATTTTATTTTGACTTACAATACTTTTAATTTTATTTTTTAAGTCTTCGCTGGTATCAAAAATCATTTGCTCATTACTTGGAAAAGGAACATATTTATAGCCTAATAAATTTAAATATTCTTGATCCATTGCATTTTTATCTCCAGAATAGGTAGCATATCTGTGCTGAAAAATAAACTCACTAGCTAAAGGAAAACTTTTAAGAAGTTGGTTAGAAAATAAATCGTAATATTTTACTTGTCCAACAACTTGTACCGATTTAAACTGTGTTATTTCATAAATTTTACAGCGTATTGTTTTATATTTATCAACTTTAATAGCATTTCCTAAACTATCTTTTACGGTAACTCCGTTGTTATCTGTTAAATATTTCCAACCATCAACAACTTCTTTTTCTTTTACAACTTCTTTCTCTTTTATTTGTTCTGGAGAAACATTAATCTCTCTAAAATTAATTTCAATTTCAAAATTGTAGGTAGTTTTTGGTTGTTTGTTGTTATGAAAAACTGTCCATAAATCGTTTAATTTATAAGTATCAAAATTTAACAAATCTTCTTGTAAACGCATTGGAATAACCTTATCCGATTTGTTTTGGAGACTTACATACACAAAATTTGTTCCTTTAAAATGAGCTTCTTCAATTAAATAACGTACATCTTTATAATTAGGATTAATTTTATCTAAATAATTTAAATCGTCATAAGCATTTCTAAAATCTACTTTGTTTATGGAGTTGTTAAGTAAATTTTTGGCATTTGTATATAAGTAATCTGATAATTTAGCTTTAGTTGTTAAAATATCGTTGGTGTAATCTGTAAATGAGAATTTAGCATTTTTCTTTTTAGCATAAATTGGTAATGGAAGTAAAGGTTTAATTAGTTCCTGTCTGTTTTTTAAGTTTAAATACATATTGTATATCACTTCTAAGTTGGCAGGATTTGCCTCTTTTTTTAAAAAAGAAAGGTTTTCTAAATCTTTATTGGTGGCTTTTTCAAAGGCTTCTTCAAGCATTAAAATATATTCCTGATTGCCTTTTTTAGTTTTATTTTCTCTTAATTCTTTAACTGCAATTTGAATTGCTTGGTCGTAATTACCATAGTTAATTGCCTCTTGTGTTTTTTTTACACTTGAACAACTTAAAATTAGTAATAATAGGGAAAAAGGGAGTAGTTTTTTAAGCATAGAATATGGTTTTGATAACGTAAATAATACAGTTACCAAATATAAATAAAAAAGCCCTTTTAATAATTAATTAAAAGGGCTTTTTGAAATATTTAAAATGTTATTTTGGAAATTTGTATTTTAAAGGTGGTAATATTTTTCCAGTGCAATTACCAAAACCAATTCTAACTGTATCTTTTGTACAATAACCTTTTAATGTTACTATATCTCCATCATTAAAAAAGGATCTTGTACTGCCATCTTTTAATGTAATAGGTTCTTTTCCTCCTAAAGTAAGTTCTAACATAGAAGCTAAACTCTCTTTTGTTGGGCCAGAAATGGTTCCGCTACCCATTAAATCTCCAGATCTAATATTACATCCGTTAACAGTATGATGCGCTAATTGTTGAGACATTGACCAATACATATATTTAAAATTAGTTTTGGTTAATAAATTTTCGTCACCATTTTCAGTTTGTAGGTACGCTTCTAATTTTATATCGTAACTAGATTCTTTTAATTTTTGCTGTAAATAGGGAAGTGGTTTTAACTCTTTTTTAGCGCCTTCACATTTAAAAGGTTCTAAAGCATCTAACGTAACAATCCAAGGAGACATGGTTGTTGCAAAGCTTTTACCCATAAATGGTCCTAATGGAACATATTCCCATTGTTGAATATCTCTAGCGCTCCAATCGTTTAAAAGTACCATTCCAAAAATGTAATCTCTTGCTTCGTCAACAGGAACAGGTTCGCCAAAATTATTAGCATCTGTAGTAACAAAAGCAGTTTCTAATTCCATGTCTACACTTTTAGAAGGTCCAAATATTGGGTTTTCTTCACCAAATGGTAATGATTGTCCGTAAGGTCTTCTTATTAAAGTTTCTGAAACTACAATTGATGATGCTCTACCATGATATCCAATTGGAAAATGTAACCAGTTAGGTGTTAAAGAATTTTCTTTACCTCTAAACATTAAACTAATATTGGTAGCATGTTCTTTGCTAGAAGAGAAATCTGTAAAATCACCAACATTTATTGGCAATAACATTTCTACATCTTTAATATCAAAAATAATAATTTCTCTATTTTTTGGATTATCTCTTAAATCTGGGTTTTTAGCATCAAATACATCTGCAATTCTATTTCTAACCAATCTCCACGTTTTTCTTCCGTCAGAAATAAAGTCATTTAAAGAATCTTGCATAAACATATCATCAGTTAAAGGTATTCCTTTAAAATAGCCTAATTGGTGAAAAGCACCTAAGTCAATAACGTAATCGCCTATTCTTGTACCTATGGTTATAATGTCATCTTTTGTTAAAAATACACCAAAAGGAATATTTTGAATTGGAAAATCACAACCTTCACTTACTGGTAGCCACGATTTTCTATTTGGATTGTTTGCTGAAATTTGCATAATTATTGAACTATTTTAATAGTTATATATTAATTCTTACCAAATATAGAAGTTTCTTCTTAAATGCAAAATGAAATTCCTATTTTTGCACTTAATTTAACTTTTTTAAAATCTAATAAGAATGCAACGTGACCAAATTATCTTCGATCTAATTCAAGACGAAAAAGAAAGACAAATAAACGGAATAGAATTAATTGCTTCTGAAAACTTTGTGAGTGAGCAAGTTATGGAGGCTATGGGTTCTGTTTTAACAAATAAATACGCTGAAGGATATCCGAACAAACGTTATTACGGTGGTTGTGAAATTGTAGATGTAGTTGAGCAAATTGCAATTGACCGCGCAAAGCTATTGTTTGGAGCTGAATATGTAAATGTGCAACCGCACTCTGGTTCGCAAGCAAATGCAGCAGTATATCAAGCAGTATTAAATCCGGGTGATAAAATTTTAGGTTTTGACTTGTCTCACGGTGGGCATTTAACACATGGATCTCCAGTTAACTTTTCAGGAAAATTATACAAAACATCTTTTTATGGTGTTGATAAAGAAACAGGAGTTTTAAATTATGATAAAATTCAGGAAACTGCTGAAATTGAAAAACCAAAATTAATTATTGCTGGTGCTTCGGCATATTCTAGAGATATAGATTTTAAAAAATTTAGAGAAATTGCAGACTCAGTAGGAGCTTTATTATTGGCAGATATTTCTCATCCTGCTGGATTAATTGCTAAAGGAATTTTAAACGATCCAATTCCTCATTGTCATTTTGTAACTACAACTACACATAAAACTTTACGCGGACCACGTGGTGGAATTATTATGATTGGTAAAGATTTTGACAATCCTTTTGGACAAACCTTAAAAAACGGAACACTTAAAAAAATGTCTAGCTTAATTGATTCTGCCGTTTTCCCAGGAAATCAAGGTGGACCATTAGAGCATGTTATTGCTGCAAAAGCTGTTGCATTTGGTGAAGCATTAACCGATAATTTTTTAACCTACCAAATTCAAGTAAAGAAAAATGCAAACGCTATGGCCGAAGCATTTGTTAAAAAAGGGTATGAAATTATTTCTGGAGGAACAGACAACCATTGTATGCTAATTGATTTAAGAAATAAACAAATTAGTGGAAAAGATGCTGAAAATGCATTGGTAAAAGCAGATATTACTGTAAATAAAAATATGGTACCTTTTGATGATAAATCTCCATTTATTACATCTGGAATTAGAGTTGGAACAGCCGCTGTAACAACAAGAGGTTTAAAAGAAGCTGATATGGCAACAATTGTAGATTTAATTAATGAAGTAATTGAAAACTACGAAGATGAGTTTGTATTAGAAGAAGTTGCAGAAAAAGTAAAAGAATTAATGTCTCACAGACCTTTATTTCAATTTTAATTAATAAATATAAAAAATTATGAAAAAAATTCTATTAATAGTAGTTGCTTGTTTTTCTTTAACAGTAAATGCGCAACAAGATGATCAGTACATAACAGATGCAAAAAACTTAGTAAAAATAGTTTCAGAGTCTGCATTTACACCAATGATAGATCAGTTTGCATCTATGGTTTCTGCCGATAAAAAAGAAGCTTTAATAGCAGATGTTAAAGCTACATTTCCTGAGTTATATGCAAAAATGGCTGAAATTTATATGGAAGAATTTTCGCATAGCGAGATAAAAGAATTATTGGCTTTTTATGCAACACCTATCGGGAAAAAATTAGCCGATAAAACAGGTGAATTAAGTCAAAAAGGTATGATTGCTGGACAGTCTTGGGGTATGAAACTTCAAGGAATTATTCAAAAATATCAATAAATAATCTTTTTCAATAAATTAAAATCCCGCTATTAGCGGGATTTTTTTTTCTTTAAATCTTCCTAATTTATGTGATTCTAGTTACAATTTTTAAAATGACATTGGGTAATTTTAGTAGGTAAATTTTTAAATACAAATTAATTTTAAAACATATAAAAAATGGAAGCTATACAAGAAATTACAGCAATGCCAAGAATAGGAGATAAAGCTCCAGAATTTAAAGCAGTTACTACACAAGGAAATATTCATTTTCCAAATGATTATAAAGGAGATTGGGTAATATTATTTAGTCACCCAGCAGATTTTACACCGGTTTGTACATCAGAATTTATGACGTTTGCTACTATGGAAGAAAAATTTTTAAAAGCAAATTGCAAATTGGTGGGTTTATCTATTGATGGTTTGTATAGCCATATTGCTTGGCTACGTTCCATTAAAGATAAAATTGAATATAGAGGAATGAAAAATGTAGAAGTTAAATTTCCTTTAATTGAAGATATTACTATGGAAGTGGCTAAAAAATACGGTATGATTCAACCGAACGAAGATTCTACAAAGGCAGTAAGAGCAGTATTTTTTGTTGATCCAAAAGGAATTATAAGAGCTATAATTTACTATCCGTTAAGTTTAGGAAGAAATTTTGACGAGTTATATAGAGTGGTTATTGCATTACAAGCTGCAGATGCTTTTGGTGTTGCAACGCCTGCCGATTGGAGACCAGGTGATGATGTAATAATTGGTCCTGCTGGTTCATGTGGAACTGCTGAAGACAGAATGCAAGGAAAAGAAGATATGGATTGTAAAGATTGGTATTTTTGTACTAAAAAAATAGATAAAGATTTGATTTTAAGCAAAGTACTTAAAAAGTAAGTTTAAAATAAAAAAGCTATTTAAAAAATTTTTAAAGTTATCACACAATTGGGACTGGTTAATGAAAACTTTACTATTTTAAATAGCTTTTTTTTATTGCTTAGAAGTATCTTTAATAGTACTTCCTTTTTTTATGGCTTTGTAATTTTCATAGCAAAGTAACACAGCTTCAATAAGTTGTAAGTCACTAGCTTGTTTTATAAATTGATCGGAATAATTACACTCATTTAAAAGATCATTAAGTTCCTCTTCATCAATTTCTAAATACTCCATCATTAACTCACGATTAAACTTTGCTTCTAATAATTTTCTTAAATCATCCTGATCACGAAGTTTTTTAAGTTTTGCTAATTGTTGTGGCTTTTTACCAAATTTATTATACATAAAATCAATGGGTCTAAACAATGCATCTACAGGAGAATTGTAGTTTTTTGCTTGCTTTACACCAACTTCATAGGTTTGCGGTAAACCATTTATATGAATACGTGCATATTTATCTGTAGGAACATTTTTTGCGTCTATTTCTAAAACACCAATTAATTTATGAGATTTAACAACAACTTCTCTTAATTGCTCAGGTTTTTCGTGTAATTCTATTACTAATTCATTTCCTTTTAATAAATCGTTGGTAATTTTTAGTTTTATAGATTGATATCCTAAATAAGAAATATACAAAGTGTCGTTTGCTGTAGTAGGAATTTCAAATTTTCCATCATCATTAGTTACGGTTCCAACAACGCTATTTAAATTAAAAAGATTGGCACCTCTTAAGGGTTCTTTACCCGAAAAATCTACTATTTGACCAACCAATGGGAATGTTACTTTTAAAGGTTTTAAAGTGTCTTTTACCTTTGTTTGCTGCGATATTCCTTGAAATGCAATAAGAAATATAACTATGTATGCTAATTTTTTAATCATATTGCAATATTAGTAATTAATCTTATAAATATTTGTTAATTAAAATGAAAAAATTAGAGAAAAGGAGCGCTATAATTAATTTTTAAAAGATCTGGATATTTAAATGTATAATTTAAAGTTTCCTTTATTTTTTTATTACATACTATTTTAAATGGTGAGCTATCTGTTTTTTCAAAAACTGGGGGTTCAACACCAATATCTTTTTTTACTTTAGTATAGTATTCTGTTCTATTTGGATGTGAATCAGCACAAGCATTAAAAGTTTCATTATAAATTTCTTTCGAAATAATTTCAAATAATATATTTACACAATCATCTTGATGAATCATATTTACAAATCCGTTTGGATTAGGAATTATTCGTCCATTTCTAAAAAAATTACCAGGCTTTCTGTTGTATCCAAATAAACCGGCAAATCTTACAATTGTAGTTTTAAGTTTAGGGGTTTTAAATAAGTTTTCAATTTCTAATAGGGCAGAAGGTTTTAAAATAGATGTTTCGGTAACAATTTTATTTTTAGCAGTGTAAACAGATGTTGAACTGATAAAAACAACTTTTTTTATGGTAGATGTTAAAATTAGTTTTAGCAAGTTTTTAAACCCTTCTATGTTTTTTGAGGGTAATGCAATTAATAGTATTTGGGATGTTAAAAAACTTGAAATATTTGAGTCTTTTAAATTTTCTATTGAAATGATGTACGGTTCAATGTTTAAATTTTTAAAGGTTGCAATTTTTTCTGGTGATGTGGTAGAACCTTTTACGTGGTAACCATTTTCAATTAATTTAATAGCTGTGGGTAAACCCAGCCATCCACAACCTAATATACTTATTGTTTTGTTCAAATTTTGTTTTTTACAGTATTTAGTACACAATATTTTAAAAAATAAAAGTACATTTTTAGAAGAATTTTTTGATTAATTTGTTTAATTCTTCCGATTGAATTGGTTTTGAGATGTACTCATCGCAACCCGATTCAATAGTTTTTTCTTTATCACCTAATAAGCCAAAAGCAGTTTGAGCTATAATAATTACGTTTTTATTAAATTCTCTTATTTGTTTTGTTGCTTCAAATCCATTTAAATCTGGCATTTGAATATCCATTAAAATAAGATCAATATCCGAATTATTTTTACAAATACTTACAGCATCAACACCAGTATTAGCTGTAATTACTTCTTTACTTATATTTTCAACCATAATTGATAGAAGTTCTGAAGAAATTTCATCATCTTCAACAATTAATATTTTTAGACCTGAAATAGTAGAATTCATTATAGTTTTATTTAAATTGTTTTTTATACCGTTTATTTGATTATTTCTATTGCAAGGTATTGTAAAATAAAAAGTGCTTCCAACATTTTCTTCACTTTCTAACCAAATTTTTCCTTTTAGCAATTGTAAAAAAGCTTTAGAAATTGATAAACCAAGACCAACGCCTTCTCTAGCTTTTATGTCGTTTATATCAGCTTGAATGAAACGTTCAAAAATTTCAGTTTGTTTATCTTTTGGAATTCCAATTCCGGTATCTTTTACATAAAATTGAACAGCATTATCTTTTTGTGTATACCCAAATTCTATAGAGCCTTTATTAGTGTATTTAATGGCATTTTTAACCAAGTTTGAAAGAATAGCTTCCAATTTTTCAGGATCTGTTTTAATAATACATTGGTCATCTAATAAAGGCTTTACCATTTTAAACAACAATTCTTTACTGTCTGTTTCTGGTTTAAACAAAGAATAAATATAATCTATTTGATTATTTATTGATGTATCCTTTAAATAAACGTTCATTAATCCAGATTCAATTTTAGAAATATCCATAATATCATTTATAATATTAAGCATTCTTTTACCGCTTTTTTCAATAATTTGAATATACTGTTGTTGTTTTTCGCCAGAAAGATGAGGCTCTTGTAATAAATTGGAAAAACCTAATATTCCGTTCATTGGAGTTCTTATTTCGTGACTCATGTTTGCTAAAAAAGCAGATTTTAATTTGTCACTTTTTTCTGCATTTTCTTTAGCAATTAAAAGTTCTTTTTCAGATAGTTTTTGGGCAGTAATATTACTTCCAAAACAAGAACCTCCAACAACCTTTCCATTTTTAATAATAGGAGTAAAGCCAACATGAATATATACGGTTCCTTTAGTTGTTATAATTTTATCTTCAATACTAAACTGTTCATTGTTTAAAACTTTATCATATCTAGGTTTCCAAATAGGTTTTAAATTTTCCGGTAATGAGGTTAACAAATTCATCCCTTGCTTTAAATGTACATTAAAAGCTTGATAAAATTCTTGTTGAAATACGTGATTAATATATAAAATATCAAAATTAGTATCAAAAGCCCAAATACTATTTGTAGTACCTTCAATAATTGCTGTAATATTTGAGTTGCTGTTTTCTGCAATTTCTTTTGCTTTAACCAATTCTTCTGTGCGCTCAGCAATAATTACTTCTAGATTTTTATTAAGTTCTTTTATTGTTAATTTCTCTTTATCAAGATTTTGATTTAAGCAAAAATTTCTTCGTATTTGATGTTCCATATTATAACTACCAAACATTCCTATTATATTAGTACTTATAAAAAAGGAATTTGTAATAGCAATATAAAAATCAGAAGCTTTTGCATAATATATTGCAATTAAATTAAAGATGATTGCAATTGTCCAACCAGCAATTGTGGCTGATAAGAACCGAAGTTTTACAAAAAAGAACCCAGCAAAAAAAATAATAATAAGTCCAGAAAAATAGATGTAATTTTCAGGTTCAATTAATATCATTATACAAACTCCAGATCCTCCAATTATAAAAGCAACCATTAAAAGGGTTTGCCAAATTTTGGGAAATATTTTTGTGAATGACAGTAAAAATATAGTTAAAATTAAAGGAATAACAATTAAAAATCTAATGATAAAAAATAGATTAATATGAGCTGGGTATAGTTGAAAATCTAAAAGAGCAAATATACCATACAAAAATGCTACAAGTAGCAACGCAACTCGCAACTGATTTATAGAGCTTTTAAAATAGATAGCTCTAAAAATATGTTCTTTATTATTGGGAAAAGAAAGGGTTAATTCATTAAAATTCATACTATTTGAATTCATATTTATCTTTTTATAATAGCAATTATAAGATAAAGATATAAAATTTTATAGTACGTTTGTTTAGTTTCTTGATTTATTGTGTATTATAAAAAAGTGCATTAAAACAATTAAGTCTTAATGCACTCTGGTTGTATTTAAACTATTAAACAGCTTTTTTAAAATTGCCAATGGAATAAATAGTTTCATTTATTAATTTATTCCATTTTTCAATTAATTGAAATTCTCCATTTATTTGAGGATTCATTTCGGCATTATAAAATTCTAGATTAATTTCGTTATTATTTTTTCCGTAAGGAGTTAAAATAAGTTCAAGTTTTTCAATATGATTATTTAAATCATTAACTTTTAAAATTTTACTTTTTTGAATATCTTTTAAATTTAAAATGTGTGTTGTTTCAACATCTTTTATTTTTTTGTAAAATACAAGTTGATGATTTGTTAAATTAATTCCAATAGCAGAACCGTACCAAATATCTTTTTGTAAATCTGAGATGTTGTTTTTTTGAGCCAAATCAAGAAATGATTTTTTTATTTTTTCTTCTTTACTTTTTCTGTTTCTACCTGCAAGAATAAAAGGTAATGCACAAAGTGCAAGCATAATTAATCCTATAATAATTGTACCTGAGTCCATTTTAATATGTGTTTTTGTTGTTAAATAAAATTGTAAATACTAGTTAAGGCAGTAAAAGTGCCTTAAAAAAATGATAAATTTTATTAAACTACCAGTGATAATGGAAAGGGAAAATAATTTTAGCCGTTGTATACTTTATTGTAAAATTGCCTGAAGTTGAAGTGTATTGTGCAAAACTACTTGCAAAAATTTCTTCAGTTAATTTTACTAAATAAAAAAAATGTTTCGAATTATTTTTAAAAGTACTAGGAGAAATTTGAGTTGTATTTTGTATAACACTTTCAAATTCAGAGATAGAAGCGAAAAAAGTAGTATTTTCTAACGTTTTTTGATCGTTATGCTCATTTTCAACAATAGTACTAACCGAAAAATCTAATGTTGATGTAGCATCATGAATACTTTTTGCTGCATAATTAGTATGTAGCGTTAAAAGTAAAAAGCCAATAAAAACAATTAGTTTTTTCATACAACAAATGTATGCCGAATTTTAATTAAAAAAATAAAAATTAATTTTTATTTTTATTTTTTTAATCACCAAATAATCAAGCGGTTAGTATCTTTTTTAATTGTGTAAAATAGCTATTTTTTAAAATGTTTTATTTTTAAAATGCTTAAAAGTAAACTAATAACAAGTTTTTTGTAATTAGTTTTTAAAAAGTGCACGTGACTGGATTCGAACCAGCACCTAATATTTTAGACTAACACCTCAAGCTAGCGCGTCTACCAATTCCGCCACACGTGCATATATTCAAAAAAAAAGGATTAAGCAGTTAACTTAATCCTTTTTGTGACCGGGCTGGGGCTCGAACCCAGGACCACCTCCTTAAAAGGGAGGTGCTCTACCAACTGAGCTACCAGGTCATTGTTTCCCTTTCCGCAATTGCGAGTGCAAATATAAGACCAATTGTTATATATGACAAGTTTTTTTATGTTCTTTTTTAAACGATATTTGTTTTTTTTAATTTTAAGGTACAAAAATAGGGGTATGAAAGTTGTTTTATTAGGCTATATGGCAAGCGGAAAATCGGCTGTAGGAAGGTTATTAGCAAAGGAATTAAACTTGCAATTTGTTGATTTAGATAATTTTATAGAAGAAAATGAGTTGATGAGTATTTCTGAGATATTTGAAACAAAAGGTGAAATATATTTTAGAAAAAAAGAAAGTGAATATTTAGAAAAATTATTAAATTTTAATGAAAATAGCATCATTTCTTTAGGTGGAGGCACTCCATGTTATGGAAATAACATAGAATTAATAGCAAAAAAATCGAAATCGTTCTATTTAAAGGCATCTATAAATACAATTTTTCATCGATTAATTGGTGAAACTTCTAAAAGACCATTGGTAGCAACTTTAGGTGAAGAAAATTTAAAAGAATTTATTGCAAAACATTTGTTTGAAAGAGGTGTATTTTATGATAAAGCAGATTTTTCGATTTCAGTTGATGAAAAATCAATAAAACAAGTTGTTGAAGAAATAAAAAAGCTAGTTTAATTTTAAACTAGCTTTTTTATTTAATTTTTAAGGTTTTAATTGATAATGTAAATTAGGAGTTTTGTTGAATTTCTTCAAAAACTTCATTCAAACATTCAATAATAATGTTACAACCTTTATAAATCTCATCTTCTGAAATGTTAAGCGGAGGAGAGATTCTAATGGCTCTGCCTTCAAATAATAACCAATATAATAATAATCCTTTATCTAATGCTTTTAAAATAACTTTAGAGGCAATTTCGGGAGTTTCTACCATTGCCGCTAACATTAAACCTTTTCCTCTAATTTCAGTTATTAGCGGATGCTCAAGTAATTTTTTAAATAGAAATTCTTTATTTTCTATTTCATGCATAACACCAGAGCTAAAAAGTTCTTGTAAGGTTGCTACTGCAGCTGCTGCAATTACAGGATGACCTCCAAAAGTTGTTATATGACCTAATTTAGGTTGTTGTTTTAAGCAACTCATTATTTCATAAGAAGAAATAAATGCACCAATTGGCATTCCGCCACCTAAACCTTTACCAGTTACAATAATATCTGGAATAACATTGTAATTTTCAAAACCAAATAATTTTCCTGTTCTTCCTATTCCAGATTGTATTTCATCTAATATTAATAAAGCACCAACTTGTTTACATTTTTCTTTTACAAGATGTAAATAATTATTTTCTGATTGTAAAAAACCAGCACCTCCTTGTATAGTTTCTAAAATTACACCAGCAGTTTTGCTAGTTATTTTATCCAAATCTAAAAGATTATTAAATTCAATAAACTTAATTCCAGGAATTAACGGTCTAAATGCGCTATTTTGCTCTTCAGCACCACAAACACTCATAGATCCTTGTGTGTTGCCATGGTATCCATTTTTGGCACTAATAATTTCACTTCTTCCGGTAAAACGTTTTGCTAACTTTATGGCGCCTTCTGTTGCTTCAGTTCCAGAATTGGTAAGATAAGTTGTGTTTAAATTTTCGGGTAAGTTTGCTGCTAAAAGTTTGCATAAATCCAATGGTTTTTGCTGAATAAACTCACCATACACCATTACATGAGTATATTTATCAACTTGATCTTTAATTGCTTGCGATATTTTAGGGTGGTTGTGCCCAAGAGTATTTGCAGAAACTCCAGCTATAAAATCTAAATAGTTTTTTCCATTTATATCAGAAACATAACTCCCTTTTGCGGAAGTTATTTCTATTGCTAATGGAAACGGACTTGTTTGTGCTTGGTATCTTAAAAAATCTTCTTTCATGATTAATTTAGATTGTTTATTTCAAATTTTTTGTTGATGTTGATTCGTCTAATTTTGTTGGAACGTCATCATAAATAAATATGTCTTCCATAGTTTTAGGTCTTTCTTCTTCACGCCAAATAAAACCTTTTAATAATTTATCATTTTCTGAAAATTTGGAAGGAGGATAGGTTTTTCCTTCTGGTTTCCAATTAAAATCTATAGATTCAATTTCATTTTCATCCATAGTAATAAAAATGCTTTTACTGCTTTGCATTTTGGTAATACCCATTAAAACTTTCTTTTCATCTCTTATATAATAAATTACTTCACTATTACCAACATCATCTAAATATTTTAATTTATTATTTATAAATTTTCCATACATATTTTTACCCTTTAACTGGCTAAAACCAGTTGTAGAATCTTTTTGAATCATAAAAGCATTTTCTAATACTTTTAAAGAATCTAATTGTTCTGTTTTTACATTTGATATAAAATGAATGGTGTCTCCGGTAATTTGATTTCCTTGGGCCCATAATACAGGTTTTCTTAATAATTTTGTTAAGCCTGTTTTTTCATAAGAGATTAAAGAATCACATTTACCTTGTAAATCGGTTTTAAAAAATTTAACGTGGGTAAATGCCCTTATTATACGGTTATTTACTTTACCTGTAACCATTAATTTTTTTCCGTGAATGTATAAAGAATCTTTTTCTACTAAAGAAACAGCAACAGCTTTATCGGTTACAAAAACAGAGTCTTTTAACTTAAAGAATTCTGCATAACCACCTCTAATTATTGTGCTATTTGCAGTGTCTAAAACTTTAATATTTCCAGTAGCTGAGGCAAAGTCTTTATTTTTATTATAATATAAACTGTCTCCAGAGATTGTTCTATCTTGATAAAATATTTTAGAATTCTTTAAAAAATGCGAAATATTAGTTTTTGAATTGTGATGTCCATTTTCTGTATAAATAGAATTTTTATCACTTTTAATAGTTGAAGGTCCAGTTAAGTCCGCAATTCCGGTTACGGTATTATAATCTAAATTATTGGTTTTTAGGTTACTTTCTTTATTTACAACTTCTACATTTGTAATTGCTTTAAAATCATTTGTTTGTAAGTAGTAATTACCTATTTTACTGGTTAAAACATTTGTAGTATCTCTTATTTTTCCTCCACTTTGATAATGTAGTAATTGTAGTTCTCTATCAAACTTTAGCGTATCAGTTTCTAAAGTCATTGTAGGATCTTTTAAAACCACTTTGCCCCAAGAAGTGGCAAACTTTTTTACACCATCATAATCTACATATTTACTGTATTGAAACACGGTATCTCCTTGGTTTAACACCACATTACCAAGTGCTTTTATAAGTTTAAGTTCTTGATAAATATAGGCTTTATCGCATCTTAGTGTAGCTCCGTCATGTTCAACAAACACATTTCCTATTGAAACTGTAGCTCCAGGATATAATGGATCTGTAAAGGTATTATCTGCCTGAATGATTTTAATTTTTTTTGTAGCTTGTGAAAAAGCACTACTTGAAATAATTAAAATTAAAAGAAAAAATAGTTTTTTCAAATTGAATAAATTTTTTGCGAATTTAATTAAATCTTAATTTTATATATGATAAATGTACGTTAAAAAAAAGCTTCAAAAATTGAAGCTTTTAATTATTATCTTAAGATTGTTTGTTTTCTATCTGGTCCAACAGAAACAATTTTAATTGGAACTTCTACAAAATCTTCAATAAATTTAATGTATTCATTTAATTCTTTTGGAAGTGTTCCATCAGAAGTCATAGTAGTTAAATCTTCACTCCAACCTTTTAATTCTGTATAAATAGGAGTAACGTTATGTTCTTCAATATTAAATGGGAAATGTGAAATTTCAGTTCCTTTGTAATTGTATGATGTACAAACTTTTAATGTTTTAAATCCTGATAAAACATCACCTTTCATCATCATTAATTGTGTAACACCGTTTACCTGTACAGCATATTTTAAAGCTACCAAATCTAACCATCCGCATCTTCTTGGGCGACCTGTTGTAGCACCAAATTCCATTCCTACTTTAGACATTGTAGCTCCATCTTCATCAAATAATTCGGTAGGGAATGGTCCTGAACCAACTCTTGTTGTATATGCTTTAAAAATACCAAATACATCTCCAATTTTATTTGGAGCAATTCCTAAACCTGTACAAGCACCAGCAGCTGTTGTATTTGAAGATGTTACAAACGGATAAGTTCCAAAATCAATATCTAATAACGAACCTTGTGCGCCTTCTGCTAAAATAGTTTTATTGTTTTTTAAAGCGTTGTTTAAATATTCTTCACTATCAATAAAAGTTAATTGTTTTAAAACGTCAATAGCTTCGCAGAATTCAGCTTCTAATTCTTCTAAATTATATTGAACATCTACATCAAAA
>NZ_JBFHHX010000018.1:0-32393 GCF_041596795.1 Lutibacter sp.
GCCGGAATGCAATTACCTCCAAATATGGGAGAAGATTATACTACAGAGTTTAAAACTATATTTCCTGAATTAGCTACAAAAAATAAGCTTTATTTAATTCCTTTTTTATTAAAAGATGTAGGTGGAATTGCTGAGTTAAATCAGGCTGATGGCATTCACCCAACGGTTGAAGGTCAAAAAATACTAGCAAAAAATGTTTGGACTGTTTTAGAGCCATTATTAAAATCATAAAATTTTAAAATGAAAAAAATAACCATTTCTGTAATGTTCAGTTTAATGTGTTTTGTTAATGTAAAAGCAGTTTCAAATCCGTTTATACATTTAGATTCGCTTAGTTTGGCAAAAACTAAAATAATGATTGAGAATGGTACCGCATCAAAAGAAACCTTAGCCGCTTATAAAAAATTACTAAAAGATGCAGATAATTTACTAAAAATCAGCAATCCAACAGTTGTAGATAAAACTATACTACCTCCAACACAAAATAAGCACGATTATTTAAGTATAAGTAGGTATTGGTGGCCAAATACTGAAACAAAAGATGGTTTACCTTGGGTACGCCACGATGGAAAAACAAATCCGGATACACAAACCGATGCTGTTGATAGACCACGATTAAGCTTAATGGCAAAAGGAGTTTGGAATTTAAGTTTAGCATATTATTTTACTAATAACGAAAAATATGCTGAAAAAGCAATAAGTATGATTGATACGTGGTTTTTAAATGAAGCTACACGTATGAATCCGCATTTAGAATATGCACAAAGTGTTCCTGGAAATAACAATAAAAGGCCGTCAGGTATTTTAGATGGTCGTGTTATTGTAATGTATGTTCCCGATGCTATAAATTTACTTTCAATTTCTAAGTATTGGAATAAAAATTACCAAACAAAAGCTAAAAAATGGTTTACAGATTATTTAAATTGGTTAACAACTAGCGATTTAGGGATTAAAGGTAGTAAACAAGAAAATAATCATGGCTCTTGGTATAAATTTCAAGTGGCTGGTTTAGCCTTGTATGTTGGAGATACAGCTTTAGTGAAAAGCACCGTAAAATTAGCAGAAATAAGTTTAAATGAAATGCTAAATGATGAAGGTGGACAAATTCATGAACTTGCCAGATCTAGATCATTTTTTTATAGTTGTTTTAATTTGCAAGCCTTAACAAATATTGCAATTTTAGGTGAAAAAGTTGGTATAGATATGTGGCAATATAAATCTGATACCAATAAAAGTTTATTTTTAGCACTTAATTATTTAGTTTCGGTAGTGAATGGTAAACAGTGGGATTACAGTATATTAAAAGATATTGATTTTTCGGAGTTAATTCCAATAATTTCTGAATTGGCTAAAAAATATAATTCTGAGGAGTATAAAAATCTATTATTAAAAATTATAGATTCTAATACTGAAAGCAATAAAATGGAAGCGTTTTGGTTGTTAAATACTATAGATATAAAAAGTAATTAGTTGTTAAAAAAAGTAATTATTTCATTAATCCATTTTACATTTATTTAGCTCAACTTCTTTTAATTTGTAGAGATTGAAATCAAGAAATATTTTTCTACAACCAATTTTACAGACATTTTATCGAAATATTTATATGGATAACTGACAGAATTACCGATTTTAAATTAAAGAATTAATAAAAAATTTATTTTATTTAAAAAGTATGCAGCTACCATAAATAAACGTATGAAACGTCTTTTTTTTACATTTTTTTTATAAAACGAATCTTTTTTTGAATATTTTTCCGTGGTTTGGCTTGGTTTTGGCACATTAAAAACTTTAAAAATATATTTAAATACACAGCGCGTAAAAGTTATGCAAAATGTATTTTAAAAATTAAAGAGTAATTTTATGATTCAAGTTAAAGAGAACAACACGGTAAAGGTGCATTACACTGGAAAATTATCAAATGGTCAAATTTTTGATAGTTCAGTAGGTAAAGAACCTATAGAGTTTACTTTAGGACAAGGACAATTGATTCCTGGTTTTGAAAAAGGACTCATAGATATGAAATTAAATGAGAAAAAAACAATTACCGTTGTAAAAGAGGAAGCCTATGGTGATCCTTACCAAGAACTAATTCAGGAAGTTCAAAAAAGTCAGCTTCCTCAAGATATGGCTCCAGAAGTTGGAATGGGACTAGTCTCTAGAAGTGAAGATGGGCAGGAAAGAAATTTGGTAATAGTTGAAGTTAAAGAAGAAACTGTGATTATTGATGGGAATCATCCATTAGCTGGTCACGAATTAACTTTTGATGTTGAAATAGTAGAAATTAAAGAATAATATTCTTTAGATTTTATTTATAAACCTGACAGAATTTGGTAATTTAATTTTATCATCTTCTGTCAGGTTTTTTAATTTGGTATACAATTTATGATTGTTTAGCCGCTAGAAATTTGTCAATATCTACTTTTTTAATTTCTGGATTTGCACCTTCACAACTTGCAACAATGGCTCCAACTGCACAGGCAAAATCTATTGCTTCTTGCGGATTTGCACCTTTTAATAATTTATTTATTAATGATGCTAAAAAAGAATCACCGGCACCAACAGTATCTGCAACTACAATTTTATAACCAGCATTATAATAAAATGTATTGTTATAATATAAAATAGCACCGTGTTTACCTTTGGTTACGCAAATAGATTTTGTGTTTGTTTCCTCTGCAATAAACTTGATATTTTCTTCTAAGGAATCAGAATTGAAATTTAATGATTTTGCTATTTCAAAAATTTCATCATCATTAAATTTAATAAAATCAGCTTTATTCATAAAATAGTTAATGGTTTCCTTTGTGTAATATGGCTCTCTTAGGTTTACATCAAAAATTTTATAGTTTGCAAATTGTAATAATTGGTGTAAAGTTTCCCTAGAAACATCATTTCTGGCAATTAAACTTCCAAAAATAAATGCATCTGCCTTTTTAGTAATTTCTTTAGCGCTTTCTGTAAATTTAATAGTATCCCAAGCTCTAGGAAAATTTATTTTATAAGATGCTGAGCCTTTTTCATTTAACGTTACCTTTACTTCTCCGGTTTTTAATTTCGAATCAATTTGAATGTTTTCTATCTGTACACCACGTTCTTTAATAAACTCCTTTATTTCCATTCCTTCGGAATCATCTCCTATTCTTGTAATAATAGAAACATTATTTTCTAAAGATTGTAATCTTAAAGCAACGTTTAAAGGTGCTCCTCCTATTTTTTTATGATTTGGAAAAACATCCCATAAAACCTCACCAAAACAAACTATATTTTTCATTTTTTTACTTTTTTAAATGGCGCTATTAATGTCTGCTATACATTTTTCTACACCATATTTAACAATGTTTTTGTATGCTTTTGTATAAGCATTTACAAATTTTTCAGAATCTTTAAGTTTTCCAAAAACTGTAGCTATTTCTAAAAATAATGCCGGATTTTCTTGAGCTGCTATTGCTTTTTCGTTTAAAATAGCTTTCATAGCATCTTTAATAAGTAATGGTTGTCCATTTTCATTTTTTCCTAAGCTGTAAATTGCCCAAGCAGCTACAACAAATGATGCAAATTCAACAGAACCATTTCTTTTTAACTGTGCATTTACAGTTGGTAAAATAAATATTGGGAATTTAGCAGAGCTCTCTGAACAGATTCTATCTATTTGATCTTTAATATAAATATTTCCAAATCGTTGCAATAGTGATTGTTTGTAAGCATCTAAATCAACTCCTTCTAAACCTTCTAAAATTGGAGTCACTTCAATATTCATATAATTAGTTAAAAATGCTCTTACTTCTTTATTGTTAACAGATTCATCTATAGTAGCATATCCAATTAAATCTCCTAAAATACCCAATACAGAATGTCCTGCATTTAATAAACCAAGTTTCATTAATTCAAAAGGTACTACATCTTCAACAAATTGAGCTCCTACATTTTCCCAGGCTGGTCTTCCTGCAATAAAATCATCTTCAATTACCCATTGTTTAAATGGTTCACAAACTACTGGCCAAGCATCGTCTATTCCAGATGTTTTTAATAAATTTGAAATATCTATAGGTGATGTTGCAGGTGTAATTCTATCTACCATACTATTTGGGAATGATACATTTTTTTCTATCCAAGAAACCAATTGTGGCGCTGCTTTTTGAACATAACTTAACAGCATTTTTTTAGTCATATGACCATTACCTTGTATATTATCACATGATTGAATTGTTACACCTTGTAAACCTCTTTCTTGACGTAATTTTAAAGCTTGAGTTAAATATCCAAAAATAGTTTTTGGCGCTTGAGAATTTTCTAAGTCATGTTGAATTAATGGATTGTCAAAATCAAATCCTCCTATTGCTTCGCTATAATTATAACCACCTTCAGTAATAGTTAATGTTATAATTTTAACATCGGTACTTGCCATTTTTTCAATTACTTTTACCGGGTTTTCTGGTGCAAATAAATATTCAACAATAGAACCAATAACTCTTTTAGTTAAAGTACCATCTAATTCTTTTACAATTAATGTATATAAACCATCTTGTTCTTTAAGTGTGTTGTAAATTTTTGTATCAAAATCTAACAGAGCAACACCGCAAATTCCCCAATCTGTATTAGATTCGTTTTGTAATAATTCATCTGTATAAAAAGCCTCATGTGCTCTATGAAAACCGCCAATACCAACGTGTACAATGCCAGTTTTAATAGCGCTTCTGTTATAGGTAGGACAAGTAATTCTGTTGGCAATTTCTGCCAAATTTTTTTGATTAATTTTAATATTATTTTCCATGATGTATAGATTTTTATGATTTTGCACGTTTAAGTGCCCAATTTGCTGTTATAAAGTATGTTAAGGTGCAGATAAATGCATATGTGTAAAACATTTCACGATTTTCTATGTAAATGGTTTCATTTGAAGATCCAAATAAAACAATACATGCTAGTATTATAGTAATTAGCAATGCAAGTAAAGAGATAATTCGTAGTATCTTAGTAAATACAGATGTATCTTCTATTACAACTATTTCTTGTTCTAATTGTTGTTCTTGAAACTTTTCAATATTTTCAGTTCGTAATTTTTCCTTTTCTTCTTCTTCTGGGTATTTATTTTTAGCGCCATAACGACTTGCTAAAAAAGTATAAACTATTATGGTAAATATCCAAGTTGGAATAAATAAGTAAAAGAAAGACATTACGTTTAATGCATTTAAACCAAACCCAAACACTAGGCCTAATGCCCAAGAAGCAATTGCAGGAGTACTAAATGTTAATTGACGGTAATGCGACCAATAACGTGTAAAACCTATTCTAGGAAAAATTTGATGTTCTGCAAAAACAATGGCTCCTACTGGCACTACTAATAATCCAGCGTATGTAAGCAATGGAAGTATTTGAGAAAATACAAAAGGAAAACACGCAACAATCATAGTTACTAAACCAACCATTAAGGTAGTTTTTTTACGAGATTGAGTAGAGAAAATAGCTTGCGCAGCCAATCCTGCTCTATAAAGATTAGCAACTGCAGTTGTCCAACCTGCTACAATTACAATTACAAATCCAGACCAACCTAACGCATAATAAGCAACATCTCCAGGGTCAAGTTCTACAATAGGTTTTCCTATAATAATTGCAGCGCCTGCTCCCATAATTCCGGCAGAAATCCAAGCTACATAATGACCAAACATCATTCCTGTACTTGTGGCTAATCCGTAAGATTTCTTTTTTGCAAAACGAAGTAAAGCCATATCAATAAGACCAAAATGCGTAATAGTATTTGCAGCCCAGGCAAAACCAATAACTTCTGTAAGTCCAATTCCTGGTTTTCCATCACTATTAATACCTGTCCAAATAGATTGATCTCCTAGCGATATAAAATCACGCCATCCTTCTGGTATTGGTTTTCCTAAAACTTCTAGTGATAAAGCAGGTAAAAGTACAAATGCACCACACGTAAACATTACAAATAACCATGGAGCACAAATTCCAGAGAAATTTGTAACCGCATTAAAACCATAAATAGCTATGGAAACCACTACAATACCAACACATAATACAATAAGTATAAACCATAAATTGGTTGGATACCAATCTAGCTGCGCTGGTATATTAAAGGCAAATCTAACAGCTGTTGATGATACAGTAATCATTGCTGCAGAAATTACTGTAAAAATAACAACATTGGCCCAATTGTAAAGTTTGGTCATAGAGTCACCAGCAATTTTATTAAGATAGGTATATAAACTTAATCTGGTATCAACAGCAATTGGAGATGTAATAAGTGTCCAACTTAAAACAGCTAAAATATTACCTATTAATAAACCTAATAAAATGTCTTTGGTTGTTGCTCCTAAAGCAACAAATGTGGCTCCAATAACAAACTCGGTAGCGGCAACATGCTCAGCAGCATATAGACCTGCAAAATGAGTCCAATTATGTAATTTATGTTTTGCTACTGGTAATTGCTCCTCCTCTACGTTTTGGAACTGTTGAAAATTATTGGTTGTATCCATATTATATATTTTTGAAATGTGCTGTTATTGTAAGTTTATATGATAACGAGCATTTTGGTTTAAAAAAAATTGGTTAAAAGGTTTTGTTATTTTTAACTTTCATTATTAAAAATTTAATTGTTTTTATTAAAAAATGGTAATATCTAACTGTAATACTGCTTTTTGTTGCTCTGGATTCCACATAGCTGTAACTTCAGCTGGAATTTTAATTGCTCCTAAGTTTATATTTTTATTTAAACTGGCTCCTACATTAATAATATTGCCTTTGTTTTCTGTATAAAAAGTTTTATTGGTAATAAAGGACCAAGCGCCTCCAATAAAAAGAGATAGTTTATTATCATCTTTTTCCCATACCCTACTTTTTAATTCTAAATAATGAGTATAAGAATTTTCTAAATCTCCGTTACTTTGAACTTCATAATCTCCGGAACCTCCACCTAAAATTGTAGCTAAATATAATGATGTGTTTTTAGATACATTCACTCCAAAATTTAAATCAACAAAATTGTATCCCTGAGTTTTATCATAACTCCAATAGCGTAATTTATCACCTCTTTCTTCAACTCCTGTGTAATTATTATGAGAAACAGCTTCAATAAAGAAATTATTTGAAAAACGATATACTGCATAAATAGATAGTTCTTTATAATTAGCATTTACACTTTCTCCGGTAATGTTATGTACAACATCTACACTTGATAAACCTGCTCCACCCCATAATCCTGCTGTAAATTTTGAATTACGCGAATTATATTCTAAACTGGTTGCAAAAATTGCTCCTGGATGCACTACAGAACCGTGCCAAATGTGCATGTTTTTTATATGTGCCGATGCATTAAAGGCTTTATATAAATCTACGTCATTTTCTTGAGCAGTTATAAAACCTAGGTTTAATACAAATAGTATAAATACTGTAATTCTCTTTACCGCGGTTTTAGCAAACTTTATATTTAGTGTTAATTTTTTATTTTCAATTTTTTTTATTGTGTATATAAAGTTTTTCATAAGAAAAGATTAAATATTTAATAAAACGATTTCGTAATATAACGTCTTAATGACGTTTGTTCGCCAAATGTATTGAAAAAAAATATTATTATTCAAATTTATTTACGAAAATATGTTATATATTAGCATTTTATTTAACTTAATTGACATTTATCAGTTTTTTAAGTAAAAATTATAAAGAAATAAATAAAATGTCAGTATGACGTTTGTGTAAATTATTAGGTTTAGTTTCATTTTACCAAAACAAAACTTACTATTGTATTAATAATTAATGTTTAAAATACATTTATAATATTAAAAAATAATTATGAAGCCTAAAATAATCCCCAATGTGTCTGTTGACTGTGTAGTTTTTGGATTTGATGCAGCAACAAAATCTTTAAATGTTCTTTTGATTAAACGACAGTTAAAAGATGAAGAAACCGATGAGTTTTTAGTAGATGATTTTGTTTTAACGGGTTATCACATGTATGAAACTGAAAAACTAGATGAAACTGCAACCAGAGTTTTAAAAGAACTTACCGGTTTAGATAATCTTTATAAAAAACAATTTAAATCGTTTGGAAGTCCTTATAGATTAATGAATGAAAAAGATATTATTTGGGCAAAACATGAAAATTTTAATTTAAGAACAATAACCGTAGCATATTATTTTTTACTGCAAACGTATGAAGTTAATTTAAAAGAAAATAAGCACAACGCACAATGGTTTCCTATAAATAACTTACCAGAATTAGGATTTGACCATTTAGATATTATAAATCAAGCGTATGCCGATTTAAAATCAAAAGCGATGTATAAACCTATTGTTTTTGAAATGTTACCAGATAAATTTACTTTTAATGAATTACAAGATATTTTTGAATCTATTTTAGATATTGAAATTGACAATAGAAACTTTAGAAGAAAAATGATTGCCAAAAAATATTTAATTGCTCTTGATGAAAAACAAGTTGGGGTAACTAAAAAACCATCTAAACTTTATATGTTTAGTAAAGATGTTTACGAAAAAATGTACAAAAACAACTATTTTATTAATATTTAATTATGCAAAAAAACACTTTTATATTTGATATGGACGGCGTTATTATTGATTCTGAGCCATTTTGGAGACAGGCTCAAATTGAAATACTCGCTAGTTTTAATGTTGCTATTACTGAAAACGACTGTATTAAATATACTATGGGTAGAAGAATTGATTATATTGCATTTATTTGGTGTGAATTGCACAATCTTCCTATCAATCCAAAAGAATTGGAAAAGATAATTATAAATTCTGTAGTTAATTTAATTACTACTAAAGGTAAAGCAAAGCAAGGTTTATATGAGCTTTTAGCTTATTTATCAAAAAATAATTTTAATATAGCTTTGGCAACCTCATCAAGTTTACCTATAATTAATGCAGTTTTTAACCGCCTTTCTATTGCTAATTATTTTAAAGTAGTATGTACTGCTGATGATGAGGAATATGGAAAACCGCATCCTGCTATTTATTTGAAAGCCGCATCAAAATTTAATGTAAACCCTATAAATTGTTTGGTACTTGAAGATAGTGTAACAGGTTTAATTTCTGCCAAATCAGCTTCTATGACAACATTTGTAATTCCAGAAGACAAAACAGATCCTAAATTTTCTATTGCCGACAACATTTTCTCTTCTATGTTAGATGTTATTGAATTTTTAGAAAATAATGAATAGTTAGTTTAGTTGTTTAGCTTAAATGCTGTTTAAAAGTTGATTTTTTTTTTTTTTACTTAAAAAACTCAATTTACATAAATTGTATAAATCACCTTATAAAATGTAGATTTCATTGCTTTTAATGAAATCTTTCGTGTTTTGTATAGTGTTTTAAAGCTTGTTTGCTGATTAAGTTTAAAAATAGAAGTGTAATATTCTTATGAAAATAATATAACTACATTTGCACGAAAATCGAAAACACGGAATATGAAACGTATAAACGAATCAAAAAAGCTTTTTAAAATTGAAGGCGCTATTGATCTAAAAGAAATAAAATCTACTTACAGAGCATTAGTAAAAGAATGGCATCCAGATAAATTTCAAGACGAAGAGAAAAAATTAGAAGCTAGTGAAGTTAGTTTAAAAATTATTGATGCTTATCATTTTTTAATAAGCATTGCTCCGCAAACCAGAGAAACAAACTTAGAAGAATATACTACAACCATTACCGAATCAAAAATTGTAGATTTCCATCATAAAAGCATGTTATTAGAGGTAAATTTTACAGATGGTACTACGTACGAATATTTTGGTGTAAACCGTCAGTTGTATTTAAAATTTATAAACAGTAAATCTTTAAGTAATTTTGGAAGAAGAAATATCTTCAATTCATTTCTTTACAGAAAAATAAAGAAAGCAGAAGTAATGGCTTAATTAGTTGTATATAAGACAGTTATTTAAATAACTTTTTATGTAAATGACTTTGTTCTATAAAATAGTTACACGTACTTTTTTCTTTTTCAATCGGGTATTGTTTAATTCTTCAACCAAATTATTGGCTAAAGTTAATGGTACTGCAACAAATGCACAATCTGGTTTTAACTCAATAACGCCTAATTGTTCATTTTTAAGTCCGCCTTGTTTTATAAATAAACCTACAATATCCGCTTTAGAAATTTTATCTTTTCTTCCACCAGAAACAAATAAAGTTTCCCAATACTGTGGTTTCTGTGGTGCTTTTTCAGAAATATTTATGCCTTTTACATTATCAATAAATTCAGGTAATTGGTCATTTTTCCATTTTAATATATAAGCAGTTCCTTTTTCATTTACTCTAGCAGTTCTACCATTTCTATGAATAAATTCTTCTTCAAGTCGTGGTAATTCATAATGAATAATAAATTTCATTTCTGGAATATCTATTCCTCTTGCAGCTAAATCCGTTGCAATTAAAAGCTGACAAGTTCCATTTCTAAATTTAATTAAACCACGTTCTCTATCTTTTTGCTCCATTCCACCAGAAAAACAAGCGTGGCTAATTTTATTCTGATACAAGAAATCACTCACTTCATCTATACTATCTCTTAAATTACAAAAGATAATTCCAGATTCATTTCCTAAATGTTGTATTAAATTTAATAATGTATTTAGCTTATTGGCTGTTGGAGAAACCACAGTTTTAATAGCTAATTGTGACGCTACTTTTTCCTTTAAATAATTAATAGTTTTGGGTTTATCTAATCGTACAAATTTAGGGATGCTAACTCCTTGTGTTGCAGATGTTAAAATACGCTTATTTAAATTAGTAAGTTGACTGATAATATCTTTCATTTCTTCTTCAAATCCATCTTCTAAAGACTTATCAAACTCATCTAAAATAAGAGTTTTTATGTGTGCTTTTGAAAAGCGATTGTTGTTAAAATGATCTGAAATTCTACCAGGTGTTCCTATTAAAATTGCTGGAATATGTTTAATTTCAATTTTATCTTTAGCCATTGATCTTCCACCATACACAGCATTTACTTTATAGCCAGAACCCATAGAACGAACCACTTGTTCAATTTGAATAGCTAATTCTCTAGATGGAACCAATATTAATGCTTGAATTTCTTGAGATTCAGGATCTAAAACTTTTAATAATGGGAGTAAAAAAGCCAATGTTTTCCCTGTTCCTGTTGGAGATAATAAAATGGTATTTACTGTTGAATCAATTACAGAAATTGCTTCCTCTTGCATTGGATTTAAAGCAGTAATATTTAATTTTTCTAAAATATCTTGTTGATTTTTTATTTCATTTGCCATTTTATTACTTTCTTTTTTTTGAAACTTCTTCTGGTTTTGAGGTTGTTGTGTTGGTTTGTGCTAAATAATTAGCCAATATTTTATCTACCAATTCCTCTTTTGTTAAATGATGGAAAATGGTTTTTATTTTCGCCTTAAAATCTTCTGAAACTTCACGATTTGGTTTGGTTTTAAATATTTTTTTAGCCCATAACAAACCATTATTTTCTTCAATACTTTGTGCGTCTGCTTTTTTGTATTTTTTAAAAACAATGCCTAATTCTTTTTCAAAATCGGCAATATCATTTACTTCTTCTTGTTGCAAAACGGTTAAAGAAAATCCTTTTGCTCCTGCTCTAGCTGTTCTTCCACTTCTATGCACATAGGTATCAAACGTATCTGGTAAATGATAATTTACAACGTATGAGATTTCTTTTACATCAATACCACGCGCAGCTAAATCGGTTGCAACTAAAATATCTATATGCCCTTCTCTAAATTGCCCCATAATACGGTCACGAATACCTTGTGTTAAACTTCCGTGAATAGCACCCGATGAAAATTTATTGATAGCTAAATTTTTTGCTAATTTATTTACAGCTGCTTTTGTTTTACAAAAAATAATACCTCTTTCGCCCTCTTTTGTATTTAAAAAATGTAATAAAACTTCTAATTTTTCTATTGGCTCTACAACCACATATTGATGATCAATACCTTGATGACCAACAGTTTCCATATCTGTATCTATATGTACAATTTTTTTAGACATATAGTTTTGAACCAATTGCTTTATGGTTCCTGGCATAGTTGCGGTAAATAATAAAGTTCTTCTAGTTTTCGGAATTATTTTAATAATTTCATCAACTTCTTCTTTTAAAGCGCTTACCATTTCATCCGCTTCATCCAAAACTAAATACTGTATGTTTTTAATATTTATAGCATCTCGTTTTATTAAATCTAATAAACGACCAGGAGTTGCAACTACCAAATGATTTACAGATTTTAAGCTTTCTATTTGTGGTTTAACAGGCGTTCCTCCACATAAAGATACAATTGTAATGTTTTGATTATCTCCAGTAAACGACACTAAATTATTATAAATCTGTTGTCCTAACTCTCGTGTTGGAGCTAGTATTAATCCTTGAATATCTGTATTTTCAGTATCAATTAATTGTATTAATGGCAATCCAAATGCTGCCGTTTTTCCTGAGCCTGTTTTTGCTAAAACTACAATATCTTCTTTTTGATTTAGAACAATTGGAATGGTCTTCTCTTGAATATCCGTAGGTACAAAAATTTGTAAATTGGCTAAGCTTTGTTGTAATTCTTTATTAATTCCTAAATCTGAAAACTGTTTTGGCATAAAATATTTTTTTGCAAAGATAACTCTCTTTTACAAGGAATAATATCAATTTGTATTTATTAATTGGTATTACTATAGTATCTCTTTAAATTTATTTTTTAAAACAAGTTAAATTATATATAAAAAACTAAAAAAGAGAATAATTATAAAAACTATTCTCTTTAATTTATATGAAAAATTAACCAAACAATTAATTTTTTTATTTTATTCCATATCAATAATGCCAACTACTTCATAAGCTCTAACTCCATCAACCTGAACCTTTTCGTATAAAATATTTGCATACTCGTAATATGATTGTCCATCTATAATTACTTTTTCATAATCATATGGTAATTCATAAACAATAGTTCCTATTTCAGGGTCTACAACCTCATATTCATTATTAATTTGAATATAAAATATACCTTGAGCATTGTAATAATCATAGTTATTAAAACGTACTCTTCTATAGTTAGCTGGTAATACTTTAATTCTGAATCCTACTTTTGGCGCAATAACAATATAGCTACCTCTAGATTGTGTGTAATATTTATTATTTGCGTAATAGAAATTTTGACCTTTATAGTTAATTACAGATCTGTTTGGTACGTTTCTAACAGCAACTACTTTTTTTTGTGGAGTTTTATAAGTTACTTTAGAGCTTGGTATTCTTTTGCTAACAGCGCTTTTTCTGGTTGTTGTACTTGTTGTTTTCTCAGTTGTTGTAGTTCTACGTGTTTGTGCCGAAACCTGAGTTGTAATAGCTACCAAAAATAACATTGGCAATAGATATACTTTTATAAATGTTCTCATAATTTTTTAATTTTTATTAGTTAAACTTACTTTTTTAATTAATACTTAGACTTTAATTTGTATTAATAGTTTAAAGTTATTTTTATTTTAAATGAAAAAAAATGGAAATAGAATATTGGTCATATTCTATCTACAGATAGGCAGATTTTATATATTTTAAATATATAAAAACATTTAACAAACTAAAAAGGTTAGAAATTTGTAGTTAGGTAGATTTGGAACTTTAGTTAAAGTTTTAGTGATTTTTTTTAATTATTTTGACGAAAGTTCCAATTCAAAATAAAATATAAGAGAATAGATTAACTATGTTATTTAATTAAAATTAGTAGAAAATCACTAGTATTTATTAGTTGTTAAACGAGTTTTTATTTACAAATTCTAAAAATTTTTCTTTGTATTGATCAGATATTGTAATACGCTGTTTGTTAATTATTATCTGACTTCGTTCTATTTCTTCAATATTATTTAATGAAACTATAAATGATCGATGTACACGTAAAAAATCGCTTTCTGGAAGTTCTTCTTGTAATGTTTTTAAACTCATTAAAGTTAAAATAGGTTTAGGTTCATTTTTAAGCCAAATTTTAATGTAATCTTTTAATCCTTCAAAATATAGAACATCATTTAATTTAATTCGTAATTGCTTGTAGCCAGATTTTACAAATAAAAATTCTTTGTTTGTGTTTAGGGTAGTTTCCTTTTTGTTTTTAACTAATTTAAACCACTCGTTTGCTTTAGTGGCAGCAATTAAAAACTCTGAATAGTCAAATGGTTTTAATAAATAATCTAAAGCTTCAACTTTAAAACCATCAAGTGCATATTGATCAAAAGCTGTAGTAAAAATAATTCGTGTTTGTTTTGGAATCATTTTAGAAAATTCTAATCCTGTTAAATCTGGCATTTGAATATCTAAAAATAATAAATCCACAGGTTCATTTTGTAAAAAATCCATAGCAGCTATTGCACTGTTAAATGCACCTTTTAAATTTAAAAAGGGTGTTTTATTAACATAGCTTTTTACCAAATTAACTGCCATTGGTTCATCATCTATAATTACGCAAGTTATTTTCATATGGTGTTTTTAAAATTCTATTTGTAACCTTGTACTGTACTTTCCGTCTTTAATTTCCGTTTTAAGCAAATGCTTATTAGGATACAACAATAACAATCGTTTTTCTAAATTTTGAAGACCAATACCAGATCCACTTTTATCATCTGTTTGTTTTGGGAAATTATTGTTTTCTATTTTAAAAAACAACTTTTTTTCAGCAACCGTCATTAGTATATTAATAGTACTTTCATTATTTGCAGAAACTCCGTGTTTAAAGGCATTTTCTATTAACGAAATAAATAATAAAGGGGCTATTTTAATACCTGTTTCACGATCAGGAAAACTGTAATTAATTTTTGTATTCTCGGTTAAACGCAATTTCATTAAATCGATATATTTTTTCATAAAATCAATTTCTTTTGATAAAAAAATTTGCTCAACATTGGTTTCATACAACATATAACGCATTAATTTACTTAAACTATGAACAGAACTTTTAGCTTGTTCTGGTGAAATATCTATTAATGAGTAAATATTATTTAATGAGTTAAAGAAAAAATGTGGTTGTAATTGATATCTTAAATGTTGTATTTCCGATTCTAACTTAAAATTATCAGCTTCTTTACGTTCTACTTCAATTTTTCTCCAACGTTGTGTAGTTTTTAATGCAATAGAAAACAATATAGGTGCCATATACGATAATATTTGTACGTAAATGATCATTTTAATAGGAGGACCAACCTTATTAATTTCGTTAGGAGAATTTCTACTTATTTCTTGAAAATAATTAGTTTCAATATGCTCTTTAAGAAAAATGAATAGTGCTATTAGAAAAAGATTTAGCCCTATAAATAAAATTGTTTTTTTTGAAAACATATAGTTATCAATTAATATAAAATAATTGACATAAAAAATGATAGCATAAAAGCCAAGTGGAATCCAAAAATGGATTAATATTCTATTAATCTCTTGAGATTGTCCATACGACAACATATACGGAATACTAAAAAGTACCAACCAAATTAAGAGATGTGAAAAAATGGTTATGTTATTATTTTTAAAAGGCATAATGAGTTTTTTTATGGAGGTATTTTTTACTACCAATTATGTAATTTATTGTTAACTGTATCCCAGTAGGTACCACTTTTAAAATTACTTATAATAAAGTTATAAATATTTTGAGCAGATTCTTTAGGTGTTAAAGGCGCATTTTCAAGGTTGCTAAGTCTAATCTCTGTTTTTACCCAACCAGGATCTATTGCAGCAATATTTACTTCACTTTTTAATCTATTAGAAAGAATTTTTGTGTACATATTTAAAGCACTTTTAGACATTTTATAGGCCACTGAATCAAAATTTTCTGTGCCTTCTATTGAACCCATTTTGGAAGATACATTCACTATTTTTCCATTATTTTTAATTATTGGAATTAAACTTTCTGTTAAAAATACTGTTCCGTTTACATTTACTTTAAACGTTTCTTCAAAAGTATTTGGTTCTGGAGAAAAAGAGCCAAGGTCTGGTCCTATTCCTGCATTGTTAATTAAAATATCAACCTTCTTAAACTGTTTTGTTACTAAATTTGTAAATTCTTGTATACTATTTCTATCTTTTAAGTCTAAAACCATTGGAAACAAATTATTGTGTTCTAGATAGGGAATTTTCCCATTTCTACTTGTTCCAATTACAATATAATTATTAGCGAGCATTTTATTTGTTAATGCTAAACCTATTCCTCTACTTGCTCCTGTAATTATAGCTATTTTATTCATAAGTTTTAATTGTTAAAAGCTTTATTTAATAATTAAATTTATCTTTTTTGTTATTTTAATCAACGTTTCTTACCAAACGCACATAATTATAATATCTTTCGCCGCCTTCACTAGCTGGACCATTTTCGTGTTTTGTATCGAACCGCACTGCTCCTGCACCATGAGAATCTATGCCTTTTGCATTAACAGCTCTTCCAAAAGCCACATACCAAGCATAAAAATATGGTTTTTCTTTTTGAAACCTTGCCGAAGTACTTGTCCAATAATAAGGAAAGTCTTTATCACCATTTTCATTTTTAATTTCAGAAGAACTGAATAATGGATTTATTGCGGCTCTATTTAGAGAATTGT
Organism: Lutibacter sp.; assembly: GCF_041596795.1. Taxonomy (GTDB): domain Bacteria; phylum Bacteroidota; class Bacteroidia; order Flavobacteriales; family Flavobacteriaceae; genus Lutibacter. The sequence goes on from NZ_JBFHHX010000018.1 coordinate 16,567, forward strand.
CTTTAGCTCCAGGAGCATAAGAATAATCTACAATACCTTGTAATTCTTTCACATTTGGCAAGCGCCAATCTGAATATCCTGCTAATTCTGATTCTTCTGCATACACCAAAGCATTTTTCCAATCTACTCCTTTTTTGTTATCGGATTTAGACCACATTAATCCTGTGGCTTTATCTGTAATTGTTCCATCTTCATTGTCTATAAAATCATTTACACCATATACATTTCCACGAACTGCACGCACATGTTTAAGCATAGGATTTCCTGTTGGACGTTCACCATTTTCTAGAGGTGGTGGCCTATTCTCGTCACTATTTTCACCTTCTTTTCCTTGAGGCTTTTGATCTTCAGGTGGTGGGCCTTTTCTATCTTTCATATCTTTTGGAGCTTCTCCAGGATATGCCTTAATATGACCCGTTGCGTGATTTACCCCAAAGGCAGCAGTATATTTCCCTTCTTCTGTATGGCCAATATATTGGTTACTAGCCCAATATTGTTCACTTTTATCAACTCTTTCATTGTTGACTAATGAAAAATAAGTAGTGTTTATGTAAGGCCAACCTTCACTGAAATCGCTAATAGAAAAGAGTTCTTTTAATGTTGGCATTCTCCAATCATTAAACCCTCCAAGTTCAAGGTTTTCACAATATTCTTTTGCATTGTTCCAGTCAAAACCCTCTGTTGAAGGAATTTCTTGCCACATTAAACCAGAATTTAAATCTGTTATTGTGCCATTTTCATTTTTTTTAAAAGACATTGTTTTACCTCTTAAATAATTCGCATCTTGTCCAAAAAGAGAATCTCCTGGTTGTAATTCAGTAATTTCCTTTCCATCTTCGTTATATGTAGATACCTGTCCTGTTGCTATTTGAGTGTAATTATAAATGCTTTTTTTAATTTCTTTAGATTCCTGTTTTTTTTTGCTACTGCATGATTGTATTGTAAAGCCAATTAGAACTAAAAAAGCGAATTTTAAGACAGTATTATTTTTTAATATTTTCACAATAAAATTATTATTAATTTATATTTATTATTTTACATGTAACGCAATAAGGTTAAAAGCTCAAATCATGCAGTAAATGTAAAAGTCCTGTTGTGTTATTGTTTTATTAATTTTTTTAATAAACAGATTTATAAAGGACTTCTCAAAAATAAAACTATTTGTTTTTTTATACTCTATATAATAGATAATAAAAGGTATTAACTATACGAGTAATGCAATTTTATCTATTGTAGAATTAAACTTAAATAAAAAAAATGCCTTAAAACTTAATTTAAGGCATTTTCTTTAGTAACTAATTTTTCCAACCACCACCCAGTGCTCGATATAATTTAATTACCGCTTGTAATTCTTGTTGCTTATCACTAACACTATTTAATTGTGCTGATAATAAATTGTTTTGTGAAGTTAACACATCGGTATAGTTTGTTGTTGATGTGTACTCTAATAGTGCCTGTGTAAACTCAACCGATTTCTCTAAAGCTGAAATTTGATGAGTTCTAGAGACTTGTTTTTCTTTAGCTTTTTGATATGAAAATAAAGCATTTGAAATTTCTCCTCCTGCAGACAACCACGCTAACTTATAATTGTAAAACGCTTGTTGTTGTAGCGATTGATTTATTTTTAATCGGGCTTTATTTTCACCATTTTTAAAAATAGGTTGTGTTAAGCCACCTATTAAATTATAAAACACCGAATTATCGAAAAAATCCTTTAAACTTAAAGATGATATTCCTGTATTTGCAGTAATTGTTAATGACGGATAAAAATAAGATTTTGCCATATTTACATTTTCAAAAGCGCTTCTAAAGGCCAATTCTGCCTCTTGAATATCGGGTCTGTTCTTTAAAAGTGCTGCAGGAATACCAATATTTAAATCTGTATAAGAGACTTGTTCTTCTATAGAACCTCTTTCTATAGTGCCAGTTGTTCTTCCTAACAAAATAGAAAGTGCATTTTCTGCTTCTAAAATAGAAAGCTCAATATCTGGTATAGTGGTTTCAATTTCATATCTACTTGCTGTACTTTGAACCACGGCAGCACCATCAACAATTGCAGAATTTTTAAGCAATTTCATGGTTTCTTGATCTTTTTTTCTATTTTCAAGTGTTACTTTAGTAATAGCTAATTGTGCATCTAAAGCCAGTAAATTATAATAACTCTCAGCAATATCTGAAATTAATTGAGTTTGTACGGCTCTTGTGGCAGCTTCGGTTTTTAAGAATGAAGCCAAAACAGATCGTTTATTGCTTTGTAGCTTTCCCCAAACATCTAGTTCCCAACTACTACTCAATTGCCCTAGGTACGACGTGGTATTTACATTAATACTACTTTCACTTCCTAAATTTGAAGTTGTTTCGGAACTTCTTGATCTGGTTATTTGGGCCGAACCTTCTAAACTTGGTAAAAATTGTAATCTTGCTTCAGTTAAACTAGCTTTAGCCTGATTAATATTTTCTATTGCAACTTTTAAATCGAGATTATTTTGTAACCCTTCTTCAATAAGGTTTTGTAAAATACTATCGGAAATTAATGCTTTCCATGGTAAATTAGCAATAGTTGTTGTATCTTGGATTATTGTATCTCTATAACTTTCTGCATGTTCTATATCAGGTGTTACATATTTTTTATTCACAACACCGCAAGAGTTCAATACAAAAACCAATACGGCAATTTGAATAATATATTTTAAAGATTTAAATGTCATAATTCTCTTTTTTAGGTAATTAATATTAGTTTTCATCATCTTCTCCCCAATCTTGATCTGGAATACCTACTTTTTTTTCTTGAAGTGTTTGAAAAATAACAAACAGTACTGGAATTACTAATACACCTAAAATAGTTCCTATTAACATACCTCCAATAGCTCCAGTACCAATGGCTCTGTTACCTGTTGCTCCTGCACCTGTAGCAATCATTAAAGGAAATAAACCAAAAATAAAAGCGAACGACGTCATTAAAATAGGTCTAAACCTTGCAATTGCACCTTGTATTCCCGATTGTACTATGGTTTCGCCTTCTCGCCTTCTTTGTATGGCAAACTCAACAATTAAAATGGCATTTTTAGCCAACAATCCAATAAGCATTACCAATGTAATTTGTATATAAATATTGTTGCTAATACCAAATAAATTCGCAAATATCAGAACTCCAGAAAGTCCTGCTGGTACAGATAATAAAACAGAAATAGGAAGTATAAAACTTTCGTACTGCGCACTCAACAAGAAATAAACAAATATGAAGCACAACATAAAAATATAAACGGTTTGGCTTCCTGCAGAAATCTCCTCTCTCGTTATTCCAGAATATTCGTATCCGTAACCTGTTGGTAATGTTTCTGCTGCTACTTCTTCAATAGCGTTAATGGCATCACCAGAACTATACCCTTCATTTGGTGCTCCACTTATTTTTGCCGCTGTAAATAGATTAAAACGGGTTAAACTTTGTGGTCCATAAACCCTTTTTAGGGTTACAAACTGGGTTATAGGAGCCATAACACCATTACTATTTTTAACTTTAATGGCATTTAAACTTTCAAGATTCGCCCTAAAATTTGGTTCTCCTTGGTAGATAACACGGTATTGTTTTCCAAATTTATTAAAGTTAGAAGCATATACACCACTTAAATAACCTTGCATTACACTTAAAACACCTTCTACATCTAAACCTGCCAGTTTGGTTTTAGCTACATCTACCACTACTTCATATTGTGGAAAAGTAGGATCAAATGTTGTGCTGGCATACTGTATTTCTGGTCGTTTACTTAATGCTTCAATAAAATCTTGACTTACATTATAAAGTGCATCAACAGTACCACCGCTTTGGTCTTGTAACTGAACCTCAAATCCGTTACTTAAACCAAACCCTGTTATGGTTGGCGGAGCAAAAAAGATCATTCTAGCATCTTTCATTGTCGCCGTTTTTGCGAATAACTGGTTGATAATATCTTGTACACTTTGGCCATCTTTTGTACGTTCATCCCAAGGTTTTAGTTTTAATATAAACATACCATAATTAGATCCTGTACCACTTATAAAACCACGACCAGTAGATCGTAAAAATGCGTTTACTTCTGGTATATCTTCAATAATTTTCTGTAATTCATCTAAAACTTCGTCTGTTCTTTCTAAAGAAGCTGCTGCAGGTAAACTAACATCGGCAAAAACAGTACCTTGGTCTTCATCAGGTACAAATCCAGTTGGTGTGGTATTCATTAGGTAAACGAATAGTCCAATAAAAACAACTATGACTCCAATGGCAATTGACTTTTTACGAATAAGAAATTTTAATGCATTTTTATATTTTGAAGTTGTTTTCTCAAAACCTACGTTAAATGCCACATAGAAACGTTGCGCAAAACTTTTTGATTTATGTTCTCCATGTGGTTTTAACAGCAAGGCACATAAAGCAGGACTCAACGTTAATGCATTTACAGCCGATAAAATAATTGCGACGGCAAGTGTTATACCAAATTGTTGGTAGAAAACCCCTGATGATCCACTAATAAAAGTTACCGGAATAAACACGGCAGACATTACTAAGGTAATGGAAATAATAGCCCCTGAAATCTCGCTCATCGCATCTAAACTAGCCTTTCTAGCAGATTTATAACCTGAATCCAATTTGGCGTGAACTGCCTCTACCACTACAATAGCATCATCTACCACAATACCAATGGCTAGCATTAACGCAAATAACGTTAAAAGGTTAATGGTAAAACCAAATACACTTAAAAGAAAGAAAGTTCCAATAATAGCTACAGGTACAGATATGGCAGGAATTAAAGTAGAACGCCAATCTTGTAAAAAGATAAATACCACAAGAAAAACCAATAAGAAAGCCTCTATTAACGTATGAATTACTTTTTCAATAGATGCATCTAAAAAGTCGTTGGCATTTACCATTTCTGTGTATTTTATACCTTCAGGAAAATTTTTAGAAGCTGCTTTTAGCGCCTCAATAGATTGCGCTACCACTTCTTGTGCATTAGATCCGGCAGATTGCGCAATAGCAACACCTGTTCCTGGTTTACCGTTAATAGTGGTTATTGAACTGTAAGATTGTGATCCTAATTCTACTCTAGCTACATCTTTTAAGCGTAGAATACGTCCATCATCCGTAGTCTTGATAATTATATCTTCAAAATCGGTAGCATTTTGTAATTTACCTTTATATTTTAAGGTATATTGATATGCTTGATTTCCTTGTAAACCTAATTCACCTGGTGCTGCCTCCAAATTTTGGTCCGCAAGTGCCGTACTAATATCCGAAGGAACTAAACCATAGTTTGCCATAATATTAGCCTTAAGCCATATACGCATACTATAATCTCTAGAACTGAATGCTGAAGCACTACCAACACCGTCTATCCTTTTTAATACAGGTATTAAATTAATTTCGGCATAATTCTGAATAAATTCCTCATCATAGTTATCATTTTCACTATACAATCCAAAAATAAATACATTACTACTTTGCTGTTTTTTTGTAGTAACTCCAGACTGTATAACTTCAGACGGCAATAAGTTAGAAGCAGTAGACACACTGTTTTGAACATTAACCGCGGCAATATCTGGATCGGTACCCAATTCAAAATATACGGTTATACTAGCCGAACCGCTAGTTGCTGTTGATGTCATATAGGTCATACCTTCTACACCATTAATTGCCTCTTCTAAAGGAACAATTACACTATTTAATACCGCTTCTGCATTGGCACCGTCATATGATGCTGAAACTTGTACTGTTGGCGGTGCAATATCTGGATATTGTGATATTGGCAAAGTGGTTATTCCAATAATTCCTAAGATTAATATGATGATAGAAATTACCGCTGAAAGAACCGGTCGTTTTATAAATTTGTTAAACATAATTTCTACTATTTTATTGGTTTGTAGATGTTACTTTTTCTATAATTTGCTGTAAAGCGCTTATATCACTTTCCTTTACTTGAACTGTTTTTATTTCTTTACCACTAGATAAGCCCGAAATTCCTTCAAGAACCACTTGATCACCTTCCTTAAGTCCATTTGTAACAATATAAGCTAGGCCAGAATTTGTAGCTGTTACCGTAATTTTAGTTGATTTTACCTGTGATTGATTGTTTACCAGATATACGTATACTCCACCTTGAATCTCATAAGTAGCGGATTGAGGGATTAAAAAAGCACCCTTAATAGTTCTAGGAAGTTGTATAGTAGCACTATTACCTGTTCTAAGTAAATTATCAGGGTTATTAAAAATAGCTCGTACATGAAATGAACCTGTTTCTTCATCTACTTGACCGCTAACGGTTTGAATTTTTCCTTTCTGATTGAACAAAGTATAATCTGGAAGTAAAAGAGAAACTTCATTCATATTGCTAAGCAAACCTTCTTTTGCAAACTCTAAGTAAGTTTTTTCATTTATTGAAAAATAAGCATATACCTGTTTAATATTAGATACCGTTGTTAAGGGCTCTGTAATACTGCTACTTACCAAACTTCCTAATTTATAAGGTAACGAACCTATGTAACCCGAAACCGGAGCTGTAATTTTGGTATAGTTAAAGTTACTTTGTGCATTAGAATAATTGGCTTGTGCTTGTTCTAAAGTCGCTTTTGCCGCTGTAAGTGAGTTTTCGGCTGAAGTTAACTCAAACTTGCTAATAATTTCTCTTTCCACCAAAGGCTTTGCTTTTTCAATATCTACCTGTGCAGAGCTTACATTGGCTTTTGCACTGCTAATTGCTGCCTTTGTACTTAAAAGTTCTTGTTCATATTCTGGAGCATTTAATGAAAAAAGAATTTGTCCTTTTTGCACATAATCTCCTTCATCAATAAATACTTTATCTATAAAACCTTCAATCTTAGGATAAATCTCTATATTTTCGGTTCCTTCAATTGTTACAGGAAACTCTCTATAAAGCTCTATAGTTTTTGGTGATACAGTAAGTACATTATACTCTGAAACTGAATTTCTTTTTTCTGCATTTTTATCGCTATTGCAAGACAAGGAAAGCAAACCTATGAATAGTCCGAAACTCAAGTTCTGTAAATTAATTGTTGTAGTTTTCATCTATCTTTTTTTGTTATTTAATTCTAATTTTGAATGGTTAAAAAAATGTATTTGTAAATTTTTATGTTTAATTATTAGTTTACCTAAGCCTTATAAGTGTTGGCGGATTTCCTCTAAATTTGAATGGATTTTATAGATGAGTTTTTTTAGTAAAATAATTTATTAAATATATTTTTCATCTGTATAAATTTTTAAACTGTTAATTTATTTATGTTATATTTTTTCACAAAAAAGAGCGATAATACTGCAGCAGCACCATCACTTAAGGGAAATGCCATCCATATACCTATTAAACCAAAATATTTATTAAGTAGAAATACTATTGGGATAAATAAAATTATAGGGCGTAGTAAAGCTAAAAATGTAGCTACCTTATTTTTTTGCAAAGCTTGAAAATATCGGGTAACAACAATTTGTATAGAATAAAATGGTATAGTTAATGCAAAAATTTGTAATGCTATTTTTGCTATGTTATTTACATTTTTATTTTCATTAGCATTAATAAAAATGCTTGTAATTTGAGTTGGAAATATTTCTATTAATACCGTTCCAATAATGGCTATTGCACCTACTATTAGTAATGCAAACTCTAAGGTTTTAATAGATCTATCGTAACGTTTAGCACCAAAATTAAAGCTTATAATGGGTTGCATTCCATCACCTGTTCCCAATGCAATCATCATAAAAAAAGCGTTCACACCAAAAAGTATTCCCATAGCTGCAACTCCATCTATTCCTCCAGATTTTAACAATAAATTATTAGCAAATATATTTTGAAAACTAATTGCTAAATCCATTAAAAAAGGTGCTAATCCAACCATTAAAATGGGAAGCATAATTTGTTTATTTATTTTAATTTTTTTCAAAACTAGTTTTACAGTACTTTTTCCGGTAACGTAATATTTTATTAAAAACAAGGAGTTTGATGCTTGTGCAATTATAGTAGCTAATGCTGCACCACGTATACCTAAATTAAATATTTTCATAAAAACATAATCTAAACATACATTTATTATGCATGATAGTATTATTAGTTTTGCGGGTAATTTAGGATTTCCTTCTGCTCTACAAGTAAACTCTAAGGCAAGAAAAAAACTTAAGGGAAAACCTAAAATAATAACTAGTAAATAATCTGCTGATAAGTTTAATAATTCTCCTTGAGCACCAAATAACTCTAGCAAAGGCTTATAAAAAAATAAGCCCGCACTTGTAAAAATTAAAATAGTTATTAAAAGACCTGCAACAGCATTACCCAAAACATTTTCGGCTTTTTCTATATTAGATTCACCTAAATATTTAGCTATTAATATTCCTGAACCACTTCCAAAAAGCAATATAAAACCAAACTGAAAAAGAGAAACAGGAAAAACCATTGTAACGGCCGATAATCCTTCAACACCTACAAATTGACCCACAAAAATTCGGTCTACAAAATTGTAAAGTGCATTTATTAACATTCCTAAAACAGCAGGTCCTACAAAAATGAAAAGTAACTTAAGAATACTATCTTCTTTAAAAGAATACTTTTCGTTTTTCTTACGCTCTTCATTATTAACAACTTCTTTGTTTGTTTTAATGGGAAAAAATATCTGCTGCATTTTTTTTATAAAATGACTCATTTTTATTACTTTATTTAATTGAATACAAAAATATTACAGTTAAAAACATTAATAAGAATTGTAATTTGAGTAAAACAGATTATAATTTAGGTTTTTAAGCTATTAAATCTTAATTTTGAAGAAATTAAAATAGATATGGAAGTATTTAGTGATATTAATACTTATTTTTTAAATGGTTTAGAGCCTGCTAACAATTATTCCAATAGCTTTTATATTAGAAAGATTGCTAAAGAGCAGAAATTTAGTGAACCAGATAAGGTGTTTTTTGAGCCACACAAACGTAATTTTTTTGAAATTGGAGTTTTACAAAAAAATACTAAAAAGATTAAAATAGGAAACCAAACTCTTCAAGAAAGTAATAATAGTTTAGCAATTATTTCTCCTTTTCAGGTTATAGAGTATAAAAAAAAGTTGCCATCGGATGATGATATAGGTTATGTCATATATTTTAATGCATCTATTTTTACAAATTTTAATCAATCTTATGGCTTACAAAATGAATTTCATTTTTTTAAAATTCATACAATTCCCATGTATCAATTATTAGAAAATGAGTTTAATGATATTATAACTATTGCCGAAGAATTATATAAAGAATCTAGAAGTAATAAAGCTAATAGTTTTGAGATTGTAAGATCTTTGTTACTTGTTTTGCTTTATAAAGTAAAAAGAGCTACTTATGATAATAAAGGTATAGTTACTATGAATAGGTTTGAGGTTATCATGTCTAAATTTGAGCAAGTTATTTTATCAAATAACCACTCTTTTTTATCTGTAAATGAATACGCGGCACAAATGAATATAAGTCCGGTTTACCTAACAGAATGTGTAAAAAAAGCTACGGGAAAAAGTGCGCAAAAAATAATTATCGACTATAAAATATTATATGCAAAAACACTTTTACATCAGTTAGATAAATCTATAGCGGATGTTGCTTATGCTTTAGATTTTAATGAAGTTGCTAATTTTAATCAGTTTTTTAAACGAAATACTGGAATTACCGCTACTCAGTTTAGAAATTTAAAACATTAAAAAAGCCTCAATAGAGGCTTTTTTAATGTTTATTTGCTATAACATCAGATATTTTATTTAATAATTATTATTCGTAACGTAAAGCAGTTATAGGGTCTAATGCAGCTGCTTTTCTTGCTGGATACCATCCAAAAAAGATACCTGTTACAGCACAAACAACAAAAGATATTATTATAGAATATAGTGCAACACTTGTTGGCCAGTTTAAGAATTTTTCTATAAAAATGGTAGCGCTAAGACCTAAGAGTACTCCTAAAACTCCTCCGGTAACACTTATTAAAATAGCTTCAATTAAAAACTGCATTAAAATATCTGAACCCTTACCTCCTACTGCCATACGTAAGCCAATTTCTTTAGTACGCTCTTTTACAGAAACATACATAATATTCATTATCCCAATACCTCCAATTAACAGGGAAATACCTGCAACAGCAACTAATAATATGGTTAACATCTCACTGGTTGAGCTAAATGTAGAAATTAATTCTTCCATAGAACGTACCGTAAAATCGTCATCTTCATTATCCATCAATTTATGTTGTTCTCGTATTATTTCAGTTACTTGATTTACAGCTTCTGGGGCGTCATCTTCACTCACTGCAGAAGCCATAATTTGATTTAAATAATCTATGGCTAAAATACGTTTTTGAACTGTTGTGTACGGTGCAATAACTATATCATCTTGATCCTGACCAAAGGTGTTTTCACCTTTTTCTTCTAAAACTCCAATAACTTTAAATGGAATATTATTAAAACGAATCATTTGACCTACAGGATCTTTACCATCAGGAAATACATTATCTACTATAGTTTGGCCAATTAACGCAACTTTTGCTGCAGATTTTACTTCGGCATCTGTAAACATACTTCCACTTTGTAAACCAACTGCTTTTATATTTAAATAATCTGGATTAACACCAAAAATTGTTGAAGGCCAGTTATTAGAACCATTAATTACTTGTCCGCCACCATTTACAACAGGTGTTATGTAATTTAATAAGGTTGCTTTTTCTTTAATTTCTTCATAATCCTCGAATATTAAGGTTTGCACATCACCACCGCTTCCTCTTGCAGGACCTCTATCATCGGCACCAGGTTGAATGGTTATCATATTAGAACCCATACTTGATATTGTGGTACGAATACTTTCTTTAGAGCCTTCTCCAATAGCCAACATGGTAATTACCGAAGCAACACCAATAATGATTCCCAACATGGTAAGCAAAGTTCTTGTTTTATTAAGAATAATTGCTTTAAATGCAATTTTAAATAAATTTAGTAGTCTCATAATTAGTTATCTTCTTTAGGTAATTTAGCTAATTCATTTGCTGCAGATTGAATATTATTATTTTTATAATCTTGCATAATGTTTCCATCTTTTAACACTATAGTTCTATTGCTAAATGTTGCAATATCAGGTTCGTGTGTTACAAAAGTTATGGTAATTCCTTGCTTGTTTAAATCTTGAAATAACGACATAATTTCGTAAGAAGTACGCGTGTCTAAGTTCCCTGTTGCTTCATCGGCTAATATCATTACAGGGTTATTTACCAATGATCTTGCTATAGCTACACGTTGTTGTTGTCCTCCAGAAAGTTGTGAAGGTGTATGATCCATTCTTTCTGATAAACCAACCATTGCTAATGCTTTTATGGCTCTTTCTCTTCTTTCTTCTGTAGATACTTTACTGTTGTATAATAATGGTAATTCTACATTTTCTAAAGCCGAAGTTCTTGCCAATAAATTATACGATTGAAAAATAAATCCGATTTTTTTGTTTCTAATAGTCGCTAATTCATTTCTACTTAGATCCTTTACTTTTACCCCATCAATTTCATAAGTTCCATTTGTTGGCTGATCCAAACATCCTAAAATATTTAACAATGTACTTTTACCTGATCCACTAGATCCCATTATGGTAACAAATTCACCTTCTTTAATGGAAAACGAAATACCTTTTAACGCATGAACCGTTTCGGTTCCCATTGTAAAATCACGTTTTAGGTTTTCTATTTTTATAATTTCTTTACTCATAATTGCTTACTTTTTTTTGTTTGCTCCCGGTGGTTTTGGCATAAAAGGACTTTCATTACTTCCTCCGGTACCAGCTTCAGATTTTGAAATACCTTTTAAACTATACACTAATTTTTCACCTTCTGAAATACCGCTTAACAACTGAACATTTACTCCATCACTTGCTCCTAAGGTTACTGTTTTGGGAGTAATGCTTTTATCGTTTCCTAATACCCACAGTGTTGTTTCAGTAGTTGATTGGCTGCTTGTATTTTGTGTTAAATTATGATGTGTATTATATGTTTCCAAAGTTTCAGCTTCAGGTTTAAAATTAATTGCCTTAGCTTCTGTAGTTAAAACATTTTTTAGTTCTAAAGTATATATAGAGATAGTAGCTGTTAAACCTGGTTTTAATTTTAAATCTTCATTTTCTGCTTTAATTACAACAGTGTAAGTAACTACATTTGAGGTTATTGTTGGGTCTAAACGCACTTGTGTAATAACGCCGTTAAAGGTTTCACCAATGTAAGCATCTACTGTAAATTCTACACGTTGCCCTTCTTTAACTTGTCCTATATCAGCTTCATCTACATCTGCTTCTACTTGCATTTCTTTTAAATCTTGCGCAATAGTAAATAATGTTGGTGTACTAAAACTAGCGGCTACGGTTTGTCCTTCATCTATATCTCTTGATAATACAACACCATCAATTGGCGCATAAATATTTGCATAGCTTAAATTGGTTTTGGCAGATTGTAAATCGGATAAACGTTGTGTTACAGTTCCTTTTGCTGTTTCATAATTATATAGTGCTTCATCAAAATCAGCCTTACTAATTACTTGGTTATCAAACAATGTTTTTTGTCTGTCGTAAATAATTTTTGTGTAATTTCTTTGACTTACGGCATTATCATAAGCAGCTTGTGCTTGCGTTAAAGATGCTTTTAAATTTGTTTTATCTAATTCTGCAATTAGTTGTCCTGCTTTTACTGCACTATTATAGTCTACATAAATTTTTTCTACAACACCAGATACTTGCGTACCAACATCAACTTGGTTTATGGGTTCAATTGTTCCGGTTGCCGTAACCATAGTTGTTACATTTGCTATTTTAGCTTCAACCGTTTTTGCTTCTATAATAATAGCATCGTCTCCTTTCATAAAAGTGAAAGCTATAATAGCAAGTAGTACTACTCCAATGCTACTTATAATGATGGTTTTTTTATTTTTCATGTGATTGTTTAATTAAAGTTTAATATCGTTTCCTTGATAAAATTGTAATAATTGATAGTATAAAATATTTAAGTATTTTGCTTGTAAATAATTTTGTTGCGCATTTGTATATGTGTTTTGACTAATTACTAAATCTGTAGTACTTAAATCTCCCAATTCATATTTTTTCTGAGCCAATTTGTAACTTTTTTCCGATGCTATTTTAGATGCTTCAGATGCAATTACTTGTTCTTGAGCAGATAGTGCATTTTGATAAGCTGTTTCTACCTTTTTATAAATTTCTTTTTCTGTAGTTTGTTTTTGTATTTCAGCTTTTTCTATGTTTATAGATGCTGTTTTAACAGCTGCTTTTGTTTGATTTTTATTAAATATTGGAATACTTAATGAAAGTCCTAATTTTTGATTAAAATTTAAATCAAGCTGGCTAGTAAAATTGGTGTTACTTGCACTTGTATAACCAGAGCCTAAGCTTCCTGATAAAGATAATGTTGGTAAATATCCACCTTTAGCAATAGCCAATTCTTTTTCACTTGCTGCAACATTTAGGTTGCTAACTTCAATTTCTGGTAAAAAATTTAATGCTTTAGTGTAAACTTCTGTTTTGTTAAGTGCTACATTTAAAAGATCCATATTTTCTTTTAAAGTCTCAATTTCTAAAGTTTCAAGTGGCGATAATTCTAACAATTGCTTTAGGTCAATTATATATTGTTGATAATCATTTTTTGCAGCAATTACATTGTATTTATTTGTTGCAGCCTGACTTTGTGCCTCTGTATAATCACTTATTGCAATGGTTCCAATATCTAATCGTTGTTTTGCTCGTAATACTTCTTTTTCTGATGCTTCTAAATTATTTTCAGCAATTGTAATACTTTCTTTACTATATAAAGTTTGTAGGTACGTTTCTAAAATAGTTAAAACAATATTGTTTTTTTCTACTTCTTCTTGAAAAATACTTTGCTCAAATAATAGTTTACTTTGTTTTATTTGGTTGTTAATCTGATTTCCTTGAAATAAGGTTACAGAACTACTAATACCAACATTTGTACTATGAATTTGATCTGTTTCATAATCGCTAGTAATTGGATCAATAGCATTTCCACTTGAAAAACTTTGTGAAGCACTTCCAAATAAATCAGGTAATCGAGATGATTTTGTTTTGTTGTAATCTACTTCTGCAATGCTTTTTGTTAGCGCCGCATTTTTAACTGTTAAGTTATTTTCTAAAGCATAATCAATACAGTCTTGTAATGACCAAACTTTTGTTGCTGAATTACTTGGAATTTCTTGAGCGAAATTTAATTGAGTAATTAACAGGATTCCTATCAACAGATATAATTTCATTTTTAATTGTTTTTTAATTAACACTTCAAAGATGAGATTATACGTGTGTACTTAAAATTGTAATAGATGTTTGGGGGTAATAGCTATATAAAAAGTATTTTTTAATCGATGAGATTTTTAAAATATTCCCAAAACAAAAATATTTATCATTATTGTTTTAGATGCTAATTATAGCAATTAAAGTATTATCAATTTTTAAAATAAGCATACATGTTTAAGGAACAAGCAATAAGTAACCAAATAAAATATGGAGCTATTAACAACGATTTTTTACCCATTAAATTATAAAAATTGATTAAAAAATAACCAACCAAAACAGTTAATGATATTAGTATAAATAAAGCCACTCCAATCATATGAATATTAAAAAAGAAATAATTCCAAGAAATATTTAAAGTAAACTGTATAAAAAATAAGATCCAAATATAGGTTAATGGCTTGTGTCCAATTAATGAGGTCATATAAAATGAAAAACACAGCATAATAGTTGTCCAAGCTACACCAAAAAGCCATCCTGGCGGACTCCAAGGTGCTTTGTTTAAACTTAAATACCAATTGGTTGTTGGACCTTTATCCATTAACCAACTTCCAATAGCTAACGCTCCAAAATTTAGAATAAAAAAAAGTATTAAAAGTTTAAAATTATACATAGTGTCAAAATTTTAAGGTTAAAAAAGTAGTATTATAAATGTATAACTAATAAGGAAATTCTACAAAGTTTCTAGGAGTTTCATATAGTTTTATTTTTAAGTCTAAATTATCATCTAAATGCTTTTTTAGTAAAAAATAAATTACCATTGCAATATTTTCAGCTGTTGGATTTAATTGTTCAAATTCTACAACATCTAAATTTAAATTTTTATGATCAAATTTATCAAGCACTTCGGTTTTTATTAAATCTGAAAGTATTTTGGTGTCTATAACATAACCTGTTTCTTTATTAACAACACCTATTACTTTTACTTCTAACTCGTAATTATGACCATGAAAATTTGGGTTATTACATTTTCCAAAAACTTCAATATTTTTATCACTACTCCAATTTTTATTATGTAACCTGTGTGCTGCATTAAAATGTTCTCTCCGTGTAACTGCAGTTTTATAAATCATATTTTTTTGTTTAATATTATATCTACAAAATTAAACATTATTTTAATATTGTATTTACTGAATTATCAAATATATTTATTGGTTAATAAATAGTAATAATAGGTATAAATTTTTATATTAATTATTTTTGTTTAATTTACATTGTTAAATGTTAAACAAAAAAATCATAGAATGGCAAAAAAAAGAACAATAACTGCAGATAGCATTATAAATTTATATATGGATTATGTGTTAGAACATCAAAAACAACCAGCTTCGGTTTACTTATTTGCCAAAGCTAATAACTTTGACGAACAGCTTTTTTATATGTTTTATGCAAATTTTGATGCTGTAGAAAAATCAATTTTCAATGCGTTTTTCAATAACACTTTAAATGCTTTAGAACAAAGTACTGATTATGAAAATTATGATGCTAGAGC
>NZ_JBFHHX010000019.1:0-32063 GCF_041596795.1 Lutibacter sp.
AAAATGAAAATTACTGTAGCAGGTCTTGGACCAGGAGATAAAAATTATATGTTGCCTTTGGTAAAAAACGCATTAGCCTTAGCCGATGTTGTTATTGGGTACGATTACTATTTTCAATTTGGAAAGGAGTTTTTTAAGGAAAATGCAGAGCTAATTTCAATGCCTTTAGGAATGGAAGAAGCACGTGCAGAAAAAGCAATTGAAAAAGCAAAAGAAGACAAATATGTTGTTGTAATTGGATCGGGCGATGCCAGTATTTACTCAATGGCAGCCATTGTTTACGAAATGGTTGCAAAACAAGATATTAAAAATCTTGAATTGGAAACATTGCCTGGTATTTCAGCATTTTTAGCTTCAGGAAGTAAATTAGGAGCGCCACTTGGTCACGATTTCTGTTGTATTTCATTGTCCGATTTAATGACCCCTTGGAATGTTATTGAAAAAAGAATTAGAGCCGCTGCAATGGGTGATTTTGTAACCAGTTTATACAATCCAAAAAGTATTAAAAGGCATTGGCAATTAGGTAGACTTCAAAAAATATTTTTAGAAGAAAGAAGTGCTTCAACACCAGTTGCCATTGTTAAACAAGTTACGCGTCCTGAAGAATCTATTAAAATTACAACCTTGGGCGAATTTAATCCTGAAGATGTTGATATGTTTAGTTTGGTTATGATTGGAAATTCGCAAACATTTCAATTTAAAAACTACTTGGTAACGCCTCGTGGTTATTTAAACAGAAAACCGCATACAGGAAAAGAAATTCAACAAGAAAGTTTTAGAATTGTTACAAATCATATTAAAGATTTAAATTATTCTAATAACGATAAGTGGGCAATTACACGCGTAATTCACACCACAGGTGTTTTAGACGACCACAAGTTTTATAAAGCTACAGAAAATTCAATTTCAAACGTACATAATTTCCTTAAAAACGGAGGCGAAATTATTACCGATGTAACTATGGTAAAAGCTGGTATTACCAAGGCTTTTAGTGAGCAATTTGGCACTAAAATTCATTGTTATTTAAATGATGAAGACACAAAAGAATTGGCAGTTAAAGAAAATATTACACGTTCGCAGGCAGGGATTAGAAAAGCAATTAAATTACATCCAAATGCACTTTATGTAGTTGGAAACGCGCCTACAGCTTTAATGGAAATTACCGATGAACTTAGAAACAATAGCGGTTTTAAACCAGCTTGTGTAATTGGTGCTCCAGTTGGTTTTGTAAATGTAATTGAATCTAAAGAACAATTGTCGCAAGCTAAAAATACAGATTGGGTACTTATTGAAGGAAACAGAGGCGGAAGCAATGTGGCGGCAGCGCTGGTTAATGCTGCATATACATTAGAAGAAGCTTCAATGTATTTTAAAGTATAAAAAATTAACACAACTATACGCATAGTGGTAATTTATAATCACTAAAAAGAATGAGTAAAAAACAAGATTTAGAATTTTATTTGGTTGGTATTGGAAATCATTCCAAACCAGTTGTTGATAATGAGGTTTTGTTATTGATAAAAAATACAAAGATTTTTTCTGGCGGAAAAAGACATTATGAGTTGGTGAAATCAATTTTACCAAAAAATCATACGTGGATTGAAATATCTGGTAGAATGGATCACGTACTATTAAAGTATAGCGAAAATACAAAGCCAATACTAATTTTTGTTTCAGGAGATCCATTTTTTTTTGGTTTTGGAAACACCTTAAAAAAGTATATTCCAGAGGCAGAAATTAAAGCGTTTCCTTATTTTAACAGCATTCAACGGTTATGTCAGAAAACAGCAACCAACTATAATTTATTACGTTCGGTTTCTGTACACGGCAGAGATTGGACTGCTTTAGACGAGGCTCTAATAAAAAATGAAGCATTAATTGGAGTATTAACTGATACTAAAAAAACGCCAGCGGTTATTGCAGCGCGTTTACTACAATATGGTTTTGAAAATTATGAAATTACCGTAGGCGAAGAGTTAGATGGAGATTTTGAGAAAATAAATACTTATAGTTTAAAAGTGTGTAAACTTTTAAAGTTTCAAAATTTAAACAGTGTGCTTTTAGTACGAAAATTTTCTAAAAATAGTTCTTTTGGATTACCAGATTCCGAGTTTGTTTCACTTCCAAATAGAGCAAATATGATAACTAAAATGCCTGTAAGGCTAAGTACTTTAAGTGCTTTGCAATTGGATACTAATGCTGTTTTTTGGGATATAGGTGCTTGCACAGGATCTGTATCTATAGAAGCAAAAAAACATTTTCCACGTACCGTAATTATTGCTTTTGAAAAAAGAGCTGAATGTGCAGAGATTATTCAAAAAAATAAAGAGCAATTTTCAACCCCTGGAATTAAAGTTGTTATTGATGATTTTTTCAATTTAAACTTGTCAAATTTCCCAACACCTGATGTTGTCTTTATTGGTGGTCACGGAAATAGGTTAAAAGAAATGATTCACAAAGTCTACCAGATAAATCCTTCAGTAAAATTTGTTATTAATGCAGTAAAAGAATTAACAAGCTCAATTTTTATAAATGAATTAACAAAACTTGATTATTCGCTAAATAGTACCTGTATTCAAGTAAATGAACATAATAAAATTTTAATTCACGCAGCAGTGAAAAACTAAAATAAAATGAAAAAAATAAGCATTATAGCAATTACGGATAAAGGGATTGAACAAGCCTTAGTTTTACAAAAACAATTTCCAAAATCATTAATCATTACAACGCGTACATCTGATAATGAAAACGTATCAGTGGTTTCTTCAATTTCCGATTATTTAGCTGACAATTTCTCGAAAATCGATGGAATTTGTTTTATCAGCGCCTTGGGAATTTGTGTTAGAACTATTGCGCCATTTTTAAATGATAAATACAAGGATGCAGCCGTAATTTGTGCGGATGAATTGGGATTAAATGTGCAGTCTGTAATTAGTGGTCATACGGGTGGTGCGAACGATTTTGCAATTAAAGTAGCACAATTGTTAGGCGGAAACCCAATTATTTCAACATCAAGTGATGTGCAATCAATTTGGGCATTAGATACTATCGGAAAACAATTTAATTGGAAAACGGAAAGTACTTCAACATTAAATGAACTAATGGCATTATTTGTAAACAACAAGCCAACGGCTTTATTGTTAGACATAAAAGATGCAGGAACCGAGTTTTTAGAGAAAACTTTGCCCGATTTTGTGACTGTTTTTTATGATGAAAGCGATATTGATTTTTCGCAATTCGAATTAGTAATAGCTGTAACCTATAAAACAATTACAACTACAATTCCTGTAGTGTATTTTGTTCCTAAAGTGTTATCTGTGGGTTCTGGTTGTTCAAAAAGTTTGGATGAAAATATTTTTTCTGAAAATTTCAAAGAAGAGTTTGAAGCTACAGGATTGTTATTTTCTGCCATAGAAAATTTAGGATCTATTGATATAAAAGGACAACAAAGCGCTTATTTACAATGGAGTAAACAGCATAATATTCCTTTTAAAACGTTTACTTCTGAAGAAATTGATACCGTAAAAGTGCCAAACCCTAGTGTAATGGTACAAGAAAAAATTGGTGTTGACGGAGTTTCAGAATCTACAGCGATGTTACTAGCAAAAACCAATAAATTATTGGTTGAAAAACAAAAAATTATTCTTGATAATAACGAAAAATTCACTTTTGCAGTAGCCTTAAAATCTAAGGTGGAACGCAAAGCTCAAATAGCCATTATAGGTGCTGGACCTGGTGATGAAGAACTGATTACTGTAAAAGGAAAAGGATATTTAGAAAAAGCGGATTGTGTGTTGTACGCGGGGAGTTTAATTCCAGAAGAAATGACCAATTGGTGTAAAAAAGGCGCTGTGGTTCGTAATTCAGCAACTATGACTTTAGAAGAGCAAGTTGCTTTAATGCAAGAGCATTACATAAAGGGAAACTCTATTGTTCGTTTACAATGTGGTGATCCATCTATTTATGGGGCTATTCAAGAGCAAATGACCATTTTTGATGAGTTAGGAATGGATTATTTTATTGTTCCTGGAATCTCTTCATTTAGCGCAGCTGCGGCAGCATTAAAATCGGAATTTACCATTCCAGAAGTAGTGCAATCAATTATTTTAACAAGAGGTGAAGGTAAAACACCATTGCCAGAAACTGAAAAATTAGTTGAAATGGCAAAACACAAAGCAACTATGTGCTTGTTTTTAAGTGTTGGAATTGCTGAAAAAGTTCAAAATCAATTATTAGAGCATTATGGTCCTACAACACCAGTTGCCGTAATGTACAGATTGACTTGGAAAGACGAAGAAATTTACCAAGGAAAATTGGAGAATTTAGCACAAATTGTAAAGGATAGTAAAAAATCAAGAACTGTTTTAATTATTGTAGGTGAAGCTATTGGAGCACGAAAAAACAGATCGCAATTATACAGTCCCGAGTGGAAACACATTTTTAGAACAAACAAAAAATTTGTTTTAAGCGAATAATTTTTAACTGAAATAATAAAAAAATGATACTCGTTTTTGGAGGAACAACAGAAGGTAAACAAGCAATTGAAGTGTTAGAAGCACTTCAATTGCCGTATATCTATTCCTCTAAAACAGCTATAGATGTTGCATTAGGCCCTTGTGGACAGTCTCGTTTTGGGGCTTTTTCTGTTGAAGGTTTAACTCAATTTATTTCAAAAAAAAATATTACAAGCATTGTTCACGCATCACATCCTTTTGCGGAAGAATTACATAAAACAGTTGCTGTAGTTGCTGAAAAATGCAAAATACCTGTGTATCGATTGCAAAGAGCATATCCTGAGCGAATTCAAAATACAATGATTTATTATGTACATAATTACGCTGAAGCATTGGATTTATTGAATGAAAAATTTACAGGAAAAACGTTGTTGGGATTAACAGGAGTTCAAACAATTGAGAAGTTTGAAAGTTTTTGGAAGAACAACTTGAGTTATTTCAGAATTTTAGACAGAGAATCTTCAAAAGACATTGCTTTACAAAGTAATTTCCCTGAAAGTCAATTGATT
Source organism: Lutibacter sp. (assembly GCF_041596795.1). GTDB lineage: Bacteria > Bacteroidota > Bacteroidia > Flavobacteriales > Flavobacteriaceae > Lutibacter. Next base: position 5,024 of record NZ_JBFHHX010000019.1, read on the forward strand.
TTGGGTTATCCAAATACAACCATTGAAGCTGAAGTTGCACTTTTTCAACAAAAAAAGATAGAAGTGGTTATTACCAAGGAAAGCGGAAATAGCGGCGCATTGTCTGTGAAGATGGAAGCAGCAAAACAGTGTAATATTCCAATTATTATTATAAAAAAACCAGCATTACCAACCTCTTTTCAATTGGTAAAAAGCAAATTGGATTTAATAGAAATTTTAAAAATTACAGTACAATAAAATGGGTTTAGTAAAAGTACCAGACGGACCTTTAAGAGATGGTTTTACAACCGGAACTTCTGCTACGGCAGCTGTTAAAGCAGCGTTGGTATCTATTATTGAACAAAAAAAACAGTCGAAAGTCAAAGTTCATTTGCCTATTGATAAAATATTGGAAATTGAAATTCATACCAATGAATTTACAACTGATTGGGCAAAATGCAGTGTTATAAAAGATGCAGGAGATGATCCTGACGTTACAAATGGCGCTGAAGTTGGCTGTGAAATTCAATTGACTAAAAGTAGAGAAATTAAGTTTGTTGGTGGAGAAGGTGTTGGTACAGTTACATTGCCAGGTTTACAATTGGCAGTGGGAGAACCGGCAATTAATCCTGTTCCAAGAAAAATGATGACAAGCGCTGTTCAAAAGTTGTTACACGACTTTCAATTAGAATGTGGATTGGTGATTTCAATTTTTGTAACCAATGGAAAAGCTTTGGCAAAACGGACGTTAAATGAACGCGTTGGAATTTTAAATGGCTTATCTATTTTAGGGACATCAGGAATTGTAAAACCTTATTCTTCATCGTCTTACATAGCGAGTATTGAACAAGGAATTGATGTTGCTCTGGCGAATGGAATTAATGAAGTGGTTATTAATTCGGGAGCGAGAAGTGAGAAGTATTTACGGCAATTATTTCCAAATTTAACCGAGCAATCTTTTATACATTTTGGAAACTGGATTGGAGAAACACTTCAAAAAATAAGCACTTCAAAAATTGAAAAGGCATCCATTGGAATTATGTTGGGCAAAGCGGTAAAATTGGCGTACGGAAGAACAGATACACACAGTTGTGTTTCAAGTTGGAATAAAGAATTTGTGGTCAATCTTGCTGAAGCGTGCGGATATGATGCAACAATAAGCGATAAAATTTTAGCGCTAAATATGGCTGGAAGATTAACAGAGATATTTCCATTCAATAATGATGAAATTTTTTATCAAAAGTTATTGGAAGCGTGTTATTTCCAAAGTAAAGAAATTATTAATAACGTAACGCTAGATGTGTACTTGATTGGTATGAATGGTGAGTTTATTAAATATAAAAAAATATGAGTATAGTTAGTTTAGTCAGACCTTTAATGGCGGGAGTTTTACATTCCTTTGAACCTGATCACGTTACGGCTATTTCAGTATTAGCTACTGAAAATGCCATAAAAAAGGAAAAAACATCTTTTAAAATGGTGATAAAAGCCTCGCAATGGGCTTTGGGTCATTCGTTGACGTTGTTGCTTTTTGGTATTGTAGCCTTGATATTTAGATCATCGCTAGGACTTTTTATTCATAATATATCTTTTTGGGCAGAAGTTTCTGTGGGGCCAATTATGATTTGGTTAGGCGTTACCGCTATTAGAAGAAATCATAGAATTAAAGAAATGATTCAAAAGCATAAAGAAATTGAGGAACACGATCATTTAGAATCAAATGCCATTCATTTACACGGTAAAGCAGGTGAAGAAATAGCTATGAACCCAATGAACAAATCGTTTTGGGTGGGTATGTTACACGGATTGGCTGGAACTGGAGGCGCATTAACGTCTGCATTGGTAATTAGTGCAGCAACAATTGCCGATGCTGTAATAGTTTTATTGGTTGAATGTGTGGGGATTATAATTGCAATGGGAGTTTACAGTTATTCGCTCATTGCGGTAATGAGTCGTTTTATTGAAAAAAACTTATCCATTTTTAAATGGATGAATGGAGTTGCCGGTTTGGCTTCCATATTAATAGGATCGTATTGGATTTATAATACAGTTATGGCACTATGAAAACAGTAAAAAACACATTTCCATTTTCTGCAATTGTTGGTCAGGAAGATTTTAAACTAGCCTTGGTGTTGAACGTAATTGATCCTTTGTTGGGTGGTGTTTTAGCTATTGGAGATAAAGGAACGGGTAAAACCACTTTAATTCGTTCGTTAGCCGAATTAATTGACGCAGAAGACACATTTCCTTTTGTGAATTTACCTATTGGCGTTTCTGAAGATCGGGTTTTAGGACACGTAAATTTGGAAAAGTTAATCAATGAAAAGAGAGAGCATTTGCAATTAGGCTTACTGGCAAAAGCGAATAAAGGATGTTTGTATATTGATGAAATAAACCTGTTGAATGATTATTTAATGGATGTTTTATTGGATGCATCTGCCACAGGATTTTACCATTTGGAGAGAGAAGGCATTTCAAAAAAAATTGAAAGTCGTTTTTGTTTAATTGGTTCAATGAATCCAGAAGAAGGCGATTTACGTCCGCAGTTAAAAGATCGATTTGGACTTAGTGTTGTTATAAAAACGGCTGTTTCTTTGGAAGAAAGGACTCAAATTATTTCAAATAGGTTACATTTTGATGATGATGCAGAAGAGTTTGTGGCTGCTTATGCTGAAAAGCAACAACATTTAGTGTCGCAAATTAAAAATGCTCATAAAAAACTTAAATCGATTCAAATCGATACAAATTTATATGAAGTAGCTGCAAATTTAGCCTTGTTAAATGAAGTGGAAGGACATAGAGCTGATATTTTATTGTTGAAAACAGCCAGGGCTTATGCCGCTTATTTAAATGATTCTAAAGTTGAGGAATTTCATTTACAAAAAATTGCTCCTTTTGTATTGAATCATCGTTCAAATAATGGCGATTTTTCTAAGGAACAAGACAATTCTCAGGAAGATCAAAAACAACAACAGCAAGAGCAAAAAGAAGAAAATATTTCAAATAGTTCGCAACAAGAACACACGTTTCAATCCATCATTCCAGCCAATGAAAGAAAGCTTTCAAATGGTATGTCTGGAAGTTCAAGAAATGGTGCGAATTCCACTAATTATCAGCAACAACATCAATTGACTGAAAACCCTTCAGCATTTAAAAATATTGACAATAGAAAAACAGTTTCTCAATATTTGACCACTGATAAATTTGAAATTCAACATAAATTTCAACAAACTAAATCACAATCACACCTTATCTTTTTATTGGATTCGAGCGGATCTATGTTAAAAGAGAAAGTAGTGGCGTACGCAAAAGGATTGGTCGAGAAATTTGCGAAAACCGAAAGTGGTTTAAAACCGATATACTCATTAATCTCATTATACAATGGCGATGCCGATTTGGTACAAGAAGCTTCCAAAGATATTGATGAGTTATTAGAAAAATTACAAGACATTAAAACAGGCGGAAAAACAAATATTATTCCTGCTTTTAAGAAGGTTAAAGCGTTGACAAACAATTCAAAAGACATTAATTACGAATTAATTATTATTACAGATGGTAAATTTAATACGGATGCTGAAAATGCTTTTGATGAAGCCGTAATTGCTTGTCAGACCTACTGTAAATCGGTACATCAATTAACGGTTGTTGATGCTGAAAAAGGATTGGTAAAATTGAATTTAGCAAAAAAGTTTGCAACAAAAATTAGAGCGAATTACGAACCCTTAATTCTGCAAAATGCCTAAACAAATTCCTCAATTTATTATTGCAGCTCCAACAAGTAATTCAGGTAAAACGACTATTACTTTGGGCTTGCTTCGTGCTTTAGAAAATAGAGGTATTGCTACACAACCATTTAAAGTTGGACCCGATTATATTGATCCTAAATTTCATAAAGTTGCCTGTGGAAAAAACGGGTTGAATCTGGATTTATATATGACAGATACCAAGGATATTTTAGCTACGTATGCTAAATATGCTAAAAATAAAGGCGCTGTTTGTGTGGAAGGTGTTATGGGCTTGTTTGATGGTGCCAGAAAATCGGAAGGTAGCACGGCGGAAGTTGCAAAAGTGTTGAATTTACCCATTATTTTGGTGGTTGACGCCAAATCTGTTGCCTATTCTGTTGCGCCGTTATTGTATGGTTTTAAAAATTTCGATCCAGCGTTGAATATTGCTGGAGTCATATTTAACAGAGTAAATACAAAAAGTCATTATCAGTTTTTATTGGAAGCTTGTGAAGATGTTGGAATTCCGGCGTTGGGCCACGTTCCATTTCTTGCAGATTGTGAAATTCCATCCAGACATTTAGGTTTGTCTATTCACGAAATGCAAGGTTATGATGCTGTTATTGAAAAAGTAGCAAATGCTATGGAAGAAACCGTTGCTATTGATGCGTTATTGGAATGTTGCTTGTTAGATCAAAAAAATCACGAAGAATTTATTTCATCAATACTTTCAAAAAAAATAAACATTGCTGTTGCAGAAGATGAAGGGTTTAATTTTAGTTATGTTCAAAATATTGAATGTTTAAAACAAATAGGAAAAATCACCTTTTTTAGTCCGCTAAATGATAAGGAGTTACCTAAAGTAGATTTGGTGTATTTGCCTGGCGGTTATCCTGAATTTTACACGAAGCAGCTTTCTGAAAATAAAACGATGCTTCAAAGTATAAAGAATTTTGCAGATGCAGGAGGGAAGATTATTGCTGAATGTGGCGGGATGATGTATTTAGGAAAATCGATTGTCGATAAAGAAGGAAATGAATATGAAATGGCGGGTGTTTTTGATTTTTCAACGTCAATGCAAGCAATGAAACTCAATTTGGGGTATAGAACCATTCAATTTAAAAATTTCGAATTGAAAGGTCACGAATTTCATTATTCAAGTAGTATTGAACATAAAAAATCAACAAGTATTGCAACGGTATTGAATGCTCGCGGAAGTGAAGTAGATACGATGGTGTTTCAATATAAAAATGTGATAGCTTCTTATGTTCATTATTATTTAGGACAAGAAAAACTATTAAGAAATTTATTAAAATTACTAACTAATTAAAAAATAAAAGAGATGAAAGTGTACACACGTAAAGGAGATAAAGGTCAAACTGGCGTTTTTGGCGGAAGCAGACAATTTAAAGATTCTCCAAGAGTAGAATGTATTGGAACTATTGACGAAGCAAATTCAACCATTGGATTGTTACGCGTTAAATTAGGTGACACGCACGAATGGCAACCGAATTTACATAAAATTCAAAAGGATATAATGAATATGATGTCGCATTTGGCACGACCATCAGATGCAAGAAAGGTAAATGAAAATCCAAGACCAGAAGACGGTGCAGAATTTTGTGAAAAATGGATTGATGAATTAGAGGGCGCGATGAGCACTTCATCAGATTATTTTTTATTACCTGGAGGAAATGAAATTTCGGCTTTATGTCACGTTTGTCGTACACAAATTAGAAGAGGAGAGCGTACAATGGTAACATTAATGCGTGAAGATCCAGAAAGTGTACACGATTATATTGCGGCATATATCAATAGATTGTCGGATTTGTTTTTTACAATGGCACGTGCAGAAATGGACAAGCAAGGTGTAGCTGAAGAAAAATGGAATTTATTTCTATATAAAAGAAAAAAGAAAACTACTGAATCATAAAAAAATAGCGAGAAATGAAAAAAATTCCAATTACAATAATAACAGGTTTTTTAGGAGTAGGAAAAACAACGTTAGTACACAATATGATTAAAAATGCCAACGGTAAAAAAATTGCTGTTTTGGTAAATGAATTTGGTGAAATAGGTATTGATGGAGAATTGATTAAAGCGGGTTGTGGCGATGATGAATGTAATTTAATTGAATTGGCAAACGGTTGTATTTGCTGTACGGTGCAAGAAGAATTTTTACCAGCAATGCTCAATTTAATTGAACGTAAACACGAAATAGACCATATTGTTATTGAAACATCAGGCTTGGCAATGCCAAAACCATTGGTGAGAGCTGTAAACTGGCCAGATTTAAAACCACATATTACCATTGATGCGGTGATTACCGTTGTAGATGCTGTGGGAATGATAACGGGTGAATTGTGCGACAGAGAACGCGTTCAACAACAACGTTTGGCAGATGATTCTTTAGACCACGAAACGCCTATTGAAGAATTATTTTTAGACCAATTATCGTGTGCAGATTTAGTGTTGGTAAGCAAAACCGATTTGTTGGAAACGGATAAATTAGCGGAAGTTAAAGACTTAATTATTAAAAAAGCTAGACCAAATGTGAAGATTATTCCTGTTCAAAATGGATTAATAGACAATGAATTGTTGTTGGGAATTGAAGCGAGTAGCGAGGATGATTTAGACAATCGTCATTCCATTCACGAACACCATCACGATCATCATCACGACCACGAGCACGATGATGATATCAATACTATTGTGGTTGAATATGCTGAAACTGCGGATATAAAGGAATTGGTTAAAGCATTGAAAACAAGAGTTCAGCAAGAAGAGATTTACAGAATAAAAGGGTTTGTAAACATCCCTAATAAGCCAATGCGTATGGTGTTGCAAGGTGTAGGAGAACGTTTTGATTACTATTTTGATAGAGCTTGGAAAGAAGGAGAAACAAGAAAAACAAGTTTGGTTGTTATTGGTCGAAATGTGAAATCGATGACAGAAACTGTTTTGTAAAATGAATATAACCAATAGATTTTGCATTTAATATCAACCATACCTGGTGGCTGGAACCCTAATGATGAAGGTGTTTTTTATGTACAGCAAAAACCTGGAGACATCCTGTTTTTGTCGGCAGCAGATACCGATTTGTACATTTTAAATAAAGTGTATAAAAAGTTATATGCTGAAAACAATGCGATTCCGAGTTTAAGATTGGCAAATCTCACCTATTTTAAACAGGAATTAACCATTGATACGTATATTGAAGAAGTCGTTTCAAAAGCGAAAGTGGTTGTTTTAAAATTATTGGGCGGAACTGCGTATTTTTCCTATTTATGTGAAGCAATTGCTGATTATGCTGAAGAAAATGGTATTCAGTTAATTTTTATGCCCGGTGATGACAAGCCAGATTTGGAATTAATGCAATTATCAACACTTCCATTAAATGACGTAGATAGTATTTGGAAGTATTTATTGGCTGGAGGACCGGACAATACGGAAGAAGGATTGAAGAAAATGATGAAATTAACCTTGGCTGTTGATTTTCAAATTAAAGATAAAATCAATACGCCGGAGTTGTTTTTATTTCATCCTAAAGAAGGTATTTTAACAGCTAGTTTTAAACCAACCAATCAGCCGTTGGTCATTATTTTTGGGTATAGAAGCTATTATTTGGCGGATAATTTAGATCCAATTCTAAAATTGACAGAAAAGTTAGCGGAAAATGGAGTGTTAGCCATTACGGTAATGGCTTTATCTTATCGCGATAAAAATATAAAATATAGTATTCTTGAATTATTAAAAGAACATAATTTAAACACGCCAAAAGTAATTATTAATACGACTGGGTTTTCAATTCAGTCGTTTAATGAAACTACTGAAGATGGCTTGTTTGACACGTTTAATGTTCCTGTAATTCAGGGAATAATGGCAAGTTGCAATAAAGAAACGTGGGCGGAAGGAAGTTTTGGATTGCCGCCAACGGATGTTGCAATGAATATTGCCTTGCCTGAAGTTGACGGAAAAATTATTTCAACAGCCATTTCATTTAAGGAAGCGTTGGAAAAAGATACCTTAACAGATTCCGAAGTGGTAAAATATGTTGCTTTTGATGAAGGTTGTACTAGGGTTGCAAAACAAGCGAAAGCTTGGATTACCTTGAATGGTAAAGAAAACAACCAAAAAAAAATAGCAATTGTTGTTCCTAATTATCCGAACAAAAATAGTCGATTAGCAAATGGAGTGGGATTGGATACGCCACAAAGTACGGTAGATTTAATTCACGAATTGCAGCAAGTTGGTTATAATTTAGGAACTGAAATACCAAATACTGTTGATGAATTAATTACACAATTAACCGATAACATAACCAATGATCCAGATTCGTTACATTCAGCAAAAGTGAATTTATCGATTTCAGCAAGTGACTTTTTTGCATATTATAATCATTTGGCTATTTCGCTTCGTGAAAAGGTTGAAAAACAATGGGGAAATCCAACAGATTCACCGAATTACAGCAATGGTAGTTTTATTATTCCAGGCGTTTGTTTAGGCAATGTATTTGTGAGTATTCAGCCGAGTAGAGGATATGATATTGATTTACAAGCATCGTATCACTCACCCGATTTACCGCCAACCTATGCGTATTTGGCCTATTATGTTTGGTTGCAACAATATTTTAAAGCCGATGCCATTATCCATATGGGAAAACACGGAAACTTAGAGTGGTTGCCTGGTAAAAGTGTTGCTTTAAGTGAAGAAAGTTGTTTTCCGAGTGCTATTTTAGGCGAAATTCCTCACTTTTATCCGTTTATAATTAACGATCCTGGCGAAGGAACTCAAGCAAAAAGAAGAACGCACGCTATTATTTTAGATCATTTGATTCCTCCAATGACACGTGCTGAAAATTACGGGGATTTGTTGAAATTAGAATTGTTGATTGATGAATTTTATGAAGCTGCTTTGTTGGATCCTAAAAGAGCCAATTTGATTAAAAGTAAGATTGAAGTTTTGGTAAATGACACCAATTTAAAATCAGATTTAAACAATGATGGTAAAGATATTGATGTTCTTTTAGAAGTAATTGATGGTTATTTATGTGAATTAAAAGAAGCGCAAATTAGAGGCGGACTTCATATTTTTGGAAAACATCCAGAAGGTGAAAAATTAACCGATTTAATGGTAGCCTTGCATCGTTTACCTTCAAACAATACCTTAGGAATTACACAAGCCATTGCAAAAGATTTAGGCTTAGATTTTGATCCGATAAATGTTAATTTTGAATTAAGTTACAACCAAAATGTGGGTTCAATTCAATGCAGAACGTATGGGCAAGCCGTTGAAGTTTTAGAATTAAAGGCGAAGAATTATATTGATGATTTATTAAATAATGAATTAAATAAAAAATCATTAGGTGTTGAAATACAGAATGTTATTAACGTAATAGAAAGTTCTACTTTAACTAAGGTTTTCCGTACGAAAGATGAAATTACAAATCTTTTAAAAGGGTTGAATGGTGGTTATGTTCCGCCAGGTGGTTCAGGTGCTCCAACACGTGGTAGATTGGATATTTTACCAACAGGGAAAAACTTTTACTCCGTAGATACAAGAACAATTCCTTCACAATCCGCATATGAATTAGGGGTAAAAAGCGCCAAAAATATTATAGAAAGGTATGTACAAGATCAAGGAGAATATCCAACATCAATAGGGATTTCAGTTTGGGGAACTTCAACAATGAGAACTGGTGGAGATGATATTGCGCAAGCATTGGCGTTGTTAGGTGTTCGACCAATTTGGTCTGGAATAAATAGAAGAGTAACCGATTTTGAAATTATTTCATTATTGGAATTAAAACGACCGAGAGTCGATGTTTTATTGCGTATTTCTGGATTTTTTAGAGATGCTTTTCCAGACGTAATTTCATTATTTAATGCTGCTATTGAAAAAATAGCATTGTTAGATGAACCAGAAGAAAAAAATCCTATTAAAAAACGCTTCAATGCTGAAAAAGAGGAATGGTTAAGCAAAGGAATGACGGAACAACAAGCAGAAGAACGCTCGTTATACCGTGTTTTTGGATCGAAACCAGGAGCTTATGGCGCTGGTTTACAGGGTTTAATTGATGGTAAAAACTGGGAAACACAAGATGATTTAGCGCAAGTATATATTAACTGGAGTGGTTTTGCATACTTCGGAAATAAAAACGAAGGAAAATCGGCGCACGAATCTTTTGAAAAACGATTGAAAAATGTGGAAGTTGTTATTCAAAATCAGGATAATAGAGAACACGATTTGTTAGATTCTGATGATTATTACCAGTTTCAAGGAGGTATGACTTCCGCAGTAAATAAAATAAAAGGGGAACAACCAGCAACGTATTTTGGGGATCATTCAAGACCCGATCATCCAAAAATTAAAACGTTAAAAGAAGAATTGCATAAAGTATATCGTTCGCGAGTTGTAAATCCTAAATGGATGCGTGGAATGCGAGATCACGGCTATAAAGGCGCTTTTGAAATGGCAGCAACAATGGATTATTTATTTGCGTATGATGCCACCACTAATTTAATTGAAGACTTTATGTATCAAGGAATTACGGAAGCATATTTGTTTGATGAAGAAAACAAAGCGTTTATTGAACAAAATAATAAATGGGCTTTAAAAGATATGTCTGAAAGAATGTTAGAAGCCATTCAACGTGGAATGTGGGAAAATCCTTCCAAAGAAACTGTTGAACAGCTTCAAAATATATTTTTAAATGCAGAAAATGAATTAGAATAAAAATGAAAGTAGAAATAATTAATAATAAAAAAACATTTTGGGTATTAGTTTTAATCCCATTCCAAGTTTTTAGTATGCATATTGCAGAAGGGTTTTTACCTAAAGAGTGGGCGTTTTTTTGGACATTGGTATTTATTCCGTTTTTAGTTTATGGCTATCGGAAATTAAAGCGACAAATTGAAAAAGTTCCTTCAACAAAACTATTGTTTGCAGTAGTTTGTGCATTTGTTTTTGTATTGTCTTCATTTAAAATTCCATCGGTTGCCGGAAGCAGTTCGCATTTAACAGGTATTGCCTTAGGTGCTATTTTATTTGGAGCCTCAACAATGTCGGTTGCCGGTTTAATTGTATTGTTGTTTCAAGCGTTGTTGCTTGCTCACGGCGGAATTACAACCTTAGGAGCCAATGCATTTTCAATGGCAGTGGTTGGTGCATTTAGCGCAGTTTGGGTTTATAAATTAGCAGTTAAATTAAAAGTTTCACAATGGTTATGTGTTTTTTTAGCAGCCGTTGTTTCGGATTTTTTAATTTACGTAACAACCTCAATGCAATTAGCTTTGGCATTTCAATCGGAAACAAATAGTTTATTGGAAAATGCAATAAAATTTATGAGTGTTTTTGCAATAACTCAAGTTCCGTTAGCACTAATTGAAGGCGTTTTTACAGTTTTTGTTTTTAAATTACTGTTGAATTATAGCAAAAATGAACTTACCCTATTAAATCCATTATTAAAATGAAAAACAAAAAATCATTCATTATAATTAGCCTTTTAGTGGCAGGTTTATTAATTGCTTTACAGTTTGTTTTGGCTAATGTGGTTTCAAAATTTGAAGGAACTGATGATCAAGCTGTAGCTATAATTTCAGAAATATCGCCAAATTATAAACCTTGGGCGTTTAGTTTTTGGGAACCAAGCGGAGCAATGGCTGAAACAATTCTTTTTGCTGTACAAACTACTTTAGGTTTAAGTGTAATTGTGTTTTATTTAATTAATAGAAATTCGAAATTAAAACGTACTAAATGCAATTAGTAGAATTATTTAATTACAATCATAAATTGGCTACATCCTCAGTTTTAATAAGAACTTTATGGGTGTTACCAGCCTTTATTTTTGTAATTTTTTCAACTAATTCAATGTTTCACTTACTAGTGTTTTTGTTGTTTATAACTAGCTTGGTACTAATAGTTAAACCATCAATTTTTAAACTTATTAAATTACTCTTAATTCCGGGTGCATTTATTTTTTTAGGATGTATAACCTTACTTTTTTCAATTAATTTAAAAGTTCCATTCTTTAAAATGGTGTATTTAAATGAAGAAATGTTTTTTAAGGTAATTGTTCTATTTTCAAGAAGTTATGCACTTATAGCTATTGTTTATTTTTGGATATTAACCCAGTCAATTTCTGAAATTGCTTCAGGAATGCGCGCAATAAAAATTCCAGTGTTATTTGTTGAATTATTCGTATTAACCTATAAGTTTATTTTTTTGCTAATGGGTTCATTTAAAACAATGTTACTTGCTCAAAAATGTAGGTTAGCGTATTCAACAACTAGTAAAAATGCAATTCAATCATATGGTTTTTTGTTTGCTGCAATTTTTACAAAGGCAATGCAACAAACAAGTCAAATTGAAATTGCAATGGCTTCTAGATTGGGAAGTAATGAATTTTGTTTTGTGAGACCTAGGATTGTTAATAAAGGAAAAGATGTGTTTACTATGTTGATATTTAATGGTTTATTGGTCTTCATTTTTGTAATTTTTGAATATAATGGATAGTAGCATTCAATTAAATAACGTTAGTTTTACCTACCCAAACGGAATGGAAGCTTTAAAATCCATTAATCTGTCATTACCTAAAGGAAAAAAAATAGCCTTAATAGGAGGGAACGGCGCAGGAAAATCGACTTTAATGCTTTTGTTGAACGGCATATTGAAACCTACCAGCGGTTTTTTGAATTATGAAGGTACAAACTACACGTATAACAAAAAAGGCTTAAAATTGTTGCGATCTAAAATAGGATTGCTTTTCCCTGAGTCTGACAATCAATTAATTGCGCCAACGGTTTATGAAGAAATTTCATTTGGACTTTTAAATTTGTATAAGGATGTAGGATTGGTACGGACAAAAACTGAGGCAATTATTAGCGAGTTTTTTTTGCACGAGTTTGCTAATAAACCACCGTATCAACTAAGTTCTGGTCAAAAAAAACGCGTGTGTTTAGCAGCTGTTTTAGCAATGGAGCCAGAGGTGTTAGTTTGCGATGAACCTGTTTCTAATTTAGATCCAAAGTATGCACAATTAATTTTTAATTATTTAGATAAATTAAATGAAAAAGGTAAAACTATTTTAGTTTCTACCCACGATGTAAATAGAGCATATACTTGGGCAGATTATGTAGTTGTTATGCATAATGGTGAAATTTTAAATACCGGAAAGCCTGAAAGTGTTTTTAAAAATAAAGAATCTCTAAAAAAAGCAAATTTAAATCAACCTTTTATTGTTGATTTTTTAAATGAATTTGGAAGTAATTTCCAAGATTCGGCAATAATTATGTCTAAGTGGAAAAAGTATTATAACTGGTAGTTTTAAAGTAAAAAGAAACCTTTAAATGAAGTAATGAAAGTATATTAAAAAGCTGTCTGAAAAGTAAAAAATAAACGTCGTTCTAAACTTGATTCAGAATCTCATCATGATAATAATCAGTAAGATGAGAACCTGAATCAAGTTCAGGTTAACGAAAATCTAAAATTATACTTTTCAGACAGCCTTCACAAAATAATCAATTCTATTTTTTATTTTTCACATACGTTTCTAGCCATTGATCTTGTTCCCAAAGCATATGTAAAACAGATTCTTCAGCGCTGTAACCATGACTTTCTTTAGGAAGCATAACTAAGCGAACAGGAGCTCCTAAACCTTTTAACGCATTAAAGTAACGTTCACTTTGTAATGGATATGTTCCAGAATTGTTATCAGCCTCGCCATGAATTAATAATAAAGGTGTTTTCATTTTTTCAGAATTCATAAATGGTGACATTTGATAGTAAATTTCAGGAGCTTCCCAATAATTTCTTTCTTCACTTTGAAAACCAAATGGTGTTAAAGTACGATTATACGCGCCGCTTCTTGCAATTCCGGCAGCGAATAAATTAGAATGTGATAATAAATTAGCCGTCATAAATGCTCCATAAGAATGGCCACCAACAGCAACTTTAGTTCTATCTATATACCCTAAATTATCTACTGCATCAATAGCAGCTTTAGCATTTGCCACTAATTGTTTTATAAAAGTATCATTAGGTTGCTCATTTCCTTCGCCCACAATTGGGAAGGAAGCATCATCTAAAACTACATAACCTCTAGTAACCCAATAAATTGGAGATCCGTAACTTGGGTAGGTAAATTCGTTGGAGTTAGAAGTGCTTTGTCCGGCGCTACTTTTATCTTTATATTCACGTGGATATGCCCACATTACCATTGGATATTTTTTTCCTTTTTCATAATTTGTTGGTAAATACAATGTTCCAGATAATTCTAATCCATCTTCTCGGTTGTATTTAATAACTTCTTTATGAACGTTTTGAATGCTTTTGTATGGGTTTTCAAATTTAGTTAATGGTATTAATCCAATACGTTTTTTAATATTGCGAATGTAATAGTTAGGGTATTCATTTTTAGATTCTATATTTACCACTAATTCACCTTTTTGAATGTCTAAAGCATCGTTAATACTTTCCACTTGGGTTGTTAAATTAGATTGGTATAAACGTTTAATTTTTAACGATTTTAAGTTTAGTTCATCCACAAAAGGAAATTTTCCTTTTTCGCTAAATCCATCTCCAATTAAATAAGCATTGTCTTCAACTAAAGAAAGGGTGTTTTGCCCAAATTCATTTCTTTTAGTTACAAAATTACCTGGATCATTATATGTGTCTTGATAATTTCTGTCAGAAATAATTATTGGTTTTATGCTATTGTTTGATGGGTTAAAAATATATGTTTTTGTATTTCTTGTATTCCACCAACGATCATAAGCCACAGCAGTATTATTATTTCCCCAGGTAATACCTGCAAATCTTCCAATAGTTTTTAAAATTGAAGTTCCATTGCCGTTAAAAGGAGCGTTTAGTTCAAAAACTTCATCTCTAAATTCAACAACTTTTTCAGGATCACCACCATCTAAAGCTTCGCACCAAGTAATAGTTGATGGTTTATCATTTCTCCAATTTATATTTCTTTTTCCGGTTCTAACAGCCATAAAACCTTGTGGTAAATCTTCAATTAAAGGAACTTCTAAAACAGTTTTTATAAGTGTTCCATTAGTGTTATAAATAACAGTTTTTGAAGGGAATCTATTATAGGGAACTAAGTATGAAAATGGTTTTTCAACAGTTGTAACCATCACATAATTTCCATCTGGAGAAAAATATAAATCGTCGTACATAGCGTTTTCCTTCCAAATATTTTTTTCACCATTTAAAGAAACGCGATACAATTCCGAAAGCATTAATTGCTCAAAATTATGTTCGTCACTAGGATTTTTAAGTAAATCTTGATATGTTCTATTTTGGGCCTTTACACCTTCTTCACTTTCAGAAACTGTTGGTCCTGTAGGTACAGCAGTTTTAGTATCTATCAGCGGTTTTTTATCTTTTGAAATAGTTTTAACCAATAAAGAATTACTGTCTTTAAACCAAGAAAACGGATTTCCTGTATTGGCATTTAAATTGGCTTCAGTAATTTTTTTTGCAGATTTATTTTCAATATCTAATACCCAAAGTTCAACTCCAGTTGCTATAGTATTAGTAAACGCCATCAATTTTTGGTTAGGCGACCAGGAAAAGTTTGAAAACCTTCCGTTTTTTGGTAACCCTGCAGGTGTTTCTTCACTGTTTTTTCTTCCAACACGTACTTTTACGGTAGTATAATAGCGTTCTCTGCTACCAATATTTGTAACAGGATTTATACGTAAGCCACCTAATCGCATTTCAGTTTCTGAAAGTTCTTCAATGGTTTTAAAATTGGATCGGTATAAAAAAACAAAGTTTTCACCTTTATCATCCATTCTCATAATTGGAGCTAAAGGCGCTTCAACAAGGTTTAAAATTTCTTTTGGAGGTTTTTGATAGGTTAAGTTTTCTTGCGAATAAAAAATTGTACTCAGCAACAAAGTAATTGTAAAAAATAAATTTTTCATAAAGTATTTGTAATTATTTTAATGAATGATTGAATTTAATATTTGAAAAATTGAAAGTAATTATTATTTCTTTAAGATAAAGTTTAAAATGTTATTTTTTTCATAAAAAAAATAGACGTATTAATTGTTTTTAGCTAACAAATATTAGCGCATTGTTGGTTGATTTACTTCTGTAAAATATAATTGCAATACTTTGAAGTTTTTAGTAAGTTTGAAGTAACAATAATAAAACCAAAATAAAATATATATGTATAATTCTAAAATAACTGGACTTGGTTTCTATGTACCTGATAATGTGGTTACAAATGCAGATTTGGCCAAATTTATGGATACTAGTGATGAATGGATTCAGGAAAGAACAGGAATACAAGAGCGAAGATGGATACCGGAGGGAAGTGAGGATACTTCATCAGTTATGGGAGCCAAAGCTGCAAGAATAGCAATTGAACGTGCTGGATTAACGTCAAAAGATATCGATTTTATTGTTTTTGCAACATTAAGTCCAGACTATTATTTTCCAGGCTGTGGTGTGCAAATTCAAAATATGTTAGATATGAATACGGTTGGAGCATTAGATGTTAGAAATCAATGTTCTGGATTTATTTATGCTCTTTCTGTTGCAGATCAATTTATTAAAACCGGAATGTATAAAAACATATTGGTAATTGGTTCAGAATTTCACTCGGGAGGTTTAGATAAAACTACTAGAGGTAGAGGTGTTTCTGTAATTTTTGGAGATGGAGCAGGAGCCGTTGTTTTATCTAGAACAGAAGATAATAATAAAGGTATACTTTCTTCACATTTATTTTCTGAAGGAGCACACGCAGAAGAACTAACAGTTTTAGCACCAAGTATTAAACATTGGGTGCCTGAAATTTTAGCTGCCAATGATGAAAATGACGAATCTTATTTTCCGTATATGAATGGAACGTTTGTATTTAAACACGCAGTGGTACGTTTTTCTGAGGCTATTATGGCTGGTTTAGAGAAGAACAATTTACAAGTTTCTGATATTAATATGTTAATTCCTCATCAAGCTAATTTGCGAATTTCTCAATTTATTCAAAAGAAATTTAAATTAAATGATGATCAGATATATAATAATATTATGAAGTATGGTAACACAACCGCAGCATCTGTTGTAATTGCATTAACAGAAGCTTGGGAAAAAGGAAAAATTAAAGACAATGATTTAGTTGTTTTAGCTGCTTTTGGTAGTGGATTTACTTGGGGAAGTGTTATAATGCGTTGGTAATAATTTTTTAAAATAAATAAATATAAAAGCCTCTAATTGCAAGTTTAGAGGCTTTTTTTTAAAAAGATGGTTTTTAACTAATTCAAACAATTAAAGTATCTTTTTAATTTTTTGTGTTTTACAATATTTTAGCCTTATAACTGCCAAATTATTATTTTGTTTTATCTAGTTTGTTAAGATTTAGTTAATAAAACTTAGCCTTTTTATAAGGTTTTGTACAATAGTTAATTGTGGGTTTTATAAATGATTTTGGATGAAAATATTTTATTTATTTTGGAATATTACTAGGGTTCACAAACTTTAATTAATTTTGATATATGAAAAAAAAGACATTGGTTTTGGGTGCTTCAGAAAACCCAAACAGGTATTCTAATATTGCTATAAAAAGACTTTTAAATAAAGGTATAGAAGTGGTAGCTGTTGGATTAAGAGAAGGGCTTGTTGAAGGTGTGAAAATAGAAAATCACAAAAAGATATTTACTGATATAGATACCGTTACTATGTATTTAAGCGCTAAAAATCAAGTGGAATATTATAGTTATATTTTGAGTTTAAAACCAAAAAGAGTTATTTTTAATCCTGGTACAGAAAATGAGGAGTTTGAAGAAATTTTAGCTAAAAATTCTATTGCTTTTGAAAATTCATGTACCTTGGTATTGTTGAGTTTAGATAGTTATTAATAACGAAATCCTTTTACATCGGGTTCAATATTTTTTAGTTTCTTTTTTAAGGTTTCATATTCTTTTTGTGTAATTACATTTTTATCTCTTAAATAAATAAAATTTTCTAATTGTTTTTCAAAAGAAATGTCCACATCAATTTTTGTGTACTTAGCTTTTAGGTATTTAAATGATTTTTTCTTGAGAGTATTTAAAAATTCCTCTACCAATTCTTTTGATGGATTTAAATCATAAAAGTCAATTAAAAATCCACCTAATGTTGCAATGTATAACATATGTTTTCTGCTTAAAATTGTAAGAATTAGAAGAATAAGGCATAAAAATCCGCTGAGGTATAAAAAAAAGGAGTTAATTTCTGGGTTGATATTAAACGGATTAAGAAGAAAAAAACCATAAACAAAAGCAAATGCTATTGTAACCCAAATAAGTAGTTTATTGGTTCTAAATTCGCGAGTAATAGAATTGGTCATTATTTCATCAAAAGAAATAAATATTTCTCTTGACTCTAAAAAATCTCCAGAATAATAAATAATTCCATCGTTTTTAAATGTAACTTTTTTTGTAATAAATAATCTTTTTTGTACAAAATCTTTCATATTACGTATGCATTTATAAAATGGATTTTAGTTTTAACTTTCGTATAATCCCAATCTGTTTTTTACTGTATTTAATTCGTTTTCAAGCTTTTGAATTTTTGTTAACATATTTAAAACAACATCAATTCCTTCCATATTTACGCCTAACTCATTATGAATTCTTATTATTTTTTCTAAATCATTTATTTTATCCACTCTAATATATTGCACTTGTTCTATAGTTATAATTTCAATTAATTCGAATTCATATAAACTGCTAAAAAATGATATTTCAACATTGTATTGTGTGCTTAATGTGTTAATTGGTATTAAATTATCTGGGTTCATGATGTTCTTAATTTAGCAAGTTCATTAAATAATTCTTTTTCTTTAGAACTTAAATTTGTTGGTATTTTTATTTGATAACTAATGTATAAATCTCCAAATTCACCTTCTTTTTTATACACCGGAAAACCTTTGCCTTTTAATTTAATTTTTGTTCCATTTTTGGTTTCTGGTTTTACAGTTAATTTCACTTTTCCATCAAAAGTATCTACCGTAATAGTACCTCCTATAATGGCTTTGTACAAGTCTAAATCTATGGTTTTGTACAGGTTATCTTTGTCTCTTTTAAAAGAAGTATTGTTAAAAATGGAAAATTTAATATGTAAATCTCCATTTGGTCCGCCATTTATTCCTGGGCCACCGTGTCCTTTAATTTTAATAATTTGCCCATCTTTTACTCCGGCAGGAATGGTTAATCTAATTTTTTTATTGTTAACAGTAAGGGTTTGTTTATGGGTGGTAAACACATCTGTTAAGTTTAATTTTAACTCAGCATTGTAATCCTGACCTTTGTACTGAACTCTTCCACCGCTTCTTCTATGCGAACCTCCAAACATAGATTCAAAAAAGTCGGAATAATCACTTTCATAAAATCCGCCAGATGATTGTTGCTGTGCACTTCGTTTATAATGTTGTTGTTGCTGTTCTGCTTTTTCAAAATGTTCTGCGTGTTCCCAATCTTTTCCGTATTTGTCGTATTTTTTTCGATTCTCCGGATGACTCAAAACTTCATTAGCTTCATTAATTTCTTTAAATTTTTTTTCAGCTTCTTTATTATTTGGATTTAAATCAGGATGATATTTCCTAGCCAATTTTCGATATGCTTTTTTAATATCCTTTTCGGTTGCATTTTTTTCAATGCCTAATATTTTATAATAATCTATAAATGCCATAACATTAATTATATAAAATCGGTTATTAATCAGTTACTGTTTTTTTAGGGCGAAGTTGTTTTTTAATAGAAAAGTTAAGTGTTGTTTTCTAATAAAAAACACACTTAAAGTTACAAAATATTTTTTATTTTTTAGTTTATTTTTAAACCAACAAAGGCAGTGGTTTGCGTTTAAACTTAGTTTAAACGAATACTTTAAGTTAAAATTCATCTTTTTTTAGCATTTTTGCTTAGTAATGCGTTAAATAAATGTCACATAAAAATTTTCCAATTTCAGGTTCTAATGAGCAAGAACAATTATTGTTAAAAGCTAAAATAAAAGCTTTACAAAAGGAATTGGATGATGTTGAGCAAAAAACCAATGCATTTGAAGCTATTTTGCGTTCTCATTTAATAAACCAACTAATTGAAGAGCAAGAGCTAACGGTGCTTTATAAAAAATTGCAGCAACAAAAAAAGGAAAAGCGATTGGCTCAAAAAATGCGTGGAAAAAAGTTTAAGGATACTAAAAGTTTACAAATTGTAACCAAAATTATTTCTAGTAAAACAAATGATGAAACTTTAAAAGAAAAGAAAAAATTATACAGAGAAGCTATGTTGCACGTGCATCCAGATAAGTTTTCTATGAATCATGAAAAAATTGATGTAGCTACAGAAATTACTGCAAAACTTATTGAAATTTATCAAACTGGAAATTTGGTTGATATGCAAACATTTCACGCACATATTTTTAGTGGAAATGCTTTAGAGCAATTTGATGCTTCAGTTACAAATAGAGAAGGATATTTGGTGAAAGATGTGTATTTAAAAAAGGAATTAGAAGCTTTAATAATAAAGTTAGAAAAAGCAAAAACAAGCCATACATATAAAGTTTTAACGGAATATGAAAATCCGTTAACTTTTATTGAGGAATTAAAAGAATATTATGCAGATCGAATTTTTAAACTAAAAAAACGAACCAGAAAAGCCAATTTATAATATAAAAATTACAAATTTTAAATGCTTTTTATAAATCCTAAAGAGCCATTTTTGTTAGGAACAAGTTCAAAAATTAAGTTAGGAGATAATCTAGGTTCAACTCTATGAGAAACATATAAAATTGTGGTTGTAGTGGTTGAAACTAAATAATTTATTAGTTGTGTAACTAGTGTAATATTCTCATCATCTAAACCTTCTAAAGGTTCGTCTAAAATTAATAGTGGAGGTTGTTTAACTATTGCTCTAATAATTAGCGCTAAGCGTTGATGACCTAATGAAAGTTTACGAAATGGTGTTTTTTTATAATTTGTTAAATGAATGATGTTTAGCCATTGATTTACAGTGTAAATTTGATGTGTTTGAGGTTTTTGATACAAGCCAATGGAATCGAAATAGCCAGATAGAATTAGTTGTTCTAAGGTGTGATTTCTGCTAAAAAGTTCTGTTAAAGTGGTTGAAAAATAACCAATTCGTTTTTTTAAATCCCAAATACTTTCACCTGTTCCTTTTTTTTGTCCAAAAATAGTAATGTCTTGTCCGTATGCTTTGGTGTTTTCTCCAGTAATTAATGAAAGCAACGTGCTTTTTCCTGAACCGTTAGGACCAATTAATTGCCAAAACTCATTTTTTTTAACAACCCAATTTATATTGGTTACTATTTTTTTATTGTTATAGCTAACTTCAACATTGTTAAAGTTTACTAAAATGTTACTTTCAACATTCATGTTTTCAGAGCCATCAGGAAGTGATGTTTCAAAATTTACAGTGTTGTGTAGTGTAGGATGGTTAATTTTTTCAACTTCAAAATTATTATTTTTAATTTCAAATTTTTGGTTAATAAAACTTAAAATGTCGGCAAAACTATTGGTAAGTTGTACAATTAAAATTTGATTTGAAATGTGTTCAATTTCATTAGAAAGCTCTAATTGAGATTTACTATCTAAATGATCAAAAGCACTATCGAATATTATATAATCTGGATTTTGACGGATGCAATATTTTAAGAATTCTTTTCTTCGTTCTCCTGAAGAAAAACTACTTAATTTTCTGTTTTTTTCAAACGCTACTTTAATACTATCGTATTTATATTCTTCATGAATAATATTTTCAATGGCAATGTCTGAAAAAAGAATACCTTTTAATTTGTTTAAATAGTGAAGATTTCCAGATACCTTTTTTGATAAAATATATTCTGTAAAATTCTTTTTGTCAATTCTATTTTTTAGCAGAAGAGCAATGTGCTTTTTAGTCATTTCAAATATTTAAATAAAATTACATAAAAAAGCAATACGTGGTTTTAAGAAACTTAAAATTCAAAAACTTTTCCAGTTTCTGCCAGTTCAGTGTTTTTAAAAACAGTTTGGGCTTCAGCTTTAAAAGCATCAACATTTTTGTAACGTCCGCTGTAATGCCCAATAATAAGTTGTTCAACTTTTGCTTGTTTGGCAATTTTAGCAGCCTGTTCTGCAGTTGAATGCATAGTTGTTATTGCTAAGTTTTCTTTATCCTTTAAAAAAGTAGTTTCGTGGTATAAGCACGTGGCATTTTCAATAATTGGTACAATTTCTGGTAAGTATGAAGTATCGCTGCAAAACGCATAACTTTTTGGTTTTGAAGGAGGTAATGTAAGATCTTCGTTTTTTAAAACGGTTCCGTTTTTTAAAATAAAGTCTCTACCATTTTTTAAATTCTGATAATCACAAACCTCAATTTCATTATAATTAAAAACAGCATTCATATCTAATTTACGTTCGCCTTCTTTTTCTTTAAATAAAAAACCGTTTGTATAAACTCTATGGTTTAACGGAATAGTATAAACTTCAACAGTAGCATCTTCAAAAATTAATTGACTAGTTGTTTCTGATAATTCGTGAAAAAGTAGTGGGTATTGTGTCCAGGAATTAGATAGTTTTAATTGTAATGTAATTATTTCTTTTATTCCTTTTGGTCCATAAACGTGTAATTCAGTTTCTCTGTTTAACAATCTAAATGTTGAAATTAAACCAATTAAACCAAAGGAATGGTCTCCGTGTAAGTGAGAAATAAAGATGTGTTTAATTTTAGAAAATTTTACGCCATATTTGCGTAATTGAACCTGCGTTCCTTCACCACAGTCAATCAAAAAATGGTGATTTTGGATTTCTAAAAATTGCGCTGTTGGGTTTGCGTTAACTCTTGGTGTTGCGGAATGACATCCTAAAATGGTGAGTTTTAAACTCATTTAATAACTAATCTTTTTGAAATTATTTCTGTATCGGTTTGTAATGAATAAATATACATTCCTTGTGGAAGGTTATTTCTGTTAAATTGAATAGAGTTGTTGCCAACAGAAACTTCAATTCTTTCATTATACACAGTTTTTCCTAATAAGTTTTTTACAGAAAACTCAATAAGTTGACCTTTATTTGAAACAAAGCTAATTTGTGTTTTTATAGAAAGCGGATTTGGTGATGCAGATAGCACAGATATTGTTTCTATATTTTGGTTTTTATTTAAAGCAGCATTGTTGGTTGTTTGCTGAGCAAAACCAAAAGAAGAACAAAATAACAATAAAATAATAAGTAGTTTTTTCATCAATACGCAACTAATTTTAAAATCCTAAATCTCGTTCAATAGCATCCATCTCCAAAATATCTAACGCTTCTGTAAAAGTTGGAACTACATTTAATTCTTCTGGAATAGCATCAATTTCAATTCCAGTACAGATTATTACAAAACTTAAACCATTTGTTCGGTGTTTCGAACTTATTTTCAAAAGTAGTAATAAATCTTTAATTTCTGTGTTAATTTTTTCTGAAAAATCAATAATTAGGTTATCATCAGCTATTTGTGCGTAATTTTCTTTAAAATTAGCAACAAAATCGGTTACAGATTCTTCTGTTAATTTTACTAGGGTATAAGTATCTGTTTTATTAAAATTCATTTTAGTTTCTTTTAATTTGTTCAGCAAGTAAATAAATTACTGCCATTCTAATTGCTACACCATTTTCAACCTGATTTAAAATAATAGATTGATCGGCATCTGCAACATCACTTGTAATTTCTACACCTCTGTTAATTGGTCCTGGATGCATTATAACAATTTTCTTGCCAAGTGAGTCTAACAACGGTTTATTTATTCCAAAAAGTTGTGTATATTCTCTTGTTGAAGGAAAGTAATTTATATCCATTCTTTCATTTTGAACCCTTAAAACGTTGGCAACATCGCACCATTCTAGTGCTTTTCTAATGTTTGGTTCTACTCCAACTCCTAAGTTTTCAATATATTTAGGTATTAATGTTTTAGGGCCGCAAACTTTTACTTCGGCTCCTTGTAATTTTAGTGCATAAATATTGGAAAGTGCTACTCTAGAGTGTAAAATATCACCAACTATTACTATTTTTTTTCCGGTTACTGATCCTAATTTTTCTCTAATAGAGTAGGAGTCTAATAGTGCTTGTGTTGGGTGCTCATGAGTTCCGTCACCGGCATTTACAATTCTGGCGTTTACGTGTTTAGATAAAAAATCACAAGCGCCAACGTGTGGATGACGCATTACAATTAAATCAACTTTCATTGATAAAATATTGTTTGCCGTATCTATTAATGTTTCTCCTTTTTTTACTGAAGATTGACTGGCAGAAAAATTAATAACATCTGCAGAAAGTCTTTTTTCGGCTAATTCAAAAGATAATTTTGTTCTAGTACTGTTTTCAAAAAAGATATTGGCAATGGTAATATCTCTTAATGAAGGAACTTTTTTTATGGGTCTGTTAATTACCTCTTTAAAATGGTCTGCAGTTTTAAAAATTAAATCAATATCTGTTTTATTAATATGTTTAATTCCTAAAAGGTGTTGTACACTTAACTGATTCATAAATTTATTTATTTATAATATAAACGGCATCTTTTCCATCTCTATCTTTCCAGTTGACTGTTACTTTTTCTTCATTAATAACATCAACTTGTCTTCCTCTATAGTCTGGCTGAATTGGTAAATGACGGCTAAATCTTCTGTCAATTAAAACTAATAATTCAATATTTGCTGGTCTTCCAAAAGATTGTACAGCAGTTAGCGCAGCTCTAATACTTCTGCCAGAAAATAAAACATCATCAATAAAAACAACATTTTTATCTTCAACTATAAAGTTAATATTGGTTTTATTAGCTTCTAAAGGTGCGTCTCTTCGTCTAAAATCATCTCTGTAAAAAGTAATATCTAATTGCCCAAATTCAATAGAAGGAATTTTATAATCTGTTTTTAAAATTTCAACCAATCGCTCAGCTAAAAATGTACCTCTTGGTTGTATACCAATTAATACAGTATTTTCAAAGTTATTATGATTTTCAATTAACTGACAAGCCAATCGATGCAAAATGATATTAATTTCTTTTGAGTTAAGTAGTATTTTTTTACTCATTGTAGTACCAAACATTGTTTGGAATACAAATATAAAGCATTTTGTTAATTAATTTGTTAAAAACATTTAGAAGTTATTTTTAATTTTTTGCATTGTTCTTGTACCTTTATCCCTAAAGTAATTGATTATTTACTACTATGCCTTTAACTCCAAGAGAAAATAATGTTTCGTTATCCAAATTTGAATCAATGCTTAAAACAAATAGCGTTTATTTTTTTGATTCTGTTGAATTTGAGGAGATTATACATTATTATTTAGATTCTGGAAAAAATTCTTTAGCAAAAAAAGCTATCAGTTTAGGTTTAAAACAGCATCCAAATTCTGTAATGTTAAAATTATTAAAGGCAGAACTACTTATTTTTAACGATGAAATTGACGAAGCAAGCAAATTACTAAGAGAAATTCAGGCTATTGAACCTACAAATGAAGAGGTCTATATTCAACAAGCAAGTATTTTATCTAAAAACGATGATCATTCTGGAGCAATAAATGCTTTAAAAATTGCTTTAAACTATACCGATGATGAAGTGGATGTATTATCTATGATAGGTATGGAATACTTGTATTTAGATAATTTTGATGAAGCCCGTTTAAATTTTGAAAAGTGTTTAGAGATAGATTTTGAAGATTATTCTTCTTTATACAATGTAATTTATTGTTTTGATATGCAAAGCAAACACCAAGAAGCAATAGTTTACATTAATAGTTATATAGATAAAGATCCATATAGTGAGGTTGCCTGGCATCAATTAGGAAGACAACATTTTATATTAGAACAATATAAAGAAGCGTTAAGAGCTTTTGATTATGCAGTTTTAATTGATGAAGTTTTTGTAGGAGCTTATTTAGAAAAGGCAAAAACCTTAGAGCAACTTAATTTATGGGAAGATGCCATTGAAAATTATAAGATTACTATAAAGTTAGATGATCCAACAGCTTTTGCATTTTTAAGAATAGGAGAATGTTATGAGCGCTTAAAAAAATCGACTCCAGCTATAGAGTTTTACAAAAAGGCAGTGCACGAAGATCCGTTATTAGATAAAGGATGGATAGCAATTACCGAGATTTATTTAAAACGTAAAAATTACAACAAAGCATTATACAATATTAATAAAGCTATAGAAATTGACGACCAAAACCCTGCGTATTGGAGAAAATTTGCTGAAATTAATTTAAAATTAAATTTATTTGAAGAGGCAGTTGAAGCTTTTGAAAACTGTATTCTTTTACAAGATTACGATTTAATTATTTGGATAGGTTTAAGCGATGTTTTATGTTTTCTAGGAGAGTTTGAAGATGCTTTGGTGTATTTGAAAAAAGCTAAAACCTATTTTAAAGATTTTGCTGAAATAGATTATAGGTTGGCGTGCTTATATTACAAATTTAAAAACACCAAAAAAGGTGATTTACACTTAAAAAAAGCGTTAAAAATAGACTTTGAATATCACTCTATAATTAAAGAACTATTTCCAGATGTTTATGAAATGGAAAATGTTCTAGAAGTGATTTATAATTTCAAATAAACTTCATATAAAAATGTTACATTTGTCAGAAATCATAAACAGACAAATGGCACAAAGAAACTTATTTCAATATTTTATAATAACCTTAAAAGGAATGGCAATGGGAGCTGCAGATGTAGTTCCAGGTGTTTCTGGAGGTACAATAGCATTTATTTCAGGAATTTACGAAGAACTTTTAGAAAGCATTAGTTCGGTTAATTTTGATACATTAAAAGTATTAAAAAAGGAAGGTTTTAAAGCCGCTTGGAAAAAAGTAAACGGTAATTTTTTAGTTGCCCTTTTATCAGGAATTTTTATTAGTGTTTTATCCTTATCTAAAATAATCTCCTATTTATTAGAAAATGAACCAATTTTAGTATGGTCATTCTTTTTTGGATTGGTTTTAGCAAGTATTTTATATGTGGCAAAACAAATAACAGAGTGGAAAATTGGTACTGTGGTATTGTTAATTATTGGAGCTGTAGGTGCTTTTTACATAACTACATTACAACCCATGGTAGACGAGAATTCATCGCTATTATTTATGTTTTTAGCTGGAGCTTTAGCAATTTGCGCTATGATTTTACCAGGTATTTCAGGAGCATTTATTTTAGTGCTTTTAGGAGCATATAAACCTGTTTTAGATGCTATTCATGATAAAGATTTTAAATTATTAGCAACAGTTGCTGCAGGAGCAGTGGTTGGATTATTATCGTTCTCTAAAATATTGAACTGGCTTTTTAAACATTACAAAAATTTTACCTTAGCTATA